>NZ_BAAAFA010000011.1:0-10796 GCF_039523295.1 Colwellia asteriadis | reverse complement strand
GTAGAATTAAAAACTTATTGGCTTCCTATTAATTTAGGTCATTCGGACGCGGGATGGAGCAGCCTGGTAGCTCGTCGGGCTCATAACCCGAAGGTCGTCAGTTCAAATCTGGCTCCCGCAACCAATTCTTAAATTAAAATAACCTGGTTTTACCAAAGCATAAATGACAAGTCGTCAGTTCCCTCTTCATAAAATAAAAGCTCCCACAACCAATTCTTAAGTTTAAATTAAATAACTTGGCTTTACCAAAGTACAAAGACAGATCGTCAGTTCACTGTAAAAGTAAGCAACTTCACTCCCTGTAAAATCTAATTGACCACCCTTTTAAATAATCTACCTAATCGTTTGTTGATAGTTTTAAAGGCAGACTATTAATAGCAATTCATTTCTTTAGAAAAAGCTACAAATTCACGCTATATGAATAAATATTACGTTAGCTAAAAGTCGTCCGGGTGTTGCACCCTAATATCAGAGAACTCTTCAAAATTATCAAGAATCACATCAACGAGCCTTCCTTCAAATTTTTTATTTTTCTCATCTAGCATAAACGCTTTAATTTCTTCGTTACTCCAAGGAGACTTGTAGCAACGTTTTGAGCCAAGCGCATCAAATACATCGGCAACGGCCATAATTCTCGCTTCAAGAGGAATATCCTCTCCTTTTAGTTTTTCTGGGTATCCGCTTCCGTCCCAATTCTCATGATGATAATGAGCAAGTCGCGCGGCGAGCTTAGAAACACTTACCGTTGACTTGTTTAAAATATCCGCGCCTATTTGAGCATGCGATTTCATGGTCTCCCACTCTTCCCCCTCTAATTTTCCCGGCTTGTGCAGTATGTGTTCTGGAATGGCGATTTTCCCTAAATCATGTAATGGAGCAGCGAGGCGGATAGCTTCAATAAAAGAGTCGCCTAAATTAAGTTTTTGCGCCATTAGTTCACAAATAGCAGCAACTCGGCGCACATGAGCGCCTGTTTCTTTACTACGCGCTTCAACGGCTTCACCGACAATAAACAGCAACTCTTTTTGGGTTTTCTCTATTTCTTGCTGCTTTGCTAAGCTCTCTAAAATTAAAGCCACATTGGTTGCAAAAAGCTCAGCGAGACTTGCTTTAAAGTGCTCTTTGTCATCTTCGAATTCGATATAAAGTACTGATGCGGCATTGCTTGAGGAGTGATAATAACCAACAAAACAGCTTTCATCGCTATAGTGTGCCTTATCAATAAAAACTTGCTGTATTTTTTCTTTCACATCTTCGCTAATATCTGACTCTTCTAACGAGTTAGACTCACAGATATACTTACCGGTGCAAGCAATAATGCAGCTACTTGCTTGATCTGAAAAGTCCACTTGTGTTCTGGCTATGTATAAAGCTGAACTGTCAACGTTCATCAATGCCAATAAATGGTTTAAAGCTGCTGAACCAAAGCTTTTCAGTTGATTTATTTTAAGTAAATCATGTGTCGCTTCAATAAGCTTTTTAAAGGCGTCTAGACTACGTTTAATGGTCATAATATCGCGATAAGCACGAATGCTGGCATAAACGGTAGTGATCATTTTATTGGCGGTAAAATCAGTTTTCTCTTTATAGTCATTAATATCAAACTCTTTAATAACTTTTGCCTCAGGAGCCGTGCCAGCTTGACCTGTTCTCAAAACTAACCGTATTGCTTGATTGCCATGCTCTTTGCGGATCCATTCAACCAGCTCTAATCCTGCATGATCCGTTTCCATCACAACATCAACAAACGCCATACAAAATGAATCGTCTTTTTGTAAGATTTCCTGCGCTTCTTCACTCGAGTACGCTGAGACTATAATTAACTTACGATGCTCTATTTCTGCATCAGATAAAACAAGTTTCGTTACTTGATGTACGGATTCATCATCATCAACAACCAGTATCTTCCAATACTTATCTTTCTTTTTAATAAGCGTATTGTCTTCTTCTAGTTCAACTTCGTCTTGAAAAATAAAGTTACTCATTATAAAAATTTATGTTAATCAAATCTTATTATTGAGTTTAATCCAGTTAAGGTAAATTACTAGGAAAGTGAAAAAAAAGTATAAAAAAGCGACTTAAGTCGCTTTTTTTATACTAGGGGCTGAAAGATCACCCTCCCTAAATAAGCAAATATATTACTTATTTATTTTTTTGTATGCGCTTCTTCAATTTTAACTTTCCAAAGTGCTGGCCCCGTAACGTGAGCAGACTCCCCGCTACTATCAACAGCTACCGTTACCGGCATATCTTCCACTTCAAACTCATAAATAGCTTCCATTCCCATATCTTCAAAAGCAACGACTTTCGCTTTTTTGATTGCTTTAGACACTAAATATGCAGCACCACCTACAGCCATTAGGTACACTGACTTATGGTTCTTAATACTTTCTACGGTAGCTGCGCCACGCTCAGCTTTACCAATAGTGCCTAATAAACCAGTTTCAGCTAACATCATTTCGGTAAATTTATCCATACGTGTTGCCGTTGTTGGACCCGCAGGACCTACCGCTTCATTACCGATAGCATCAACAGGACCAACGTAATAAATAAACTTGTTAGTAAAGTCTACCGGTAGTTTTTCACCTTTAGCTAGCATTTCTTGAATACGTTTATGCGCAGCATCACGGCCGGTTAAAATAGTGCCACTAAGTAACACTGTTTCGCCTGTTTTCCACTCGCTAATATCGGTTTTCGATAAGTCATCAACATTTACCCGACGAACATCATCTCCTACTTCCCAAGTAATTTCAGGCCAATCTTCTAGTTTAGGTGGTGTTAAATCCGCAGGACCTGAGCCATCTAAATGAAAGTGAACGTGGCGGGTTGCCGCACAATTTGGGATCATAACGACTGGCTTAGATGCTGCATGAGTAGGCACTGAGTTAATTTTCACATCAACCACTGTTGTTAAACCACCTAAACCTTGTGCGCCAATACCTAAGTTATTTACACGTTCGAAAATTTCTAAACGTAATTCTTCTTCAGCATTTTGTGGACCGCGCTCAATTAGCTCTTGAATATTAACCGGGTCCATTAAGCTTTCTTTCGCTAAAACCCCCGCTTTTTCAGCCGTACCACCAACACCTATACCTAACATACCCGGTGGACACCAACCTGCGCCCATTGTTGGTAGTGTTTTTACAACCCAATCAGCAATAGAGTCTGACGGGTTTAACATGACCATTTTGGTTTTGTTTTCACTGCCGCCGCCTTTTGCCGCAATCATCACTTCAATGCCGTCACCCGGCACCATATCAATATGAACAACTGACGGCGTATTATCTTTAGTATTAATACGTTTTCCGGCAGGGTCTGCAACGATTGACGCTCGTAATGGATTATCTGGATTTAAATAAGCACGGCGTGTGCCTTCATCAACCATTTGTTGTACAGTCATATCAGTTTTATCCCACTGAACTGCCATACCCACTTTAACGAAACAAGTAACAATACCCGTATCTTGACAAATAGGACGCTTGCCCTGTGCTGACATACGCGAGTTAATTAAAATTTGTGCAATAGCATCTTTTGCTGGCTGGCTTTCTTCTTTGTTATACGCTTTTTCTAACGCTTGAATAAAATCCAATGGATGATAGTAAGAAATATATTGTAATGCATCTTCAATACTATCGATTAAGTCTTGTTGTTTTATAATGGCCATAGTGCTCTCTATTACCTTGGTTTAAAAATATTAGCTTTGTTGTAGAAATGATTTAACAACTATATAAAATTTAAGGGTGTAAAGTTATAATGCGTTTAACTGTATATCATAACTCGCTATTAAAAGTGCTGCCAGCGGTAATGGCTGATAATAACTATTTTACTGGCGAATACTCTGAGTGATTTAATCTTGTTTAATGCATTACCTTCAACACCTATAAATTTAAATATCACTGCACAGCTATTAACATTATCGAAAAACACCACGCCTGAAACAGTGTTTGCTTGTTTTGCTAAGCAGCCATGGGCAATGTGGTTAGACTCTTGTCAAAGTAATCATGTTGATAGCCGTTTTGATATTATCGTTTGGCAACCTCAAGCGACGCTAATCACACAAAATAAAACCACAACGATTACTTACAGGCAAACAGCCATTCAAAATGAACGTATTATTGAATGTGATGATGAACCATTAAGTTTATTACATTCGGTACAGCAACAATTATTAGGCGATGAACAAGCACCTCATCAGTTATTGCCTTTTTTAGGAGGTGCTTTAGGTTATTTTGCTTATGACTTAGGTCGACGCTTTGAAAAACTCCCCTCTATTGCAGAGCAAGATATTAACTTACCTGAAATGGCCGTAGGCATTTACCAACAAGCAATAGTTTTTGATAACAAAACCAATAACTTCTATTTGGTTTGCCCAGAAAAACAACGTGCATCACTAACCAAAAACATTCAAGAAATCGTTACTGAATCTGCAAACGTAAGCCCACCTTTTTGCTTAACACAGCCATGGTTAGCCAATATGACTCAGGCCAGTTATATTGAAAAGTTTAACCAAGTACAGCGTTATTTACTCTCTGGTGACTGTTACCAAATTAACTTAGCTCAACGTTTTACGAGCCACTATCAAGGGGATGAATTTCAAGCTTACTTAGCGTTAAGAGCCGCGAATAAAGCGCCTTTTTCCGCGTTTATACGCCTTGAGAATTCAGCTATTTTAAGTGTTTCACCTGAGCGTTTTTTACAATTACGTCAAGGTAGAGTCCAAAGTAAGCCCATCAAAGGCACAGCGCCTCGTCACAGTGATACCGCGCAAGATGAAGTCATCGCAACTGAGTTAAAAAACTCAATTAAAAACCGTGCTGAAAATTTAATGATTGTTGATTTACTGCGTAACGACATGAGTAAAGTTTGCCAAGCTGGCACGGTAAAAGTACCTAAGTTATTTGATATTGAAAGTTTTCCCGCAGTGCACCATTTAGTGAGTACGGTAGAAGGAGAACTTGGTCATGATAAAAACGCCACCGACTTACTCCGCGGCGCTTTTCCTGGCGGCTCAATTACTGGCGCACCCAAAATACGAGCGATGGAAATAATTGAAGAGCTAGAGCCTCACCGCCGTAGTATATATTGCGGCTCTATTGGCTATGTTTCTCAATGTGGCACCATGGATACCAGCATTACTATACGTACCTTAGTATGTCAGCATAATGAAAGTACCCAGGTAAATACCGTTCATTGCTGGGCTGGTGGTGGCTTAGTAGCTGATTCAACGGCATTAAGCGAATACCAAGAGACTTTTGATAAAGTAAATTGCATATTACCTGTACTCACCAAATTAACCTGTTAAATTATAAGTAACAAAGTAGCTTTTAACGATAGCTTTTAACGATAGCTTTTAACGATAGCTTTTAACGATAGCTTTTAACGATAGCTTTTAACGATAGCTTTTAACACAGTGTGGTAGTTATGACTAAAGACGATTTTTTATTACGTTTTAATTTGCTGCAACTTGGGCAGTCAAGTCATAACTATATTCACCCTAGACCACTTAAGTCGGCAGCAGTATTAATTACGCTAATTGAAGGTGAACACACTCACGATGGCTTACAAGTTTTACTGACGAAACGGGCAAGCCATCTAAAACACCACCCATCACAAGTTAGCTTTCCTGGCGGTAAAGTAGAGCCAAGTGACGCTAATCCAACCGCAACTGCATTAAGAGAAGCACAAGAAGAAATTGGTTTATTAGCGTCTGCTGTTAATATTTTAGGTACATTACCCCCGTGCCAAACAATTAGCGGCTTTCATGTTATTCCAATTGTAGCCATGATTGATAATAAGCAGCAGTTTTTATTAGACAAAAATGAAGTAGCTGAAATATTTCAAGTGCCCTTACAACACTTTTTTAGTTCATCTAAACAATACACTATCAGTACCCATTATAATGGCAACCCTCATAATGTTCATTTTATGCCCTACAAGCACTATAATATATGGGGAGCTACGGCTTCTATGCTGAAAGATCTCATACAACAATTAAATTAGTTATATCGAAAGGCAACGCTATTAGTCGTAAATAGTTTATATTTTACGTAGTTTTTGTTTTTCAAACTGATAACTTTCAGCTAAAATTACCGACAATAATTCTAATAAAAAGCAAACCATCAAAAATTTATTCGGAAAAACATCATGATTAGTGTATTTGATATGTTCTCTATTGGTATTGGTCCATCTAGCTCGCATACGGTTGGTCCAATGAAAGCGGCAAAATTATTTGCCGATGCTTTAGTAACTGAGCAGCTGTTATCAACAACCAACAGAGTGCGATGCGAATTGTTTGGCTCCTTAGGACAAACGGGGATTGGTCACGGCACAGGTAAAGCTGTGATATTAGGTTTATCAGGCGAAAACCCTGAAGATATTCCTGTTGACTCTATCGAAAGCATTTTAGCCGAAGTGGTAAAAACACAAACCATCAACTTAGGTGAGCATAAAGTGGTTAGCTTTCCAAAAGATAACGCAATAATTTACCACCGCAGAAAAACATTACCTGCACATGCTAACGCGATGACCCTTTATGCTTATCAAGATGACGTATTGCTATTAGAGCAAACTTACTATTCGATTGGTGGTGGCTTTATTGTTCAAGATTGCGACTTTGAAAAAGAAAAAGACAAAGCCTTATCATTGCATAGTAACATTCAACGCCCGCATATTTTCAGTAGTGCTGAAGAACTCCTAAATGAAGCTCACACACTCGGCTTAAGCATTAGTACTATTATGATGAATAATGAAAAGTGTTTAGCCGATGAAGCCACTATTCGCGCCAAGCTTGTGAATATTTGGAGTGCAATGAAAAGTAGTGTTGATCGAGGAATTGCCACCGAAGGTATTCTCCCTGGTGGATTAAAAGTTTCTCGACGCGCTCCTGCGCTTTACCGTACCTTATCGGTAGAAAAGTCAAACGATCCACTCAATGCAATGGATTGGGTTAACTTATTTGCCATGGCAGTCAATGAAGAGAATGCTGCTGGTAGCCGTGTAGTAACAGCACCTACAAATGGTGCAGCAGGTATTATTCCAGCGGTATTATGTTATTACGATAAGTTTGTGAAACCTGTTTCTGATGATGATTGTATTCGCTATCTACTAACCGCAGCTGCTATTGGTATTTTATATAAAACCAATGCGTCTATTTCTGGTGCTGAGGTGGGTTGTCAAGGTGAAGTGGGTGTTGCTTGTTCAATGGCTGCAGGTGCGTTAACTGAAATTTTAGGTGGTACGCCACAACAAGTAGAAAATGCTGCCGAAATCGGCATGGAGCATAACTTAGGCTTAACTTGCGATCCCGTAGGCGGTTTAGTACAAGTTCCTTGTATTGAGCGCAATGCTATGGGCTCAGTTAAAGCGATTAACGCCTCTCGTTTAGCACTTCGCGGTACCGGTACACAAAAAGTTTCTCTAGATAAAGTAATTAAAACCATGTGGGAAACCGGTAATGACATGAAGACCAAATATAAAGAAACCTCACGCGGCGGTTTAGCGGTAAATATTACTGAGTGTTAACTTTTTGATTTAAAGTTAGAGCTACAATAAAAAGCGAGTAAAATAACTTTACTCGCCTTTACCTTCTTAATAACAGCTCCTTTCTAATCTCTATCTCATAGAATAAATGTTACGTTCTGTGGAACATTCGAGATTACTTTTACAGCGCATTGTTGAGTATTTATACGGACCAAAGCCATTATAATGTGGTTCTTTTCACATAAAATGACGATAACGCAGTAAAAAGTCCTAACAAACGCTGCCCGAAGGGTCGGCTAAACGCTTCTTCTTAGATAAGTTATTCTAATTAAAATTGGTATGTTAAATTAAAATCAATAGTACGAGGATCACCTGGTTGCACCCATATTTGAGTATAAGCATTAGTAAAGTGCTTTTTATCAAAAGCGTTATGTACCTCTAACTTAAGATCAATTTGTGAAGACACATTGTACTTAGCAAACATATTTACTACCGTATAGGCTGGTAAATAAAAATCAGATCCCCGTTGCCCTAAGCGTTTATCAATGTAAGTCGCTCCAGCCCCTAAGGTCAAATCATTATCGTAAAGAGAAAATATTTTGCTCAGTTGTAAACTCGCACTGTTTTCGGGAATATTTAGTAATTCATCGCCTTTTTGAATGCTAACCCCTAAACCGGTATCAATGGCATTTTTATCAACTTGCGCATCAATATATGCATATGAAAACCAAACATCTATCTCTGCTGGCAGTTGTCCCGCAATGTCTACTTCAAAGCCACTACTGCTGGCTTGACCAATAGCGGTATGGTAACCAGGGTTTAGTGTATCAGCGACAATGATATTTTTCTGAAGACTATCAAAATAAGCTAATGTTATATCAAGTTTATTGTCAAATAAGGTAAATTTAGTACCTACCTCAGCTGATTTAGTTTGATTTGGTTTAAAACCTTCACCGTTACTATCTGTGCCAAAGTTCAATCGATAACCTTCACCATAGCTAGTGTAAAGCGACCAATTATCTTTAAGCTGATATACCAAACCTAATTGCGGGCTAAAGTGATTTTCTGACTGCTTAGCTGAAAAGCCTTTTAACTGATCGTCTAATGTTTGCTCTAACCAATCAATACGACCACCAAGCCTAACATGGAGCTCATCTGTTAACTGTAATTGATCTTGTACATATAAACCTGTTGCTTTTTGTTTTTGCACACGCACAATAGCGGGTATCGGTGTAGGCAGTTCATGCTGACCATAAAGTGGTTGATATATATCAATAGCATGAAGCATTGCTTTAGTTGGACCCGTATTCAAAGCAGGCGCACGATAAACGCGATAATCTCGGTCATAATCAAACAAATCATAATCAACACCTACCATTAACTGATGTTCGATAGCGCCTGTCATGAACCTACCCGATACTTCTGAACGAATAACAAATTGATCTGTATCATAATCTCTAGCGCGACGTTGCCTCGTTAAGGTTCGACCATCGTAATAGAGCATTTGACGTACCGGTGAAACTTCAGCATCACTTGATGTACCTTGTAACCTCGTTGAGCGATAAGTTAAACCAGAATTAACATACCAGTTATCTGAAAAGTCATATTGCCACTGTAATTGGTGGCCTAGCGCTTCGGTAGTAGTTGCCCCGTCACCAGGTTCCCCTAAGAACCGCTCAATCGGCATCATATCGAAATTTCCACCTAAGGCTAAAATTCCCCTATCAAAGGGAATCTCTTGTCGAGAAGCTTCAAGCTCATAGTGCCAAACAGACTGCTCACTTTGCTCAAATAAGAAAGATGCCATCAAACCTTTCTTATCTATTTCTAAAGTGTCGCGAAAACTATCACCCGTTTCATAGAAACCGATTACACGGGCTGCAACATTTTCAGTTAACTCCCCCGTAAAATCAGCTTCTAGGCGCAGCTTATCATAGCTCCCGACTTCAACAGTGACTTGCCCTTGTTGGTCGAATTGTGGCTTTTTAGTAATAAGGTTAATTGTACCACCTGGCTCTCCACGTCCATAAAGTGCTGCTTTAGGCCCTTTTAGTACCTCAACTTGTTCAATACCTGACATATCACGTGGTCCTGAAAAACCACGACCTGCATTAAAGCCATTAACTAAATATCCACTGGGAACATTTTCATCACCAAAAAAACCGCGAATAGCGTAACTATCCCATAAGCCTCCTAAACTATTTTGTCTAGAAACAGACGCCGATAAATCTAACACCTGAGTTAGTTCGGCTATACCGGTATTATCTATCAATTGTCGGCTAATTTCGGATACAGATTCAGGTGAAGTAAGCGAAGAAAAGTCACCTCTATAGGCTTGACGTTGAGTTGTGATATGGATTCTTTCAACTTCTTCTATTTTTGTAACGGGCTCAGTCGCCTCTTTTGGCTGTTGTGCGAAACTTGCTGTGGAGGTTAAACCTAAAGCAACACCTAAATAAATAGCATTACGTTGATAGGTGCTATGTGTAAAATTCATTCTAATTCCTTATATAATAAAACAACAAAAACGTTATAATATAACACACAAAAACAACAGAAAAACGTAATAACTTGTTACTAATTAATAAAGTAGATGTAAAAATAAAAACAATAACGATATAAAATAACATCAACTAGTATTTTTGAAGTTATTTAGGTTGGAGAATAAGGCAAAAAAATACCAATCTAGATGATTGGTATTGAAGTATAAGGCTCTCTTAGGAAGGCTATCTAAATATCTTAACCTGAACTTAAATAATAAGTTCCTCGGTTATATTTTCTAACTTGATGTTTTTAACGATAACTAGTCCCGCTTATGCAGTAATAGTAAGTCTGTTGAAAATAAAGTAAGCACAGTTAATATAACAAAAAACGACTTAAGATGTACTTATTACCTCAAGTTCAAATTAACGAGTAATTAAATTGCTACCGGTGCCGTAATAGTCGCTTGTGGCTCATAGCCAATCAGTTCAAAATCTTCAAGCTTGTAGTCATATATTGACGCTGGTTTACGCTTAAGTTTCAACTGTGGTAAAGCGGTTGGTGTACGCTGCAATTGCAGCTGCACTTGCTCAACATGGTTTGAGTAAATATGAGCGTCGCCAATACTCATCACTAACTCCCCTACTTCTAAATCACACTGTTGTGCCAGCATATAAACCCATAACGCCGCTTGAGCTGTATTAAATGGTTTTGTGACATTGGGGGTTATATCTAAAATCGTTTCGCACAAAACTAAAGCCTAATCTTAATTACCCTACAGTACCACATTTTATGATCAACTGGCAGTTTTGCATTGTTCATCTGATAAATTAACT
>NZ_BAAAFA010000010.1:0-193883 GCF_039523295.1 Colwellia asteriadis | reverse complement strand
TCCAACCAATAAATAATGTTCGTAACGTTTCGCGCCATATATAAAATTAATTACAGTACATTTTCTTTATTTATCAATGAACATAACCACCTATTCGTGCGTGAGTAGCATTTTGATAGTCACAAAAGTAAGGGTGACCTAAGAAGAGATCATTTGAACGAATAGTACACATCAAATTCAATTTATTATTAATAACTTGAAATTGATAAAGTAAATGACAAGGTGGCAACGCCATTTTTCCTTGTTTTACGTTTTCATGTGGGGTTAGCTTTTCATCTGGTAAGTATTCAACATTCCAACCATGGAATAATATGCGACGAGAGCTTGGGTTATTTTTTAATAAATCAACCACGTAATCAACTTGGTTAATGGTGCTACCGTCTTTGGCTTCCCAAGCGGTCCATTGTTTACCGTAAACAGGGCCAAGTGAGCCATCTTCTAATGCCCACTCATTCCAAATTTTAGCATCTAAATCATTAATGTTAGTGCTACCAGAAAGGAACCAAAGCAATTCATTGACAACCGCTTTAAAAAACACTTTCTTGGTTGTTAATAAAGGAAAGCCTTTTGATAAGTCGACACGATATTGACGCCCAAACACTGAACGCGTACCGGTACCGGTTCTATCTTCTTTTACTTCACCGTTTGTCATTACATCGTTAAGTAAGTCTAAGTACTGTTTCATATTCTCTCTCTGAATATTGTGTTAATTTTATCTGTAAAATTGACTGTTGATTTATCTTATTAACTATTATCTTTAACTGAATGCGTGTTAGTTGCGCTTTTTTGATTACCAATAGCCGATTTTTGTTGACTCAAGTAACCGTAGTAAATAATAAATAAACCAATCAAGATCATTGGAATACTCAATATCTGCCCTTTAGAAATAAAAGAAAAGTACAAACCAAGGTGCGCATCTGGCTCACGGAAAAATTCAACAATACTTCTAAAAACACCATAACCAATTAAGAAAGTACCTGACGCTAAACCAAGGCTGCGCGGTTTACGGCTAATCACATATAAAATAATAAAGAGCACGACACCTTCAAGGAAAAACTCATAAAGTTGAGAAGGGTGACGAGGCAATCCCAGTGGATCGGTTGGGAATACCATCGCCCAAGGTACATCAGTTTGACGACCCCAAAGCTCCGCATTAATAAAGTTACCTAGCCTCCCCATACCTAAGCCAATAGGTACTAAAGGTGCAACAAAGTCACCAACCGCTAAGAATGACTTATTCGTCTTTTTAGCAAAAATAAATATCGCTAAAATAACACCTAATAAACCACCATGGAATGACATACCCCCTTCCCATATTTTGAGTAAATACAGCGGGTCGGCAATTAAGTAGTCAAACTGGTAAAATAATACATACCCTACTCGGCCACCTAAAATAACGCCTAGAAAACCATAGAATAATAAATCCCCTACTTGCTCTCTTGTCCATAACCCTTTGCTATTATCTGCGGCCTTATTAGCCATAAACATTGCAGCAATAAAGCCAATAAGATACATAGTGCCGTACCAACGAAGGGCTACAGGACCAATACTAAAAATAATGGGGTCGATTACTGGGAATTGTAAAAATTGCTCTGTCATTCTGTTTCCAAAAGCACCAAAGGGTTATGCTCGTTATTAAAGCTTATAAATAGCTGTAATAAAGCTAGTCCTAAGTCACCATAATTAATAAATAAAGAATATAAAGTGGGCTCTATTATACCTACTGTTAGCTTAAAGTAATTAGCTAGCAAGCATTTTTATTGCCACCATGATAAGAAATACTGAAAAGCATTTCTTTAAGGTTTTCACGGGTAACTTACTTGAGTATTTCACGCCAATAGGAGCAAAAAATGCAGAGCTAATCACAATACCAAGTAGTGCCGGTAAATAAATATACCCTAAACTCCATGATGGCATATTGGCTTGACCTAAGCCCGTAATGATATAACCGAGTGAGCCGAAAAAAGCCACCATAACACCACATACCGTCGCAATACCAATTGAATGTCGCAACGGTAAACCAAAGTAACTCAATGCCGGCACTAAAATTGCGCCTCCTGCAATGCCCATTAAGCTCGCAATAATACCTGTTATCCAGCTAATAAGCTGTAATACTGGCGTTGATGGCATTTCTCGCTCTTTCGCTAATGAAATAGAAAAAAGCATATAAATGGCTAATAAGATGACAACACTGGCAAAGAAAAAAGTCAGGGACTTAGTCGATAAAAAATCGGCAATAAAAGCGCCTAACAAAGCGCCTGCCCCGACCAATAACATTAAAGGCTTAACAATTAACCAAGGAATATTTTGTTTACCATGATGTGCTAAGGCCGCGCTTGAAGAGGTAATAACAATAGCGCCAAGTGATGTACCTAACGCCATAGGCATAACTGCCTCAGTATTTACCACAACCATAGGCAGCAAATAAACTAATGAGGGTACAATAATAAGACCACCGCCAATACCAAGCAGGCCAGCTAAAAACCCCACAATACTGCCCAGTGCTAAGCAGCATAAAAAAATAAACAATAATATACTCAATTTAACAACCTGCGCGGATAAAGCCGCCCAGGCCAACAGCTTCTAACTGCTCATTTAAGTAGCTATGTACTTGCTTAGTGGTAGATAAGGTTAATACGTGCTGCAAAATATCCTCGGCCTGTGTATAGCTAATGTGACGAATGATCCACTTAATACGAGGAACGTTGTGTCCATTCATACTTAGCTTATTAAATCCCATCGCTAATAACAGTATTGCACCTGCTGGCTGAGAAGCCAGCTCACCACATAAACTTATTGGAATATTATACTGTGCAGATTGCGTAGCAATACTATAAAGCGCCGCAAGCACCGCAGGATGAAAAGCATCGTACAAATTAGCAACTTGACTGTTATTACGGTCTACCGCTAATAAATACTGAGTAAGATCGTTACTACCGACAGAAAAAAAGTCAACGCGCTCTGCCAGTGCTTTCATTTGAAATATAACAGAGGGAACCTCAAGCATAATGCCAACTTTGGGACGATGCAGTTGCGATGCGACAATATCAGCCTTCTCTTCTAATCGTGCTTTAGTTACGCTGTCTATGAGCACACCATCTAAAAGTTGATTATCAAGTGAGCTACCTTCTATTGCCATTTCATCCATTAGGTTACGGGTAAACTCTTGTTTTAACTCATTAAACAAATTAGCTTTAAGCTCAGCTTTAAGTTCATAAAAGGCCTGATTAATCAGACGTATAGATTCATCAACCTCTTCAATACTAGCTATCATTGGTAGCATGATCTCAAGATTGTTAAGCCCTTGATTAGCCTTTAGCATTGCGCGTATTTGTACTAAAAATATTTCAGGGTGATCTAAAGTAATTCTAATGCCACGCCAGCCTAAAAAAGGGTTGTCTTCGGTAATTGGGAAATAAGGTAATGATTTATCACCGCCAACATCTAAGGTGCGCATGGTAACGCTATGTTTTGGAAAAAATTTAAGAACTTTTCGATATAGCAAGGTTTGCTCTTGTTCAGAGGGAAAGCAGTGGCGGTTCATAAAAGGAACTTCAGTACGATATAAACCAATACCTGCAGCGCCAATGTGACTTGATTGCTCAAAACTTGCTGATAAACCAGCATTAAGTAATAACTCAATAGTATGGCCGTCACTTGTTTCACAAGGTAAATCAACAACTTCCATAACCTTATCACTAAGCGCTTCTTCTTGGCTTAGTAAATACTGGTATTCTTTTTTAAGGCTGTCATCAGGGTTAACAAATAGCTCACCACTGTAACCATCAATAATCACTTCTTTTTGATGTAACTGGTTCAGTACACTGGCATTAACCCCCATAATGGCTGGTAAGCCTAATGAACGAGCTAGTATGGCAGCATGAGAGTTATTTGAGCCTGATAGCGAGATAATGCCTTTCAAGCCTGCTTGTTGGTATTGTGCAACCATTGACGCGGTTACATCTTGCGCTAATAAAATGAACTCTTTGGGTAGTATTAGCTCTTCTTTCGCTTGCTGTTGAATATTAACCAATAAACGCGTGCCTAAGTCTTTAATATCACTGGCACGCTCTTTAAGGTAACTGTCATCTATTGCTTCAAACTGCTGTATATAATGCTCAATAACTAATTTCAAAGCACTATCAGCGCGCCAACCTTGGGCTATTTTTTCACTGACTTCGTTGCCTAAATTAGCATGATCAAGTAATTGTTTATAAACATCAAAAATTGCTAAGCTTTCATCGTTAATGGTGCCACTTAAACGCTGACTAAGCTCTTCAAAATCAGCTTTAGTTTGCTTAACAGCTTGTTCAAATCGTAATAGTTGTTCACCCGTATTCGGGGCAGATTTTAACGAAACCGCCGCTAAATCTGCTTGTGGCTGACACACGACAATACTACTCAGAGCAATACCAGGAGAGCCTGCAACACCTTGCAGTTGTTTAACACTTTGCGCTTGTTCTTGTTGAAAAGTAAGTAAGTTTCTAATTTCGGCATTCGCTAATGCACTGGCAAGTTGCGCCGACAAAGTAACAAGAAACGCTTCATCATTTTCGGTAAAGTTGCGCTGCTCTTTTTGTTGTACTGATATAACGCCAAGTACTTTACGGCGATGAATTATTGGAGTGCCTAAAAAAGCGAAAAGGTCTTCTTCTTGTACTTCTGGTGCGTGAATGAATTCTTGATGCTCTTGTGCATTAACAATATTTAAAGGCTCTTCACGCTTTCCGACTAAGCCGATTAAGCCTTCTGAAAAAGCAATACAAGTTTGTCCTAACGAGGTAATCTTCAAGCCGTCAGAGGCCATCAAAACGAAATGTTGTTGATAATAATCTGCTAAGTAAATAGAACAACAGTCAGCTTGCATTGCTGCCTTCACTTGACGAACCATACGCTCTAGCGCACTTTGTAATTCGGTGTCTTGACTAAAATCCAAGACAATACGGCGCAAAGTATCTAACATTCAATTCCTTAGTTGTTATAACAAGATAGTACCACCATGAGGAAAGCTTCTATAATGTTACTCATAGAGTAACATTATAGAAGCGTTTACCTCGCCCCACCTAAAACTCTAGCTTATGATACAAATAAAATGACCCGCACGAGGCAGGCCATTTGTGTAACATCATAATAATTCTTAATCACATGTTAAGCGCGACGTTTACGGCGATCTACTCGCCTGTCAATAGTTAAGGGTAAAGCTGCACTAGCAAACTCTTTCATAACTTTACGATAAACATCTCGTTTAAAGGACACTACCTGTCTTACGGGGTACCAATAACTTACCCACCGCCAATCATCAAATTCTGGATGTGGGCTATGTAGCAAATCAACTGATGCTTCTGGTGCCGTTAATTTTAATAAAAACCATTTCTGCTTTTGCCCTATACAGACGGGTTTAGAGTCATGTCTTATAAAACGTTTAGGTAATTTATATTTTAGCCAATGCTTTGTAGAGGCAACAATTTTTACATGTTCAGGTTTTAAGCCAACTTCCTCATATAATTCTCTATACATGGTTTGCTCTGCTGACTCACCTTCATCAACGCCCCCTTGAGGGTATTGCCATGAATGTTGTCTATATCGCCTTGCCCAAAATACCTGTCCCTTGTCATTAACAATTACTATGCCGACGTTGGCGCGATAGCCTTCGGCATCGATCACAGGAACTCCTGACAATATTCAAAATTCTTTCATCAATTCAACCATATTAACGAGCACTGAGCAAATGATTACTTTTATTTTTTCATGATTAACTTGATAATAAGCCAGCCGTTATAAATAAAGCTGAGTTATACGGGCTTTATTTTGAAAAAACATCGTCATAAAACCAAAACTAACAGTACCGTTAAACGTTATGAGAGTTACGCCAAACACTATGGAAATTCCAGCATCGGAACAAGAGCTACTTAATAGAGCACAAGATATTGCCGGCTTAACATTAGGTGAAATAGCACTTAGCGCAGGAATAAAAATCCCTAAAGATTTAACTAAAAATAAAGGTTGGATTGGTTTATTACTTGAGCATGTTTTAGGTGCTAGCGCGGGCTCTCGCCCTGAGCCTGACTTCCCTCACTTAGGCATTGAACTAAAATCACTCCCCATCAATGAACAAGCCAAACCGCTTGAAACTACCTTCGTTAGCGTTGCACCACTCACCGGTTTAGTGGGGGTTACTTGGCAAACCTGTTATGTGAAAAAAAAATTAGCGAAAGTGCTCTGGGTACCGGTTATTACGCCAAAAGAGGTTCCTATTAGTGAGCGCATTGTTGGTACACCATTTTTATGGTCCCCCTCAGCAGAAGAAGAAGCCTTATTAGCACAAGATTGGCAAGAGTTGACCGATATGATAGTGCTCGGTGAAGTAGAAAATATTCATGGTAAACATGGACAAGTATTACAATTAAGGCCTAAAGCCGCTAACAGTAAAGCTAAAACACAAGGGTTTGATCGCAACGGCAAGCCTTTTATGACTTTACCACGTGGTTTTTATTTAAAAATAAACTTTACCCAAGCATTGTTACATCGTTATTTGCGTATTAATTAAATTGCGCTGAGCTTGGGTAATAACATTTGAGCTTGTCGTAATCGACACGCTCATAACTATAGCTAGAGGCTGTTAATAGTTTTAGTTACGCTGAACGGCTATTTCTTGTGACATGGTTACTGTGGTGCCCGCAGTAATTGTTTGCCAATGTGTATTAGCGGCTTCCAAACAAACATATTCATGCTCGCCTTGGTCATGTATATCAGCCATTGTTGCTGCTAATTCACTACCGGGGTTCCATAACACCCACTGCTGACAGCCTGAACTGGTTATGGTAATAATGTGTTCGTAATCACTATCGACCAATGTCATAACATCAGCACTATGATACTCCCTATCAATTGGACCAACACAACTCACCCGGTTTATTTGCGTATTTGCTAAACCCGTTAATTTATCGTCAAAGTTAACACCTGTTAAAGTATCAATAACAACGTTACTCGGGTGGCTCACTTTAAAGTAAGTATGCAATGCTCCAGAGTATTGAGCATCATCAGTAGATAAATTACTCATCGCTAAACTTTGTTTCAATGACTGTCCAAACACGAGTGTTTGCACAACTTTAAAAGCATGTGGCCATAATGAATGATACTGCTCCCCTTCAAGCACTAAAATAATAGTAGTTGCCTGTTCATCAGCGCTAACCTTATCAATAGTCCATTGAGATTGTCGGGCAAAACCGTGATTACCTGCAGGTTCAACTTGCTTATCATTAGCACCAAACCAAGGCCAACATAGGGGAATGCCGCCTCTAATTGCTTTTTCTTTCTGGTAAGTAGCACTATCACTCAACCATAATAGTGCTTGTTGCCCTGTTGGTTTAAATCGCAATACTTGCCCACCGTAAAGGCTTATTTCAGCTTCACAGTGGCGATGGGAAATTGTTATTTTTTCAAATTCAGAGTTTAACGGCTCTACGCTGACACTTGCATGCTCATTTTTTAGTAATACTTGCTTCATTGCTCTCAACTTATACTTTATACCCATCTCGCATAGTGGCTACTACAGGTATTACATAGGGAATTACATAGGGAGTTTCATTGTAAAAAATTTTAATGGTGTTTAATAGCATGAAACATTTCGAGGTACAGGAAAATCACCAGTTTTTCCCTATCGAAACAAATGCACTATATTCACCATCACTTGTAAAGCCAACACCGAGCACTGCAGGACCAAAGCTAGTATCAGTACCTAAATATAAACTGCCAGAGGTAATTAAATCGTTAAATTTTACCGACTGGCTTACATGCCACATATTACCGGCCTCAAGGCTTGTACCAACATAAATAGGTAATTCTGAGCTACCAGGAACAGTTCGACCAAGATCATATTGATAAACCAAAGCCGCAAAAACTTTGTGTGCACCAATAAGCGCATCTTGTTGATACCCTGACAGATTCAGAAAACCACCTAACTCTGAAACATGCACGGTAAAATCCCCATCAGTAACCACTGTTGCAAATGATCCGATACCAACAAAAGTATGGTTTTTAAAGCCAAATGCTCCACGAATATCTAAAGTTAGCTGGGTAGCCTCACTCTCAGTTTCAGTTTCATCCGTTAATAATGGATCATATTCATCATAAAAATGCAAAGCCTCAAACGATAGCTTAAAACCATGAGTGGGAAAATTAATGCTATTTAACGTATCGTAATTGAGGTTAATATAACCTCCAGTTGAATTGTATTCATACTCATGGTCATCTCTTGGGTCGGATTTTTTTAAGTAACCATCTATTTTGGTAAAACCACTTTCTATCACGCCGTAATCTGCGTAGTTAAGACCTAATGATAAGTTACCTCGGTAGTATTTATTGGTTAACTCTGTACGAGTATCAGTCGCTTCCCACTTTTCACGTGAGTATTGTGCCCGACCACGTAAAAAATAACGCTGCTGCTGTGAGAGTGGTTGATAAAATTCAGTGGCCAACTCATTTTCCCAGCCAAATTTAACTTCATTAAGCCACTGACCACCGTTAGGAGTCAGGTCTTTCATGACATATGCAAGATCTAAAGCAAAAATTGAGTGCGATGAAAAGTCACTTTTTAAACTTAAACCAATATTGATAAAGTTAGGTCCCCAAGATTTTTTCTCTGTGGTAAGTACTATAATGCGCCCCTCTGCTGTATCAACAAACTCAGCATTAACTTGCTCAAAAGCATCTAAACCGTATACTCGCTCAATAGCCTGCTTAAGCTGTTCCTTAGTAATAACATCGCCCAGCGCAACATCAAAATGGCGTTTAATAATATTATCGCTAACCTTAGAGTTATTATTTAATTGAATATCGATAATCGGCTCATCTATTGCTTGTGTTTCAAGCACCGCAATCGTTTGCTTTTGTTGTTGGTACTGCTGATAAGCTAGCTCACTAACGCTATATTGCTTTAGCTTATCGATGGATTCTAACGCAACCGCTTCACCCAATATCAAAGCCTGTGACATAACAGAAAAGTCAGTTGTACTTAAATCATCAATCGCGGGCCTCAATAAAATATCTTGTGCGGTTAAATGTTGCTTTTGGGCTAAGGTGGTATTGTTAGTTAAAATAGTAGAAAGTTGATTAATAACATCTAAAGTACCCGTTATTTCATCTGCTTGGATCAGCGATGAGCCAATATCTACCGCAATCACAATATCGGCGCCCATCTCTTTAATCACATCAACAGGTAAATTATTAGTAATGCCGCCATCGACTAATAGTTTGCCATTAATTTCAACTGCTGAAACAATGCCTGGCACAGCAGCAGACGCTTTCATTGCCTTCCCTAAACTGCCAGAGTCGAGTACCACCATTTGCGCCGTTGCTAAGTCACTGGCAATAGCACGATAAGGTATCGCCAAATAATCAAAACTCGAAAGTGTTGGAATAAGGTCAGTTGATTGTTGCATTAATTGCTGAACCGTTTGTCCTAACAGTAAACCTTTAGGTAATTTAAACTGCCCATCGCTATAACCTAAACGAAAGGGAATATTGTATTTGTCTTTGAGCCTTTTATCTTCAATACTTAAAAACTCACGAGGGATCATGTCCGAGTAACTATCATCCCAAGGCAAATTCATCATTATTTGCTCTACTTCTTGAGCACTATGACCTAATGCATATAAACCACCAACATAAGCGCCGATACTGGTTCCTACAACATAGTCTACGGGAATACGGTTGGCTTCTAAGACTTTAATAACGCCAACATGAGCAGCACCTTTAGCACCACCGCCACTAAGTACTAAACCTATTTTAGGTCTTTTTTGATCATTAACAGTGTCAGTGACCTCAAGTGGATCAGCATAACCAAAAAGGGATGGGCAATATGTGAGTAAAAAAACAAGACCGAAAAAACGCATGGTAATGACTTGTTAGACAAGGGATGAATAATAATATAGTAGGGATATTTTTGAGGGAAAACAAGGCATTGATAAATAGTACTTATCAATGCCTTAATCTGTTAACTAAAATGTTATAAAAATAGTCGCATTATTTAATGTATGCTCTAGGTAGTTCGCTTTTACTGATATAGCGGTCACGTAAAACATCTTGGCGTGATTGCGTTGAAACCTGCTCACCGTTAATCCACATAGAATCAACTTTAGTGCTAATTTCAAACGGGTCTCCACTCCATAACACTAAGTCGGCATTTTTACCAACCGCAATACGGCCGCTATTGAGTTTAAAGGTATCGGCAACATTAGCGGTAACGGCCGCTAACGCTGCGCTCTTATCAAAGCCATTAGCGACTGCTACACCTGCATCAAAGCGTAACTGGTTGATATTATGACTTTCACCACTAGTAGCAATAATCACTTTAATACCAGCTTCATTTAATATCGCAATATTATCTAATGAGCTATGTAATGAATCAAAGCTATTAGGTAAATTAGCCAGTGCGCTGGTCATCACAGGTACATTAGCGTCTGCTATTTGCTTGGTAACTAACACGGCATCACGCGCGCCAACTAACACTAAGTCTAGGTTGTACTGCGCTTTAAGCTTTAATAAAGCCAAAATATCCGTTGCTCTATCAGCATAAGCAAGTAAAGTTTTCTCGCCTTTAACAACCGAATTAATCACCTGTTGATCACGTTTTAGCTCTTTAGTTTTGTCTTTCTTTCCTTTAGATTTGCCCGCCGCCGTTAGTGCTTTTTGCGCGTCTGCTAGTTCGTTTGCTAAGGTTTGTAATGACATAGCACGTGAGCCTTTGCTCTTAGCACCTAAATGAGCGATAACAGCATTGTTAGGGCTAACAACACTATCAAATTCACCAGAAAGGTTAACAACAAAGCTTTGCCCTACCAATACCCCTTCACCGCCATTAGGCATAACCACGTTACTGGTAATTCCACCTTTACGCGTATAAGGAATTAATGTTGATTTAGGGTTGAACGCTAAACTGGCATCAAAAGTAACATCTGCTTTTTTATCTGAGCCATCACGAGTGCGAGATACCGCACCCACTTCAACTAAACCCAGTAAGTTTTTTGAAGCAATAAAACCTGGGGTTAAAATATTGCCTTGAGCATTAACGATAATGTCGGCTTCTATTTTGCTCGGCACAGTTTCAGCGGTATAAATCGCGGTTATTTTTCCATCATCAAGCATTACAACAGCGCCCGATAAAACGCCTTGCTCTGCCACAGTGTGAACTGTTGCATTAATAATAGCGGTAGACTGCGCATAAGCATGGCTTGATAAAAGAGAAAGTCCGCTAACTAAAACCACGCCTAAACCGTTAGATACTTTCGAGAAGCTCGGTACTTTCGAAAACATAGCATTAAATAATGTAGATTGTTTCATAATTATTCCTAAGTCTGTCTGTATCTATTGAGAAACAGGGGTTGCTGCTTCTTGTCCAATTAAAAAGTCACTTTTCGCTTGATATTTATCATCAAACTTATCAAAGACTTTCGCCCCATCAATAAATACCTGCTCTGCGTGTGCATAAACACTGAACGGATCACTGCTCCACACAACCACATCGGCTTTTTTACCTGCTTCTAAACTACCAACTTCATCAGTAATACCTAAGGATTTAGCCGCATTATAGGTGATCCATTTAATTGCATCTTTAGGTTTAATTTCAAAACCATTGTCGTTAGCGCGGTACATCACTTTGGCTGCTTCTTGGTTTAAGCGCTGAATAGTAGTACTTGAGTCTGAGTGAACAATTGCACAAGAATTTTTAACCGCATCAACAATGGCTACGTTTTCTTCCACCATATCGTAGGCTTCCATTTTAAAGCCCCACCAGTCTGGCCATAAAGCAGCACAGTTATTATTTTCAGCTAATAAATCAGCAATTTTATAAGCTTCAATACCGTGATGGAATGTGCCTGAGTGATAATTAAATTCTTTAGATAAATCAATCATAACCGCCATTTCTTCTGCTTTATAGCAGTGGTTATGTATTAATATTTCACCGTCTAATACGCCCATTAACGTATCAAGCTCTAAATCACGTTTTGGCGCAGCTGGGTTTTTACCTGCTTCGTAATCTGCTTCATACTTTTCCCAAGCACGCTTATATTCAGTAGCGGCAAGCCAAGCACTACGATAACCAGCAACATTACCCATGCGGGTAGATGGTAATATTTTTCTGCTACCATACACACGCTTTGGATTTTCACCACAAGCCATTTTCAAACCATAAGGTGCATCAGCAAACTTCATGCCTTGCATAGTTTGGCTTGGCACATTGCGTAACGTAACACCACGACCACCAAATAAGTTTGCAGAGCCGGGAAGAATTTGTAGGCTGGTAATACCGCCAGCACGCGCTGCTTCAAAACCAGGGTCTTGTGGCCAAACACTATGCTCTGCCCATACTTCTGAAGTATTAGGAGAGGTCATTTCATTACCATCTGAATGCGACTCAACCTGCGGACTAGGGTAAACCCCTAAATGTGAGTGAACATCAATAATACCTGGGGTGATCCATTTACCTTGCATATCAACTACTGTTGCATCAGGGGCTGATAAATCAATGCCTAGCTGTTTAACTTTACCGTCAACCAATAAAATATCAGCATCGTCTAAGCGCTCGCCCGTACCCGTTAAAATGGTAGCGTTAGTTAACAAAGTTGCTTGTGATGGCATTGCTTGATAGGTGCTTGGGTAAGGATTTTTATTGATACTCACTTTAGCGTCTTGTTTTTCGTTGGGTAAACAAGCACTAAGGCTGAGTGACATAACGCTAATAGCTAATGCGTTTAACGCAAAGCTTCTGGTTGCGTGAGTCGGCTTACATTTAGCTGAGCTAGTTTGCATATGAGTTCCTATTGCAGTCGCTTGAAAATATAAAAGTAACCAACAATAAGTTTTTTTACAAAAAACAACAAGCCTATGACGATAAAGTGTCACATATCTACGCTTAATAACAATACGCTAGCTCAATTTGAAGTTAACTTAAGAAAATAAGCGCATAAATAGCTGCTGTAGCTTCTTATATCTAAATAATAAGATGATAAAAGACAGTAAACCATAAAATAGCGGCACCAGTATTTCAGACTTAACTGACCAGTAAAAATGTACCGCGATAAGTGTCAGAATAAGATAACTAAAGTTATGCAAACTTTGCCATGACCGTCCCATTTTTCGCTTAATACTATTAAGTGAGGTTATTGCCAAGGCGCTTAATAGCAAAAATGCAACCATACCAATACTAATGTAAGGTCTTTTAACAACCTCTCCAATAAATAACCCCCAAGCAAATTGTAAATCAAAGGCTAGAAAGTTGAGTACATGAAATAGCGCATAAAAAAAAGTGTACAGACCTAATAAGCGTCTTACTTGCAATAAATATCCGCGTTTAAAGTATTTCGCTAATGGTGATACTGTTAAAGTGAGCAACAATAAATTAAACGCACCTATGCCGGTAAAGTGAATAACGCGCTGTACCGGATCAGCACCTAATTGGTCGTTTAAAGCTTGATAATATAAATAAGCCAGCGGTAAAAAAGCGCTAATATGTATCAACAACTTTAATAACAATACTTTTTGTTTAATACTTATTTTCATATTCAGTTACACCCGACTACTTTATGCATAAATATCTATCGTACCTTAGGGGCTGTTAATCTTTCGGTTAACTTTTGTTCGAGCTAAAAGGACTTTAATCGCGGCGAGTAGTGTGTAGCCTAGTAATTCTTCCGTAAATTCATCCCTTTATATAAATGTGCAACTTGCTCACCATAGCCATTAAAAGGTAACGTTTCGATACGGTTTCGGCTAAATAATCCGCCGGTAGTTATTCTGCGCTCGCTAGCTTGGCTCCAACGAGGATGATCATGCTCAGGGTTAACATTGGCATAAAAGCCATACTCTTGTGGTGCTAATTGCTGCCAAGTCGTTTTTGGCGGCTGACTGACCAATTTAATACTGACAATTGATTTAATACTTTTAAAACCATACTTCCATGGCACAACTAAACGAATTGGCGCGCCATTTTGCGGCGGTAGGGTTTTCCCATACAAGCCAACGCTCATCAGCGTTAACGGATTCATCGCCTCATCTAAACGTAACCCTTCAACATAAGGGTAATTAATACCGCCACCTAAACGTCTATTTTGTTGCCCTGGCATTTGCTCAGGATCATGTAAGCTTTCAAAACGTACATACTTTGCATTACTATTAGGGCTGACTTTGCGAAGTAAGTCAGCTAATGAAAAGCCTATCCATGGCACAACCATTGACCACGCTTCAACACAGCGTAAGCGATAAATTCGCTCCTCAAGTGTGAACATTGTCGTTAAGTCGTCATAATCAAGGGTTATTGGCTTATCACATTCCCCACTAATGGTTAACTGCCATGGGTTAACCTGAAAACCTTGCGACAACTCAGCGGGTTGATGCTTTTGCGCACCAAACTCGTAAAAATTATTATGAGTGGTCACTTTAGTTTCAGGGGTGAGTATTAGCTTAGCGTTATTGTTATCCGCTTGATATGTGAGTGGCTCAAGATTGAAGCTCGCTTTTTCTTTCTCGGAAAACCATTCAATAGCGTTAGCCTTACTACTCACAGCAGCCGAAGCCAATAAAGAGCTAGCACCTAAAAAACCCATTTTTTTAAGCATATCTCGTCGGTTAAAGTAAATATTTTCAGGGGTAACGTCTTGCTCTTTAAGTTGTAACTTTTGGGGAGTTTTTATTAGCACAGCTCAGCCCTCATTAAGTAGTGTGTTAGTTGAGTTTATCGTAGTAACGAATAACAAGCTCATACGTAATAAGAGCAGTTTAAGCTCAATTAACTTTCAAACTAATGCAAGATTAATCGAACAGCATTGTTGTGGATTTAGGAAACTGGCGGGCGACTATCTTTCATTAAACGATCTAAGCTCTCTTGTGCTTTTTTATAATCTTCTATATCAAGCACTTCAATCATTTCACATTCATCACGAACCATTTCAGCAATAAGACTCGGATAATGACGACAATCTTCGGGCCTATCTAAATAAATGCTGCAAGTATATTTAGTTGGCTCATCAAGGCTTTTTTTAGCTTCAATGTATAAAAATGGACACTGGGTTAGCTTTACCCCTGTTTTAGGATCAAACCAAATATCATTATTTTTAACATACTCAAATATTTCAGGGTTAAATAGCTCCCATAAGTTAATTTCAGCTTGTGTTACCGCTAGACTGTCACCACCATATTTGATGCAACATTTACCACACTGGTTACAATCTTTCATTATTCCTCACTAAGCCATTAACTTTATGATTATCCTTATTATAAAGAGCATAACCATTCATATTTAAGGTTATGCTCTTTGTTTATCTTACAATAATTTATTCACGCTCAGGACACTATTTTATGAATAGTGCCTAAGTTATGACAAAATAGGGTTAAGGTTAATACCGCCATCAATATTATATTCACCGCCAGTGATAAATGATGCATCATCTGAAGCTAAAAATAACGCGAGTTTGGCAACCTCCTCTGGCTGACCAAAACGTTTTAGTGGTACACGGTTTTCAATTGCCTGAGCAAGTTCATTGAGCTGTGCTTCTTCCATGCCTGTTTTCTCAAAAATAGCCGTATAAATAGGGCCTGGATTGATCGCATTAACCCGAATATTTCTTGGCGCTAATTCAGTTGCAGCAGTGCGAGTATATGAATTTAAGGCAGCCTTAGAAGCGGCATAAACCGCTGTTGTTGGCATTCCTGTATAAGCGTTAATTGATGAGAGGTTAATAATTGCACCGCCCTCATTCATAATAGGAAGAAATTTCTCCGTAGTGAATATTGCCCCCTTAAGGTTAATATTAATTTGATCATCAAATACCGCTTCGCTAATTTGACCAACAGGCGCAGGTAAAAAAATACCAGCGTTAACAAATAATATATCAATGTGTCCAAAGTCTTGCTTAACTTGATTTACCAAAGCATCGATTGCGGCTAAATCTCTAACGTCTGCAACAATACCTGTTACATCTAACTCAAATGCTGCAGTAGCGACTTTATCTGGTGAACGACCGGTAATAATAACGGTCGCACCAGCAGCTTTGAAAGACTTAGCCGTTTCAAAACCAATACCACTGTTACCACCAGTTACGACGGCTACTTTTCCTGTTAACTTGCTCATTTGCTGTTTCCTTTCATTATATTGTTATATTGCTTCGTTATAGCTTCATTGCACAGTTTAGCGATGCTGCTCAATTGTGCACTTTTTAGGTGCTCAAAAATTAATTATTGAGCACCATTTGATTATGTACCATTCGGTACATAATTGACAATCTATACCTATCGGTACATAATTACAAGTATAAATTATTAATAATAGTTGATTACTATGTCATCAGGGCGCCAACGAAGTTTTTGTAAAAAAGCCGCTTTAGAAAAAGCAATGATTGTGTTTTGGTGTAACGGTTACTCTGGCACTAGCTTAGCCGACTTAACCGAAGCAATGGGAATTAACAAATCGAGCTTATATGCTGCATTTGGCAATAAAGAAGCTTTATTTAATCAAGTGTTAGACTTTTATTTGGAGCTTCACGGTAGTTCACACTCTAGGCACCTGTTTGAACAGCAACATACACTGCAAGAGCGGTTAAAAAATTATCTTAGCTCTATTGCCAGAATGTTAACCGATGCTAACTTACCGAAAGGCTGCTTAATATGTTCAAGCACCTCAGAGCTAGCAGGCTCGTGTTTACCTGAAAAATCATCACAAATTATTGCAATGATAAATCGAAAAACAGTTGATTTTTTAACAGAATTTTTAAAAAATGAGCAAAAAGAGCAACACTTAACAGCTGATTGCGATATTAATAAAATAGCCAACTACCTATTAACACTACAATTTGGTTTAGCCGTATCAGCACGTAACGGCAGTGAATTAGCCGAATTATTGGCCGTAATTGATCGCGCGATTGAGTGTTTCAATAACACGATAAGCTTATAATATTGCAGTCACAAAAAAGCCAGCATATGCTGGCTCAATTAAAGTATCGGCTTTTAAATTAATGTATTAACTATTTACAGTTAGGCTGCTTTGGCAACATTTTGTAAATGCGCAACGACATCATTAGATTCATACAGCCATTGTACTTCACCATTGTCTTTTTCAATACGTAAACATGGTACTGTGCGTTTACCACCTTCACGAATAAGTTCATCACGGTATTGCTCATTATTACTAATATTACGTAACTCAATTTTTAAGCCTTCGCGTTTCATGGTACGGCGAACTTTGACACAAAATGGGCAAGCTGGTAATTGATACAAACTTAATTTTTGCGTTGCTGCATCAATTTTTACTTGTTGATCAGCAGGTCTTTTCGGTGATTTAGGCGAAAAGATAAAATTCAGTAATAAAATCAAACGACCTATTGGCCAACGAATAATAGACATCAACATAGTTTAATACTCTGTAATCATAAATGAGGGATTAACATTTAACGCTAACGATATGTACATGCGTTAAACAAAAAGCGCGCATATTCTAGCACGCTTTCGTTATTTCGCTTAGTGCAAAATTACCACATTAAATCATCAGGAATTTGATAATCAGCATACGGATCGTCTTCATCTACCGTATCTGTGTCAACTTTATCGTTTTGTACTAAAATAACCGAACTATCAAGTTCAGCCACTTTCGCTGCGGTTTCGCTAGTTACAAGGTAAGTGATATCGTCCACACCACATAACGCTAAGCGACCATTAACTAGGGCTTTATGTGTTATGCCATCAACAAGCAGCTTCTTAATTTTGCTGCCAAAAGTGTAGTTATATTCACTCTCACCCTTAACATCTTTCAGCTGATGATGAGTTAAAATTTGTTTAATACGTAAGCTTTGCTCTTTTAAAGCCAGTTGCTGTTTTTTCTCTTCGTTAAGCGCATTATCTTTGGCTTGCTTTTCAAGTCGCGCTTTTTCAAGATCTTGCTTTACCTGCTCTTGCAATGTTGCTTCATGCTTGACACCACTACGCTTTTGTTTGTTTTTTTTACGCTTATCAGCATTCGCTTGCTGACTTTTTTGCTTGGTTGTTAACCCTGCTTTAAGTAATTGCTCTTGAAGAGAAGCCATTATAAAACCCTGTTTATCAAATAAAGTTACTATCTCAAAATATGGCTATATTCTACCGAGAAAATTAAACAAGCGCTATTGCAGTTATGATTAAGCACAAATTTAAATATCGAAGGCTACACATACGCATAATTTACCTGAACTAGGTCACTTTCAATTAGAGAAAAAATAAGGTACTGTAAATTTGTTAACTTTATATCGAATATAATAGTAATAATTTCAACAGTTTTAATAAATAGGAACGAAGTATGTCTCAAGCAAGTGCGCGCCACCTTTTAGTGGACACCGAAGAACAATGTTTAACGTTAAAAGCTGAAATTGAAGCAGGTAAGGATTTTGCTGAAGCTGCAAAGCAGTATTCTAAATGCCCTTCAAACGCTCAAGGTGGTGATTTAGGTAACTTTGGTCCAGGCCAAATGGTTCCTGAGTTTGATAAAGTTGTTTTTTCTGCGCCATTAAATGAAGTACAAGGCCCAGTACAAACACAATTTGGTTATCATTTATTAGAAGTTACCGCACGTAGCTAATACTTCCCTCGTATTTATAACCAACTCAATACGATAAATAAAAAGGGTACGCATTATGCGTACCCTTTTTATTTATACAAATTTTAGCCATAAAAAAACCGCAATTTATTGCGGTTTTTTTTATGGCTATTTAGTAAATAATTAACTAAATATTGCCTGCATGCCCCAAAAGAACATAATAGACAATGCAGCGCCTACAGGGAGTGTAACTACCCAAGAAACCACAATATTACGAACAACACCTAAGTTAATTGCAGCAATACCGCGCGCCATACCAACACCGAGTACAGCACCTACTAGGGTTTGCGTCGTTGAAATAGGTAAACCAGCGCCCGAGGCAATAACAACAGTACTTGCCGCCGCTAATTCAGCAGCAAAACCACGACTTGGTGTTAAGTGCGTTATACCTTGACCAATAGTAGCAATAACTTTGTGACCAAAAATCGCAAGACCAGCAACAATACCAAAAGCACCTAAAGGTAAAATCCACCACGCTAGCGCAGCTTTAGCAGCAATTTGACCGTCATTTTCAACAATACTTACTACAGCCGCTAATGGACCAATAGCGTTAGCAACATCGTTTGAGCCATGAGCAAATGCCATCGCACAAGCGGTAACAATCATTAAAATAGCAAAAACTTTTTCAACATTCGCGTAGTGTGTTTCTTTTGCCGCCGCTTCATCAAACTTAAGTCGACTAATGAAAACTTTACCGATAAGAGCAACAATAACAGCGATAACCGCGGCATAAATATAGCCTTCAACTAAGCCGATATGTAAATCTAAATGCTTTAAGCCTTTAAAAATAGTTACTAGAGATAGAACAAAACCCGCTAAAAACATGTAGGCAGGAACCCAACGTTTTGCTTGCGTTAACGGCTTATCGGTATCAAAAATTAACTTTTGCGCACTATTAAAAATGACAAATGCAATAACACCAGAGATTAACGGTGTGATAACCCAACTACCAACGATGCCTGTCACTTTACTCCAATAAACAGCGTCTGTACTAACACCGATAGCAGCAAAGCCAACAATAGCACCAACAATTGAGTGGGTGGTAGATACCGGCCAGCCTAAAGCTGAAGCAATCAATAACCAAGTAGCGGCAGCGAAAAGTGCTGAGATCATGCCATAAACAAGTAGTTCTGGAGTATCAATAAAAAAGCCTGAGTCGATAATGCCTTTACGAATGGTTGAAGTAACCTCACCACCTGCTAAATAAGCACCGGCAAATTCAAACACCATCGCAATAATGATGGCTTGTTTAATGGTTAACGCTTTTGAACCAACCGAGGTTCCCATGGCATTAGCCACATCGTTCGCACCAATCCCCCACGCCATAAAAAAACCGACAACGGCAGCAAGCAGGACAAAAGTAGAACCTGAGCTAAGTATAATTTCCATCAGAAAACCCTTATTTTCTAGCTAAAAGTATTTCTAAACGTGCACCTACACGCTCAGCAAGATCAGCTAAATCGCCAACCCAATCAATAATTTGATATAAAAACATTACATCAACTGGATTTAAGTCCTTTTCAATCGCTAATAAGTTTTGACGTAGCGTCACTTGTAAACGGTCGGTATCATCTTCAATCAAATCAAGTTGATTGATCATTTTTTCAACCAGTGCTACCTCACGGCCACGAAAGCCCGTTTCTAATAAATCGTCTAATTCATTAATTGCTTCAGCTGCTTTTTCTGTTGCATCGATACAACGCGCTAAATAGGTGCTGAACTCTTCTTGTAAGCTTTCAGGAACCTGTAACTTGCGTCCTAATACACGGCCAGCAATATCTTTGGCTTTGTTAGCGATTTTGTCTTGCTGTGATAGCAACTCAAGTAAATCAGCGCGATCGACTGGCATAAATAAACCACCAGGTAACTCTAAACGTAGCTGACGCTTCAATGCATCGGCATCTTGCTCTAGTGTTGATAATTTTTTACGAATTGTTGCTGCTTTATCCCAATCATTCGCTTTACAAGCTTTAAAGAAAGGAACAAGTTGTTTACTACACTTAACAACGATTTGAATATGATTTTCTAATGGTTTAATAGGTGATTTTGCAAATACACCTAAGATAGAATTTCTGGCCATAATATGCTTCCAGGGGGTTAATACTGTTGAGTATAAACCTCGTTATTGTAATTCGTCGCGGATATTACCCCATTTACTTAATAAAGTTAAATGCTAATGTTCAGGTTGCTTATCTAATAAGCGATCTGGCGACAATGAATTAGTTTGAGAATACTTTTGTTAAGCATAATACTTAACAAAACGGTTATTAAATTTTATTTTGTGCTTTTCTTGCGCTATTTAAGCTTTTTCATGTCTTCTGCAGTCGTGTGACGCACTACTTTACCTTTAACAAAGTAAATAATGTACTCACATATATTTTGACTACGATCTCCAATACGCTCTAACGCACGTGCCGACCATATTACGGTCATTATTTGTGGAATAGAACGTGGGTCTTCCATCATATACGTCATTAATTGACGCATTAATGCTTCATATTCACGATTAATACTATCATCAGTTTGGTGAATATTAATAGCGGTATCCACATCCATACGGGTAAAGGCATCTAAAGTTGCTTGTAAGAACTCTAGTACTTTACGACCTAAGTTGTCTAGATTAAGTAATAAGTCTTGCTGTTTTGATGAAAAACTCTCTAGTGCCACCTGCGCTATTTTTTCAGCTTCATCGCCAATACGCTCTAAATCGGCAATCGTTTTAACTATCGCCATAATTAAACGTAAATCACCAGCAGCGGGTTGTCGCTTAGCAATAATTCTTGTGCATTCATCATCAATACTCACTTCATAAGCATTAATTTGATAGTCATTGTTAAGCACTTCTCGAGCAAGTTCTTCGTCATTATTACCTACCGCAGCTAAAGCGTCAGACAGCTGCTTTTCAACTAAGCCGCCCATGTGCATTACATTATTAATAACGCGCTCTAAATCTTCATTAAATTGGCCCGATATATGTCGGCCCATGTGTAAATTATCCATCGTGTTGTCCTATTACATTATTTTGAACAAGCTCTTAAGCTTTGTACCAATGAAATCAATATAAAAAAGTATTTAACCGTACCTGCCAGTAATATAGTCTTCTGTTTTTTTCTTCATTGGCGTCGTAAATAAGGTGTTGGTATCGCTATATTCAATCAAATCGCCCATATACATAAAGGCGGTTTGATCAGATACTCGTGCTGCTTGTTGCATGTTGTGCGTTACAATAACCACAGTAAACTCTTTTTTCAGGTCGTTAATAAGCTCTTCAATGGTTAAGGTTGAAATCGGATCAAGTGCAGAGGTTGGCTCATCTAGTAATAAAACCTCAGGCTGAATAGCAATGGCACGCGCAATAACAAGACGTTGCTGCTGACCGCCAGATAAACCTAATGCACTTTCATGCAATCTATCTTTAACTTCATTCCATAATGCCGCGCTGCGTAATGATTTCTCAACGGCATCATCTAAAACACGTCGATTATTTTCTCCCATAATTCGTAAACCATAAATAACATTTTCATAAATGGTTTTAGGAAATGGATTAGGGCGCTGAAATACCATACCTACTTTACGGCGCAACTCTGCCACATCAACATGCTTGTCGTAAATATTTGTGCCATGAAGGTTAATTTCACCGGTAATTTTGCAGTTATCAACCAAATCATTCATACGATTAATACAACGTAGCAAGGTCGATTTACCACAACCACTTGGGCCAATGAATGCTGTTACTTGGCCTTTAGGAATTGCCATACTAATATTTTGCAGTGCTTGCTTATTACCGTAGTGCAAATTCAAGTTATTAATATTTAGTGCCACTTGTTCTGGCGACAAGTTGTTCAAGTCAAGTTTATTGGGACTGTCTGATAACGCGGTTGGGGTAACAGAAATCATAATATTTTTATCTCTTGTAATCTTTAGTGATAGTACGTTGCGATAACATCAGTTAATGTTTTTTAATCACAACGTATTATTTGTTAATTTTATTTCAATGTAACTGAGCTTTAAAAAACTATTAGTGCTCTAGCATTTTGTATTTTTCACGCAATCTATTACGAATAGTTACCGCGGTCATATTCAATGCCACAATAATGGTGACCAATAATAACGCTGTTGCATAAACCAATGGTCTAGCGGCCTCAACATTAGGGCTTTGAAAGCCAACATCGTAAATATGAAAACCTAAATGCATAAACTTACGTTCTAAGTGTAAAAACGGGAAGTTACCATCAAGCGGTAAGTTAGGCGCCATTTTCACTACACCAACCAGCATTAACGGGGCAACTTCGCCCGCTGCTCGTGCAATTGCCAAAATAATACCGGTCATAATCGCTGGGCTAGCAATCGGTAAAATAATACGCCATAGGGTTTCTGCTTTAGTTGCTCCAAGTGCTAAAGAGCCGTGACGCATAGCTGATGGTATACGCGATAAGCCTTCTTCAGTTGAAACAATAACCACAGGTAAAGTTAAAATAGCCAAAGTAATAGCTGACCATAAAACCCCTGGTGTACCAAACGTTGGGCTAGGTAACGTTTCTGGGTAAAATATTTGGTCTAACGAGCCACCCACCATATAAACAAAAAAACCTAAACCAAAAACACCATAAACAATAGATGGTACGCCTGCTAAGTTAATCACCGCAATACGTAGTAGTTTAGTTAGGCTATTTTTACCCGCATATTCATGTAAATAAATAGCCGCGATAACGCCAAATGGAGAAACGATTACCGTCATTAATAGCACCATAAGTACCGTACCAAAAATAGCAGGAAAAACACCACCTTCGGTATTGGCTTCTCTTGGGTCATCAACAATGAAAGCGCCTATTTGACTAAAAAATATTTTTGTTTTTTCAAAAATACCTAACTGATTATTAAAACTAACCTTAAGGATATTCTCAAAGTTGATAGTAACAAGTTGCCCGTCCATTGCGCGCATAACTAATTGGTCACGCGCTATTTTATCTCTAAAAACCATTAACTCTTTTTCAAGAGTACGGTAGTCACTTTCAAGTTTAGCGACTTCATCATCAATGCTTTGTTGTAGCTCTGGCGTTAATTCACCTTGCAGCTGATGTTTACGAGCTTTTAAACGTAAACGCTCTAACTGGTAGTTAATAGCACCAATATCAGACTTTTGTAAGCTGTCAATTTCAGCTTGAAATTGCTCAACACGCTCAACTAGTTCAGGTAACTTATCTTGAGCGACTTCTACGCCATCTAAAACAATGTGATCAATAAAACCATAAAAATTACCGTTAGTACGACGTTCAACCACCGCTAATGTTTCAGGCTTTGTTGTTTGTGTAATATTAGTACTTAATATCCAACGAAAATCTAAACTCACCAACTCACGGTTACCCGTTTTAATGAGTAAGCGCTCTAAAGTTTCTTGCCCTTCAGGCAACGTTAAATTTAAATGCGCTAACTGACTTACAGGAATATGTTCTCGGTCATATATTTCACCAATAACCACCTGCTTAGCACCCGTTTCATCGGTTAAATTAAACTGATATAACTCACTTGGCCAAAAGTATGACAAACCGCGCGAAGCAATAAGCCACAATAGCCCAAGTACTGAGATCAAACTGATACTCACGCCACCTGCTGATAGCCATATCCAAGGGGAACCTGATTTAAACCATTTATTCATAAAAATAAAACTCTATTATTAGTTAACCAGACAACATTTGTTGCCTCTACTGTACAACTGAACTTTCAACAAATACGCTTACATCGAACTGTATTTTTCACGTAATCGCTGACGAACGAACTCTGCAATAGTGTTGAAAATAAAGGTAAAAACAAAGAGAACAAACGCGGCTAAGAACAAAATACGGTAATGTGAACTACCCACTTCTGACTCAGGCATTTCAACGGCAATATTCGCTGCTAGGGTTCTCATTCCTTGGAAAATACTCCAATCGAGAATTGGCGTATTACCTGTAGCCATTAATACAATCATGGTCTCCCCTACTGCACGACCTAAGCCCATCATTACCGCAGAGAATATCCCAGGGCTTGCAGTTAATAGCACAACTTTAGCTAAGGTTTGCCACTGTGTTGCACCAAGTGCTAATGAGCCACTAGTTAAATGCGTAGGAACACTGAAGATGGCATCTTCAGCCATAGAAAAAATAGTAGGAATAACCGCAAAGCCCATGGCAATACCAACCACTAAAGCATTACGTTGGTCAAAATCAATACCTAAGTCATTAGTAATATATTGACGCATATCTCCACCAAAAAAGACTAATTCTAAAACAGGCGATAAAGCGAAAGCGGCGTATGCTGCTAAGATAATTACTGGAATTAAAATCAATGGCGCTAAAGTTTCAGGCACTTTGGTTTTTAAATCGCGTGGTAAATTATGCCAAACAAAGGCTGTAATTAAGGTCGACAATGGTAAGAAAATAAAAAGTAAGAAAACAGCAGGCAAGTACGCTTCCATTAAAGGTGCTAGCCACAAACCGGCTAAAAACCCTAAAATAACGGTAGGTAGTGCTTCCATCATTTCAATGGTTGGTTTTACTTTTTTACGTAACCCTGGAGTCATAAAATATGCGGTATAAATCGCTGCGGTTAAAGCAATTGGCACTGCAAATAACATCGCATAAAGTGCGGCTTTAATGGTACCAAAAGAAATAGGTACTAATGAAAACTTCGCTTCAAAGTCATCAGAGCCTGAAGTAGATTGCCAAATATAGTCAGGCTCGGCGTAACCTTCATACCAAACTTCTTGCCATAAAGCATGCCAAGTAACTTCTGGATGTTCGTTATGTACACTAAACACATGTAAGGTTTGTTTGACTGAGTCTGTATTTAGGCTTTCACTCATGACGACCAAACCATCAGCACGAGGGGCAATTGCTAGCGCTTGCATATTTTCTTCAACTAACGTGCCTTGCCATAAATGTGCATCACTGGTGGTATAAAATATATTTAACTCGCCCTGTTCATTGAGCGTATAAAAACTTTTGCGAAATTGTTCAGGGTAAATAGCACTAATTGCTGGCTCACCTTGAGTGGCATTAGTTTGACTTTTAAAAGTACGAACTTGCTTAAATTGGCGACCATTATCTGTTGCTACTTCAAACCACTGGCTCACTTGACCTTGGTTATCACCAAGTAATAATGAACTACCGCCAGATAGCAATGCCATTGTTGTTAAATAAGTATTAGCTTGTGAAAATTCAGGGTTAATAGTGGCACGTAAGCTGGCACTGTCGTCATCTAAGTCATAAACAAATACCGTAGAATGCGAGCGTACAAACGCCAAATTTAAATCAGGAGAAATATACACTTCATCAACATCGGTGAACTCATCGCTTATTTCAATAAAGTTAGTTTCATAGTCTGAATCACTGTAGCTAAAATCATCTTCGGCAATAAAACTGGTATAAATAAGACGGCTGTCTTGAGTAAAAGCGACAAATACCATTTTTTCATCACTCATCGCGAAATCAAGTACGCTAATCGTTTCATCTTGTTCATCAATGACTAATGAGCTTTCACCTAATGGATAGCTCACCCGTGGGACAATTTCACGACTGTTGTCGGTATATTGCGCTTGAAAGCTCGGCTTAATTAATTGAATTTTGCCTTGCTCTGTGAGTAATAGTTTATTGTCTAAACCAAACGAGATTACTTGGCTTAATATGTCACCCTGCTCTACTAACGGCTGAGAAAGTGCAACATCTCCAGATTGATACTGATTTTTCGCCTGTTCATCACTGGTTTTCAAGTGATAAAAATTAATGTTACCACTTTGGCTAATTTGATAAGCCACTTCTTTGAGTTCATCAACACCAACACTTAATGTTTCTGTTTTAGTCGTCAGCGCAATTTGGGTTACTGGCTCAACGGTTGCCGACTCAAAAATGGGTTTAATTACATAAAGTAAATAAAGAAAGATCAGTACTAACGTAAATAACACGCTAATACCACCAACAGTTACTAACCACTTAGCGACTGAATTTTTCAGCTCTCGACTGCGGTTTGATTTAGAAACTTTTGCCACGTAAACAACCTTTTGACTCAAATGAGTATCATAAAAAATGATCGAATTAATATCGTGGCAAAGTATAAGACAGTTATGTGACAGTTATATTACAGTATTATTCAATTCACTTATCTGAACGTGCTAATAGCGTTAATTAAACTTGCTGAATCTCTATTAAAGTCTAAGGTGCTTAACAGCTACCTCATCAAATAAACACTCCCAACACAACAGAGTAAAGGGTTTTAGCTGCTAACTCGTTATTTGTGCAGAAAGCATAATAGCTCTGCATAACAAGGTAACTTAATTTTCAACAGTTTGATTACATTTTTTCGCGATAAAACATAGCGGTTGTTCATTATTTATCGTATAAAAGTAATATAGAAAACAATGCTCTTACCTTCACCTTTAACAAATAGTTTGTGCTGATATGAAAGTAGAAAATTTAATGAGTAAAAACCTGATCACATTAAACCTTGATGATGATCTTAATAAAGCACGCGATGTTTTTAATCAGCATAGTATTCATCATATTTTAATTTTAAATGATGAAGAGGAGTTGGCGGGTGTTATTACTGACAGAGACTTGTTCAAAAACATCAGCCCCACGATAGGCACACGTAACGAAAGCCATAAAGATGTAATTCTTGCACATAAGAAAATACATCAAATTATGTCAAGAACCTTAGTTTGTGGGCAAACGGAGCAATCCATTAGCGAAGCTGTACTGCTCTTTCATGACAACCATGTTTCTTGTTTACCCATTATTGACGAACAAAATAAACCTGTTGGTATTATTACTTGGCGTGATATTTTAAAAGTTATTGCCTTACAATATCGAAAAAAAAACAATTAACCTAGGTAAGATGAGTCCACACATCCAATTCAGGTTAAGTAGTTTTTGGAAATATTCTTCGACTAAGCTTTATAAAAATAAACTCTATAAAAAGACTCCCCATAAAAATACAGCTTATAAAACTACTGCTCATAAAAAATGCAGCTTAATTAAGCTGCATTTTTATAGTCAACATATTAAAGCTACTCTTCGTCTGGCTCTAAACCATCAAGTGTTACCCCCGATAAACCGCCCGTACCGCCTTGCTCATTACTACGTAATTTAATCATTAAGCGTAAATCATTAGGTGAGTCGGCATGATGTAGCGCATCTGCATACGTAATAATACCTTGCTGGTAATGTTTAAATAACGCCTGATCGAAGGTTTGCATACCAAGCTCGTTCGATTTTTCCATCACTTCTTTAATACTACCAATTTCACCTTTTTTAATTAACTCACCAATAAATGGCGAGTTAAGCAATATTTCAATGGCAGCAACACGACTATTACCGTCATGTGTCGGCACTAATTGCTGAGCAATAATACCGCGTAAATTTAATGCTAAATCAAACAATAATTTACCATGCTGATCCGCTGGTACTAAATGCATAATGCGGTCAATGGCTTGGTTGGCATTATTAGCATGCAAAGTCGCAATACATAAGTGACCTGTTTCAGCAAAACTTAATGCATGCTCCATAATTTCTCGACTACGGATTTCACCAATAAGAATAACATCGGGCGCTTGACGTAAGGAGCTTTGCAGTGCGGCTTCAAAGGTTTCAGTATCTAAGCCTACCTCACGCTGAGTGATCATGCTTTTACCGTGTTCATGAACAAATTCAACCGGATCTTCTATGGTTAAAATATGGCCGCGAGAGTTACGATTACGATAGCCAATAAGTGAGGCCATTGAGGTCGACTTACCGGTACCGGTACCACCAACAAATAACACTAAACCACGTTTAGACATAACCACGTCTTTTAATACGGGCGGTAACCCTAAATCATCAACTTCAGGAATATCAGTAACAATACGACGAATAACCATGCCCGCCATATCACGCTGCCAAAAAGCAGAAATACGAAAACGACCAATACTTTCAATGTCTATGGCAAAGTTACACTCTTTTTCTTCGTCAAACTGCTTCTTTTGCTTTTCATTCATGGCATCATGAACTAAACCAAGGGATTGCTCTGGCGTTAACACCTGATCATCAATAGGACGTAACTCACCATTAATTTTTGCACTTACTGCTAGCTTTGCCGTAACAAACATATCAGAAGCGTCTTCTTTGACCATTTTTTCAAGTAAATGATGGAAATTCATTTAATGTCCTTGTTCTTATACTACAAATAAACAGGACTTAGCGCCGTCACTAAGTCCTAAAAAGGGAGTCAATTAAAAACCTGAAAACTGGTTTTTATCTACGGCTTTTTCCATCGCATCTTGTTTAGTGATCAAACCACGGTTTACCAAGTTTTGTAAGCATTGATCCATGGTTTGCATACCATGTTGCATACCTGTTTGAATAGCCGAGTACATTTGCGCAATTTTATCTTCACGAATAAGGTTACGAATAGCAGGAACGCCAATCATAATTTCATGAGCGGCTACTCGGCCGCCGCCAACTTTTTTAATTAGCGTTTGCGAGATAACCGCACGTAGAGATTCTGATAACATTGAGCGCACCATTGATTTTTCTTCCCCAGGAAATACATCAATAATACGGTCAATGGTTTTAGGTGCAGAGGTAGTATGTAGCGTCCCAAAAACTAAATGACCTGTTTCAGCGGCGGTCATAGCAAGGCGAATGGTTTCTAAATCACGCATTTCACCAACAAGAATAACATCGGGATCTTCACGTAGTGCGGAGCGTAACGCCGCTTCAAAACTTAAGGTATCGCGATGCACTTCACGTTGGTTAATTAAACACTTTTTATTTTCGTGCACAAATTCTATTGGGTCTTCGATAGTTAAAATGTGATCATGTTTATGATCGTTAATATAATCGACCATTGCCGCTAACGTGGTTGATTTACCCGAGCCTGTTGGCCCCGTAACGAGCACTAAGCCGCGCGGCGTATCAGAAATATCGCGAAATATTTCAGGGCAACCTAAATCATCCAGTGATAAGATTTTACTTGGAATGGTACGAAATACGGCAGCAGGACCACGGTTTTGGTTAAAGGCATTTACCCTGAAACGAGCAAGACTAGGTACTTCAAACGAGAAGTCGACCTCAAGATTTTCTTCATATTCTTTTCGTTGTCGATCGTTCATAATATCGTAAACCAACGCATTAACATCTTTAGCGTCAAAGGCTGGGATATTTAGCTTACGCACATCACCGTCAACACGAATAGAAGGTGGCGTTCCCGTAGATAAATGCAAATCCGATGCGTTGTGTTGCACACTAAATGCAAGTAGTTCGGTTATATCCATAAAAGCCTCTTTTTAGTAAAATTTAGTAATAATAGTCTTATAATTAATAGGTTATAATAACTATAAAGTCAGGTAAGTTAAAACAGTTTAGAAAAATCATATGAACCACATTAAAGATAATCTCGATAAAATTAAAGCTCAAATTAACCTAGCTTGCCAGCAAAAAATACTTTTGACTGCAGATAGCCCCCTAAACAATAACAAAAGCTTAGCTACATCAAATGATAATGCTACGGTTAAATTGCTAGCAGTATCTAAAACTAAGCCAAGCACTGACATTAAACAAGCTTATTTATGGGGTCAGCGAGACTTCGGTGAGAATTACTTACAAGAAGCCCTTGAAAAAATAACTGAATTATCTGATTTATCTGATATTTGCTGGCACTTCATTGGCCCAATCCAGTCGAATAAAACCAAACAAATAGCGCAAAATTTTTCGTGGGTGCATAGTGTTGATCGAGAAAAAATAGCTCTGCGGCTTAATCAACACTTATCCGATGAGGGTTCTAACATCGCTAACGATAGCGAGAAAAAACTCAATGTATGCATACAAATTAATATTAATAACGAGCAAAGCAAGTCAGGATTAAATGAAGCTGAGCTATTTTCTTTAGCTGACATTATTCATCAGTGTGATAGGCTTACCCTGCGCGGTATTATGGCAATCCCAGAAAAGAATGCACAGGTAGAAACTTACCAAAAAATGCAGAATATGTATCTGTCATTAAAAGCGAAATATGCCACGGTTGACACGTTATCATTAGGTATGTCTGATGATTTATCTATAGCTATCGCGCATGGCTCAACCATGGTACGTATTGGTAGTGCCATTTTTGGCGCCAGAGCAAAAACAGTACAGTAATTAAAAATTCGATGTAGCACAGGCTACTTGATTCTCAATTTACTAAGGAATATTCAATGAAAAAAATCGCCTTTATTGGTGCGGGTAATATGGCTCGCGCAATTGTTATAGGGTTAGTTAATTCCGGCGTTACGCCTAGCGACATTATAGTTGCTAATCCATCCCCAGAAAAACGTTTAGCCTTAGCGAATGAATTCGGCATTATGCACACTGACGATAATATAAAAGCGACTGAGTTTGCCGACATTATTGTTTTATCAGTAAAACCACACTTTATTTCTGATGTTTGCCAACAACTCACCAAGGCTTGTGATATTAGCCAGAAGTTATTTATTTCGGTTGCTGCTGGCCGAACCGTTGCGCAAATTCAACAAGCCTTAGCCTGCAATGCTGCTGTAGTGCGTGTTATGCCAAATACTCCATCTCAACTGGGTTTTGGTATGAGCGGCTTGTTTGCCTCTCCTGAAGTTAATGATGAACAAAAAGCCGCTAGCGGTAAGCTAATGAGCGCGGTTGGCAAAATTATTTGGCTAGAGACCGAAAGTAAGATTAATGATGTGATTGCTGTAGCAGGCTCTGCACCTGCCTATTTCTTCTTATTTATGGAAGCGATGGAAACCCACGCCAAATCATTAGGCTTTACGGATGAAGAAAGCCGCATGCTAGTGCAACAAACAGCCCTTGGCTCGGCACAAATGGTCGCACATAATAGTGAATCTATTAGTACGCTACGTGGTAATGTCACCTCAAAAGGCGGCACAACACATGCTGCTATTGAACAGTTTAAAGCCGATGGTATTGAGCTGATGGTAAAAAATGCTATGAATGCTGCCATAGCACGCGCTGAAGAAATGGCAAAATAGCGTTACTAAACTTTAATAGCAGATAAAGTCATTAATAATACGTTTATCTGCTATCACATTTGATCAAGAGAGAGAAAAACTATGGAAGCCATCATTTATTTGCTGAGATTTGCCTTCGATGCCTTATTGATGATTTTAATCATGCGTGTTTGGTTACAATGGGTAAAAGCTGACTTTTATAACCCATTAAGCCAATTTATTGTTAAAGCAAGTAATCCATTGGTTGTGCCATTTCGCCGTATTATTCCTGGCTTTGGTGGTATAGATTTATCAACTATTGTCGTTGCTTACATTGTTGCGACCTTAAAGTTTTTCACACTCGCCGCTATTGCCGGTGAAAACTTAGGCACATTAGCGTTTTACATTGGTTTATTGGTGTTAATAAAACAGGCTGGATTTTTACTGTTTGTTATTATGATCATCATGGCAGTGATGAGCTGGGTAGTACAAGGTTACAATGCAACCTTAATGGTATTTAGCCAATTAACTGAGCCATTTTTGCGCCCTATTCGCCGCATTATTCCTAATATGGGTGGTTTAGATTTATCAATGATTATCGCTTTCTTACTGATGAATGTGATTAATATTTTATTATCAGGTTCGTTACCGTATTGGTCAGCCCTGTAGTGTAATGAAATCACTCTTAGCTAAGGTAAAGTAAGCTAAGCTAAGCTAAGAGTGAAAAGCACACACAACTAACAACTAACAACTAACCTATAATTACACCGCCAACCCCATTGGAGAATCCCCATGAAAAATGTAATACCTGCTGTGGTTATTTCGCTTGTTTTAGCATTATTTTGCACGACAACAGCCTATGCTGAAAACATGAAAAAACTCGGCACAATGAACGTACATTATATGGCTATCGGCTCAACTTTTTTTACTCCTGAAATAGCCAAAGCCTATGGTATAACGCGTAGTCGTTATAATGGGCTAGTCAATATCGCTGTTATTGATAATAGCAAAAAAGAAAAACCTGCTAAATCTGTGAGTATTACCGGTAAAGCAAAGAATAATGTAGGGCAATTTAAAGACTTAGAGTTTACTGAAGTTAAAGAAGGTAACGCTATTTATTATTTAGCCCAAGTTAAATACAACAATGAAGAAACCATTCATTTTGATCTTATGATCAACGATGGTAAAGAGCAGCAGCAATTAAAGTTTTCGCAAAAGTTTTATGTTGATTAGCCTTAACGTAAACACAGGCCAATAAAAAAGGTTACCTTAACGGTAACCTTTTTTATTAATGAGCTAAATATTAGCTAAATGCTAATTAGACACTTCTTCGTGAGACTAGCTCGATATGAATACAGTATTAGTTAACCTGAGCTCGGCTTAACAAATGTTTCTCTAGCAGCTATTTTTCCTAACTTCTTCGTTAAATTTACTTGCAATAGGCCAGCTATTGACGCGAAATTTTCCTTGCTTATCATATGAAGAAAAGCTATCAAGCTACCGATTCAGAAAAATAATTTTTGCTGATATTTCAATTTATTAAGTATCTCTTAAACCAAGTTTAGGTTAGTTAAATTGATTAACAACCTGTGAAACAACATCATTAATTGTTGCTGATGGTGTTTCTTTATCATCTGACGACAAACGTTTAGTTGCCCAACCATGCCATACTGGTTGATGCGTTTTAACATCATAAACATCAATCGCTAACTTACCTTGAGTATATTGTCTTACGCTAGTGTCTGTGCCCATTGATGCGCCGTAAAAACCACGGCCGCCATAGTAACCACTTCCCCAACCAAAGCCAGTGTTATAAGTAGATGGGTAGCTGTTTACCTTAATTTCTTCTCTACTGCCTACCGTATAAGAAATAGTGAAGTCAGCTTTTTCAGCGTCGTCAATTAACTGATAACCTTTAGCAATGAAAGCTTGTTCAATGCTTTCATCAACACGAACTTTCATTACTGGGTTAATATCTGTTGGTGGCGCCATTATTTTAGCTGTGGTCAACCAAGCAAATGTTTTATAGTTTTTAGTATCAATATTAGTGTTTTTATCAAAACTAATTTTTGCAGAGTTACTTGTACAGCCAACACTTAATATAAGTAAAGTGGTAACTAAAAGTAGTTTAATTTTAAGCATCGTATCTTCCATTTGGCGTTTGTTGGTATATTCCAAAGTAATACATCAATAACAATATTACTGTTTAGAAATGTAATCACTGTAAATATAAATCATAACAACACGTTAATACAGGCAAACTGTAATTAAAATACGAATAGCTACTAAAAACCGTATTAAAAGCTAAAATCAACCTTCCGAGTAAATTAAAAAAATCCTTTATTACAATAACGTATTTAATGGTTGACATCATAAAGTAAAGCCTTTAAAAATAGTGCTAAGTATCTTTTTATTTATTGATAATAATGTTTTCTACTATTAAGCAAATCACTTTTACCTCTGTCCTCTTATTGGTCGTCGTTGTCACTTAGTGGCGGGGAGAGTTGTGCTTAGTCAATTAACATTAAGTCAATTATCATAAACCCCCGCTCTTTTATAAGTCGGGGGTTTTTTATTTGGCGCAGATCAGTTTTATAAAGAGCAAAATTAAAGCAACAATAACTAAATAATATATAAAGTAGGATAACAACATGGCAACTGAAGTGTTTAGCGGTGCTGAAATGGTGGTAAAATCATTATCCGCGCTTAAGGTGAAATACATTTTCGGCTACCCCGGTGGCTCAGTTTTAGACATTTATGATGCTATTTTTCAGCAAGATGAAATAGAGCATATTCTAGTACGTCACGAGCAAGCAGCAACTCATATGGCAGATGGTTACAGTCGTGCCACGGGTGAAGTTGGTGTGGTACTAGCGACTTCTGGCCCAGGCGCAACTAACTGTGTTACCGGTATTGCCACCGCGTACATGGACTCTATTCCTATGGTTGTTTTAGCTGGGCAAGTTGCCAGTTCACTCATTGGTAATGATGCCTTTCAGGAAACCGATATTGTCGGTTGTACCCGTCCTATCATTAAACATAGCTTTAACTGTCGCAGCTTAGCTGACATTCCTGACGCCATAGCTAAAGCGTTTTATCTTGCCAGTACAGGTCGCCCTGGACCCGTTGTGGTAGAGCTACCTAAAGATATTTTAATTCCACAAAACAAAGCCCCTTTTCACATTAATACCGACGTTACCATGCGTTCATACAACCCAAATGTTAAGGGGCACCCAAAACAAATCAGAAAAGCAGTTAAGGCAATCAATAACGCCAAAAAGCTTGTTGTATATTCTGGTGGCGGCGTGGTGTTATCAGACTCTTCTGAGTTATTAACTCAACTTGTTGAAACCTTAAAAGCGCCAACAACTAATACGCTAATGGGGTTAGGCGGACTTTCCGGTACTCATAAACAATTTATTGGTATGTTAGGTATGCATGGCAGCTTAGAGGCCAATAAAGCCATGGCTAATGCTGATGTTATTTTAGCGCTTGGGGTGCGTTTTGATGACAGGGTAACAAATAACGTTGAGAAATTTTGTCCTAATGCGACCATTATTCATGTTGATATTGACCCAACGTCTATTTCAAAAACCATTAATGCTCATATTCCTGTGGTTGGTTTACTCAATGTTGTTATGCAGCAACTGTTAGATGAACTTAAAGCCATTGAATATACTCCAGATGAAACAGCGCTAACTCAATGGTGGCAACAAATTAACCTATGGCGTGATAGAAAAAGCATTAGCTATCAGCAAGATCACGATCAAAAAATCAAACCACAACGTGTTGTTGAAGCGCTTTACAAAGTCACTAATGGCAAAGCCTATGTTTGCTCTGATGTTGGTCAACACCAAATGTTTGCTGCACAATATTACCCGTTTGCCAAACCACGCCAGTGGATAAACTCAGGTGGTGCTGGCACTATGGGCTTTGGCTTACCAGCGGCAATGGGCGTAAAAATAGCTTTTCCTGATAAACATGTCATTTGCATCACCGGTGACGGCTCTATTCAAATGAATATTCAAGAGCTTTCTACCTGTATGCAATATAACTTACCTGTAGTTATTGTCACGTTGAATAACCGCTCTTTAGGTATGGTTCGCCAATGGCAAGATATGGTGTATGACGGACGCCATGCTTCTTCTTATATGGAGTCGTTACCTGACTTTATTAAATTGGCAGAAGCTTATGGCCATGTTGGCATCAAAATAGATACCTTAGATGAGTTAGATGACAAATTAGCACAAGCATTTAGCATTAAAAATCGTTTAGTTTTTGTTGATGTACTCGTTGATGAGAAAGAGCATGTTTACCCTATGCATATTCGCACTGGAGCAATTGATGAAATGTGGTTAAGTAAAGGAGTAAAAGCATAATGCGTCGTATATTAGCTATTTTAATGGAAAATGAACCCGGCTCACTATCACGTATCGTCGGTCTTTTTTCACAACGAGCTTTTAATATAGAAAGCTTAACCGTAGCCCCCACTGACGATAACACCTTATCACGTATGACCATTGCAACTCGCGGTGACGATAAAGTATTAGAGCAAATTGTTAAGCAAGTGAACAAGCTTGTTGATGTGTTAAAAATTACCGACATTACTGATCGCCAGCATATTGAGCGTGAATTATTGTTAGTGAAAGTGGTGGCGATAACAGAAAAAGCACGTACTGAAGTAAAACGTATTACTGATATTTTCAGAGGTAATATTGTTGATATTGGTAAGCAAATATACACCATACAACTGACAGGTAATGCCGATAAGCTCAATGCCTTTATTGAAACATTAAAGCATGAAACTGAGATTTTAGAGTCGGTACGTTCAGGCTGCGTTGGTATTGCTCGCGGTGATAAAGCGTTAAGAGCATAGTGTTTTAGATTGAACCTTTAACAGATAAAATCAAAATATAGGAATTAAAGCACAGAGTTACAGTACAGAATTAAAGTACAGAGTTAAAGTAATCGCTCACAAAAAAGCCTGACTCGATAACACCAGTCAGGCTTTTTATTCGCTTAATAAGTACGCTAAGTATCTAAGCTGATATTTTAGCCCAAGTATCACGCAAGCCAACCGTACGGTTAAACACTAACGCGCCCTGCTCTTGAATATCGTTATCTAAGCAGAAATAACCTTGTCGTTCAAATTGGTATGCTAACTCAGGCTTAGCTTGCGCTAACGCAGGCTCAACTTTAGCATGATTAATTACCACTAATGACTCAGGATTTATCACTTCTTTAAAGTCACTTTCTGCTGCTGGGTTTGGCACTGTAAATAAACGATCGTACAAGCGTACCGTTGCATCAAGTGATTTTGCTGCATCAACCCAATGAATTACGCCTTTAGGTTTAGTACCATCGGTTGGATTTTTACCTAGAGTTTGATCGTCATAACTACAATAAACCGTAGTTACGTTACCGTCTTCATCTTTGTCGCAACCCGTTGCCGTAACAACATAAGCACCACGTAAACGTACCGCTTTGCCTAACACTAAGCGTTTATATTTTTTATTAGCTTCTTCTTTAAAGTCTTCAGCTTCAATGTAAAGCTCTTTGCTAAATGGCACAATACGCGTACCTTGCTCATCATCACTTGGATGGTTTTTAACAGTTAACTCTTCCGACTTATCTGCGGGGTAGTTCTCAATCACTAATTTAATAGGGTCAAGCACTGCCATTGCGCGCGGTGCATTGTCATTTAAGTCTTCACGAATACAAGCTTCAAGCACGCTCATTTCAATGGTGTTATCCATTTTGGTCACGCCAATACGTTTTGAAAACTCACGTAATGAGCCTGGGGTATAACCACGACGGCGAAATGCTGCAATCGTTGGCATGCGCGGATCGTTCCAGCCATCTACTAACTTTTCTTCAACTAAGGTATTTAGTTTACGCTTACTCATTAACGTATATTCTAAATTTAAGCGTGAAAATTCATACTGGCGTGGTGTTGCTGGCACAGACACGTTCTCAATAACCCAGTCATATAAACGACGATTATCTTGGAACTCTAACGTACAAATAGAGTGAGTAATACCTTCAATAGCATCCGATAAACAATGCGTAAAATCGTACATTGGGTAAATACACCATTTATCACCTGTTTGGTGATGGTGAGCAAAACGCACGCGATAAATAATAGGATCGCGTAAACACATAAAGCTTGAACTCATGTCTATTTTTGCGCGCAACGCACAAATGCCTTCTTCAAATTCACCATTTTTCATTTTAGCGAATAAGTCTAAGTTTTCTTGTGGCGAAGTGTCGCGATATGGACTGTTTTTTCCTGGTTTATTTAACGTACCGCGATATTCACGTGTTTCATCAGCATTTAAGAAACATACATACGCCAAGCCTTTTTCAATTAACTCAACCGCATAACCATGTAATTGGTCAAAATAATCTGAAGAATAGTGAATATCTCCTGCCCACTCATAACCTAACCACGAAACATCTTTTTGGATAGCATGAACATAATCAATGTCTTCTTTCTCAGGATTGGTATCATCAAAACGTAAATTACATAACCCTTGATAATCTTGTGCAATACCAAAATTTAAGCAAATAGATTTAGCGTGACCAATATGTAAAAAGCCATTAGGCTCAGGCGGGAAACGGGTTTGAACCTTACTATGTTTGCCACTTGCTAAATCTTCATCAATGATATTGCGAATAAAATTTGTTGGGCGGTTTTCGGTATCCGACATTTAGAATAAACCTCAAAAAAAGAAACTAGACACTTGCTATATTCAGGCATTATAACAAGGGATTGCAAGAGCGAATAGCGTTAATAAAAGCCTTTTATACTTTGTTCAATGATATTTAGCTAATTTGCTTAGGTTAGGTAACAGGTATCATTATTAAAATACCTTATTTAGGCGCATTGTTTAAAAAGCTTAATAACTTTTCACTGCATAAGTGGCCATTAACTACACTCTATTAACTCTGTTCGCATTAATAAGCTACGGTTTAGATGAAATAGATTATGTGCTTCTTCCATACTAATGGCCTCAAACCTCACGCTACTCCCTTGCTTAGCTTGGGCAAGTTTAGCCGTATCAAAGGCAATAACCGAGCCTATTTTAGGGTAGCCGCCAATTGTTTGCCTGTCATTAAGTAAGACAATAGGCTGTCCATCACTGGGGATTTGCACCGCCCCATGACAAATACCTTCAGATAAAATACCGTTAATCTTTGATTTAATCGCCTTACCCGTTAGGCGATAGCCCATACGATCACAATTTGCAGAAACTTGATATTCACTACTAAAAAATAATCGTTGCTGTAGCGCTGAAAAGTGCTGTTGTTGATAACTTAATATAGTACGCAATACAATGGCGTCATGGTATTGCGGCTGTTGCTTACATGGCAGTTTTAATCGCACTATACTTTTTATAGCCTTGTTATCATGCTCTCTATTTTGATGTGCTAACTTATCCGTTGAACACATCAACATATCACCTGCAACTAATTTACTGCCATCACCGTGCAAGCCACCAATATTTTCTCTACACACGGTCGCACTACTGCCAAAGCAATCACCCAACACTTCATTAGTAACAGAAAAACCGCCATAAACAGCCAAATAACTACGCAGTCCATGAACGGCATAACCCAATTCAATGACATCTCCTGCTTTAACAAAGTGACTTTGCCACAATGCTTTAGCGTGGCCATTAATGGTTAGCGGCATGTCAGCACCAGTTAAGGCAATAATGCTGTCAATACAGGCAATTAGGGTTAAACCACCAAGGCTTACTTCAAGCATGGCGTCATTGGGTTGGTTATGGCATAAACGATTAGCCCAATAAAACGCGGTATTATCTAGTGGCCCACCATTAGTTAAGCCATTATTAAATGCACCATAACGCCCACCATCTTGCAACAAAGTGAGCATACCAGGGTTTTGTACTTTAAATAACGATGTAAGATTATTCATTAATCATGCTACCGTGTTGGGCATTGTCTAGCACGCCGCCTAAAGCAATAAATTCTTGTTTAGAAATGCCTTTAAACTTTACCCTGTCTCCTACGTTAACAGGCATTGATGGCTTACTTTTAAGGCTAAACATTTCAATTGGACACAAACCAATAATATTCCAGCCACCTGGAGATTCGCTTGGGTAAACGGCCGTTTGTCTGTCAGCAATAGCAACCGCTCCCTTAGGGACTTTCAGTCGTGGCGTTGTTAACCGCGACATGGCAATACGTGAGTCAACCTCACCTAAATAAGCAAAGCCTGGTGCAAAACCAATAGCATAAACCCGATATTCTTGTGCTTGATGAATAGCAATAACCTCATCAATACTTAACTGTGCTTTACTGGCAATAGCCAATAAATCAGGACCTGACTCTGTGGAATAGTATACGGGCAGCTCTATTATCTCACCACGTGATGCGCTATCTAGACTGAGATTCGTTAGTAACGAGCGCAGTTTATTGCGTAATTGATGATGATCAAGCGCTAACATATCAAACATCACTAAAATAGACGCGTACGAAGGGATTAAATCAATGAAGCTGCCTTGCAAGTTAGCGCGAATTAACTGCTCGGCTTGATGAACAAGGGCTGCAGTTTCGTCACAGGCCTTATCAGAAAAATAAATAATTAACGCATTTTCACCGGCAATACTAATGGTTGGTGCACTATTTATTGTCATTCATTTATCTCTGCTAGTTAATTTCTGCTAGTTAATCGGAACTTGGCTTATTTAACTTGAGCAATTAATGCCTTGATGTCAGTGATCGCTGCAACGCCAGCAAGATTATCACCATGAACACAAATACTATCAACCTTCAACGTTAATACTTTACCGCTAATGCTGGTAATAGTACCTTGTTCACAGAGCTGTTTAACCTGCTTTAAAGTATTTTCTGTTGAGTGAACAGCTTCAGCTTTTTGACGAGAAAGTAAGCTGCCATCATCATCGTAACATCTATCGGCAAAGGCTTCTGCTAATAGCTCAACATCATACGCTTGTGCTTCTTGTTGATGCTGATTAAATTGTGGCGTCGCCTGTATCATTAATTTAAGTACCGAATTTTTGTTCGTTTTTTGCCGAGCTTTTTGATATTGAGATACCGCTTTAATAATAGCTATTCGTATTGTGGCGTTTTTCATCATGTCGTTGTATAGCGCGCCATGAGGTTTAACATAGCTTAGCTCTAGCTCTTCAGCCTTAGCCATGCCGTCAAGGGCCGCTATTTGATAGAGTATAAAAGCGTTAATTTCTTGCTCTGTACAATTAAGAGAGCGCCGACCAAAACCAACTAAGTCTGGGTAACTAGGGTGGGCACCAACGCTCACTTGCTGCTGCTTTGCTAGTAATAAAGTTTTTTGTATGATCAGCGGATCACCGGCGTGAAAACCACAAGCAATATTGGCTTGGTCAATATGAGGCATCACCTGCTCATCTAGCCCCATAGTCCAACTACCAAAGCTTTCACCTAAATCGCAATTTAATTTCATCTGCTATCTCGCTATCATTTATCTAACGCGATTATATACATGTTAGCTGGTAAAGTGCAGATTTTCGTGATTCACACGGCACAATATATCACTGAGTAAAACGCTTACTTAACCGCGGCAACTAACTCACCAGAAAAACGAACTTTTTGGCCATCAAGTAAACGTTCTCCGCCGCGTACGACAACATTATCGTTTGCTGCTAACTCACCAATAACCGATACCCAGCGTTCAATACCTTGACCCACAAGTACTGACACTTTTTTAGCCTGGTGATCTGATACGGTTAATACATAGGTTTCATTTTCACGTAACACTAAAGCATCGCGAGGTACTAAAATCGCATCCCTAGGAGATTGCTTAGGTAAAGAAACTGTGACAGCGCTGCCCGCGATAATCGCTAAGTTATCGGCGGCAAGTCTCACTTCAAACGTGCGAGATAATTGACTACCCGCTTGGCTCCAAGTGCGAATAGGCAACTGAATTAATTGTTGCTGCCACTTTACCATTACTTTTTGACCGCGGGTTAAAAAAGGCGCAATAGCAATAGGCGCCGCAATACTAACATCTAAGTTTTTAGTATCGGTTAATTGTAATAAGGGTCTACCAATGGTGATCAGCTCCCCAACATGAGCAAACTGCTCGCTAACATTACCGCTAAATGGCGCAACTATTGCCGTTTTTTCAATAGCTAATAAGGTTTGCTCAACTTCAATAGACAAAGCTGCCACTTCGTTTATTGCAACGGTTAAATCTTTACTAACGCGTTCAAGCTCACTGAGCGCAGAATTATTTTTTTCACTTAACGTGGCAAAGCGAGCTTTCTGCCCACGTAGATAATCAACATTCGCTTGATGCTGGTTAACTTGCGCCTGTTGTCGCTTTAATTGCAATTTTAAATGGCGATCGTCTAATTGCGCCAGCAATTGACCTTGTTTGACTTGGCTGCCAACTTCTTCCACCCAAAGTAATTGACCGGTTTGCTCTGCTGAAATAGGGGCATTTTTACGGCTGATCACATTGGCTGGTAACCACATGGTAGGATTAACTTGCTCTTTTTTAACTTGTTCAATACTGACTAAATGCCCCTGCTCAGGCTCTTGTGCAAAGGCTTGTCCACTAAATACCATCATGACTAATGTTGTACTAGCAGCTAATAGCTTGAGCGCTCTTATTCTTTGAACAACCTGTCCGCTTTTATTTAATTTATTTAATAATATCATGTTCATCATTTCCCTCAGAAGTCTCTACTAATTAGGTAACTCATCCATTCGTTTATTCGTTTATTCGTTTATTTGTAAGCAGCATAACTAAGCATTTTTTAATGTAGGGTTAATTACCCCATCCTTAAGCGCTTTACCCAACCGAAAGTCTTGTAATGACAACCTTAATAAGCAAGGTAATAAGACAATGGTAAATAACGTGCTAAAAGCAAGACCACCGACAATAACCGCGGCTAAGCCCCGATAAATAGCACTACCGGCACCTGGTACTAATAACAGCGGCAACATTCCGAAGAAGCTGGTTGTGGTACTCATAAAAATAGGTCGTAAGCGCAGCACTAATGACTGTTCAATAGCTTGGGTTCGACTTAAGCCTTGTTGTTGCCCTACACGAGTTTGATGAACTAATAAAATGGCATTATTTACCACTAAGCCCAGCAAAATAATAAAGCCAATCATCGTTAACAAATCAAGTGGTTGAAAAACGCTTAGATTAAGCAATTGTATTGCTAAAATACCGCCAACTGTCGCTAATGGGATGGTAATAACCACTAACATGCTATCTTTGACTGATCTAAACAAGGCAGCCATTAACAAAAAAAGAATCACTAAAGCAAAAGCAAAGTTTTCTCCCATCACCGTAATGGCTTTAGCGAGTTGATCAGCACTACCGCCATATAAAATATTACCGTCATCGGGCATAACTAATTTAAGCTTAGGCTCCACTTGCTCTTTTAAGACCGTAATCGTTTCTTCTAGTGACCATCCTTGCGGTGGTGATACATTCAGGCTAATGGTGCGATGCCCATTAATGCGCCTTAACTGACTTGGCCCAACGGTGCGTTCAATATCCACTAAGCTCGATAATTGTGAAACGCCGCCATTACCTGTAACCATAGGCACATCGGCTAAATTATCAGGATCGCTCCAGCCGTCGGTACGTAAAATCATATTTAAGCGTTTACTTCCATTAAAGTATTCACCTACATATAAACCATCACCTAAAGTACGTACTACGCTACCTAACGCTCGACGATCCCAGCCTTGCTCGATAATAGTGCGATCATTTGGGTTTAAACTAATCTCAGGCTCTGACATCGCCAAACCTGGGTTAGCATTAACATTAGCTCCCTCAATGGCTACTTTGACTAGCTCAATGCCTTGGCGAGCAGCTTCTTGCAATCCCGTCATATTTTTAGATTGCAAATGAATTTGTACTTGTCGTCCACCGCCAAAACCACCAAATAAATTACCCTGACGAGCGAAAACTTGAGTGTCTGGTAAGTCAATCAACACTTCCTTTTTTACGACTTCAAGTAGCTCATTCACTTTACTTTGATCTTGCGCTCTAATACCTAAGTTACTGCCAAATGTGCCTGCAAACATATAGTAGTTTTTCAGTGCTGGCTCTTTTTCGCCATTCATATAGGGCTGTAAACGTTCTACTATCGGCTTAACAACCTCTTGCTCAATAGTATTAATATTCATCCCCGGCGGCAGTTGTAAAAACGCATCCACTGCGTCTCGTTTAACTGGTGGTAAGTAATCCAATTTTGGCATGGCGATAACACTCACCATTACAGGAATGATCAGCAAGCTTAACGATACCGTTAATCGTTTAGTACGAGAGTTGGTTAACTTCATCACTGAGGAAGTGATTGACTGCCAAAGCTTTTGGTTTGGATCGTTAAGTGTGCTTTGCGTTAAAAAGTATTTAGCTAATACAGGCAATAAAACCATCGCGACAATAAGCGAGATAGAAACCGCGATGGCAATAGTTAACGCTAAATCACCAAATAGCTGACCTTCAATGTCTTTAAGAAAGAACACAGGTAAGAAAATTGCGACTGTGGTCGCGGTTGACGCCAGTAATGCGCCCCAAACCTGACTAGCGCCCTGCTCTGCACTGTCATGAGCATTTAACCCTTTGTCACGCATACGCAAAATGTTTTCGAGTACGACAATCGCGGCATCTAATACCATACCAACGGCAAACGCTAGTCCAGCAAGGGAAATTACATTAAGTGAACGCCCCGTTATTTCTAAGACAATAAAAGTGCTTAATAAGCTCACCGGAATAGCCGTAGCAATAATAAAAGTTGCTCGCATGCGACGAATAAAAAACCACAACACTGACAGCGATAACACGATGCCTAAAAATAAATTCCCTGTCACTAGATTAATCGCTCGATAGATAAAGACAGAGGCATCAAACGATTGCACCATCACTAATTGTTTATCGGCAAGTAATTCTTTGTTGATGGCTTCCACTTCCGTTTTTACACTGTTGAGCGCATCTAACACGTTTGCACCATTGGCGCGGTTAATACGCATAGAAAACGCGGGGTTACCATTTTGTACCGCAACACCTTGAGGGTCATTACGCTGAACAGACACAGTGGCAATGTCACTAAGACGAATATTGCGCCCACCGCGAGCCTCTAATACTAACTGCGAGAGCTCTTCAACATCATATTTTCCGTTATAACGTAAGGTATATTGGCGTTTACCAACATCAACAAAACCACCTGAAACATCATTACTAGCCGTAACTAGGCGAATTAACGCCGGGATTTCTATGCCGAGTTCTGCGGCTTTGATTGGGTCATAACGAATTTGCAGCTCTTCTCTTACTTGCCCAGTATTTGCCTGCACAGAGGCAACCCCTTCAATGGCTTCAAGGCGCGGACGAATCACATCATTGGCGTAATCAATATAATCATTAATATCTAAATTATTGCCCGGTAACGCTTGTAAAAAGAAAAATGTTAACGCTGGGGTGTTTCCTCCCCCGCCACCACCAAGCATGATACGTGGAGGCCTAGCATCTCTGGGTAAGTTAGCCACGCGAGTCATACGGCTGATCACTTCAATTAAGGTTTGATCCATATTGGTATCAATATCAAATGATAAATTAATGAAAGCTGCCCCACGATTAGCAAAGGCATTCATTGAGCTTAAGCCAGCAATACCTCGTAGTACTTGTTCTTGTGGCTCAATAATTTCTGATTCAATCTCTTTTGGTGATGCCGCTCGCCAGAAGGTCTCTATACTAATTTGCGGTCGCTCTATATCAGGAAATAACTGGACAGGTAATTTAAATAAACTTAACAAGCCCACCAAAAGGATTAAGGCAATTCCAACGGCTACTGCTGCGGGACTAGCAAGTGCGCTTTTAGTAAACTTCATTTCAACTCCTTGAGAAAGTAACTCTGTACAACCAGAATTAACAACTAAACCACAATAAAACTCCAATCAAGCCATAACATTTCAGTAAACCTGTCACAAAAATGTGTAGCACTAATGAGTAACACTTAATGGGTATTTGGTTGCATTTCCATGACATTTATTTTCATTAAATATACAAAGGGGTTGAGTTAATGAAAGCCGCTTGCGCTTAATAACAGTTTAAATACGACCAATTACGTAGAAGAAATACGCTGCAATATAAAGACATAAATTGACATACTTTTATCGCTGATGCGCCGAATTCAACTTATCCACGCATTAGTATTATTCGACATTACAAAAACTAAAAACGCTATTGGTTGAGGAAAAGTACGCGTTGGTTATAATAAAGCCCATTTCCTCTTATCTTAGGTTCAATAAGAATGCCTTTTACTCGAATGCCCATAAAAAATCATATAAGCGTGTTGTTGTTAAGTACTTTAGGTTTTTCATCTTATGCAGAGCAGCCCAAAGAGCTAGAGTTAGAATTAGAGCCTAAAACAAAAAATCAATTACGCTTTGAGTCTTGCCTATTTAGTAGTATTAAAAACTCGGATAAAAGCACCACCCTTGCTCAAATAGAGCAGCACTGTGAAAATGAAGTAGCTAAAAAAGTTATAGAAAGGGATGATGGAAAAAATATAGAGCTTGGTGCGTTAAGTCACCGACTAATAAAAGAAACAAGAAGTGCTTCTGATCCTTATATTATGACGCCACATAAAATGAACTATATATTGCCTGCATTACTCACCGACGGTATTAATCAAGAAGCATATAAAACTCATGATAATTGGTATGGAAATCTCGAAGATATTGAAGCTAAGTTTCAATTAAGTATTAAAATCCCATTATTAGCTAATGACTTATTAGTTGAAGGCGATCAACTCTTTTTTGGTTTTACTATTGAGTCATGGTGGCAAATGTACTCAGATAAAATATCAAAACCATTTAGGGAAACTAATTACAACCCTGAGTTTTTCTATTTAGCCCCCATAGGGTTTCATCCTTTTGGAGGAAACTCGGCGATAGTACTCGGAATTGAGCATCAATCAAATGGCCGTTCTCAGGACTTATCTCGTAGCTGGAACCGAGTGTATATAACTTACTTATATGAAAAACGAAACTTCGCCTTATCGTTTAAGCCTTGGTATCGCATCCCAGAAAATGAAAAAGCTACACCACAGAGCAGTAATGGTGATGATAACCCTGACATTCTGGATTATATGGGGCACTTTGAATTAGGTATGGCTTATAAGTTCAGTAAGGATTATGAGCTTTCATTTAAAGGAAGAGAAAGCTTTTCTCATCATAGACGCTTTGTCGAGGTAGGCATCACCTTCCCATTATGGGGTAAGCTCAGAGGTTATGCGCAATACAGTAATGGTTATGGTGAAAGCTTAATTGACTATAACTATAACCAACAGCGTTTGGGCATTGGTATTGCTCTAACCACGTTTTTATAATGATACCGACTAAACTAAAATAATGAAGTACAGGCAGGACACATAACGTGTACCTGCCTGTACTTTAGAAATTGCAACTAATCGAGACTAAGCTTAAATACGCTCACGATGTACAAATTTTAGCGCATAACTTTTTAACGCATAACCTTTACAAAACGATCAGTTAACAATAAACCATCAGTGACTGGCAAATTATCAAGGTGCCCTGCAATCTCGGCTAGGCGTTGCCCTGGTGTTGGATGTGTTTTATACATTAGCGCTAAAGCAGTGTCATCGGGAGAGATAGACGATAATAGCTGTAAATTATCAACAAAAGCATAAGGATCATATCCCGCTTTTGCTAACAATCGAATACCGTATTCATCAGCGATATATTCATCCCCTCGATCTAGGCCTTTAACATACAAATATTGAGCTGTATCTGTTGCCGTTTTAGCCCACTCACTATAGGCAACCTGCTTGCTGCTCGCACTAGTATTTTGCTGATAAACTTGTGTGGTAACAAATAAACTTTCTGTTAAAGCGACACGGAGTGTTCCTTCTTGTATTGCCTGTAAATGATGCTGCTCCGTTACATGAATAATTTCATGGGCCAGTACCGCAGCAAGTTGCGCTTCATTATCAAGCTGAGCAATCATACCTGAAGTAATAAAAATATACCCCCCTGGTGCGGCAAAGGCGTTAATGGATTCACTATTGATAACACCAAATGTCCAAGGTAAATCAGGTCTGTCACTATGGCTCGCTAACCACATTCCTACTTGATTAACATAATGGTTAATATTATTTTGCTCAACAAGCGGTCGAGCCCCCAGCAATACCGCTGACATATTTAGACCAATTTGAATTTCTTGTTCTTCATCAATAGCTCTGGCATTTACAGCTTCTAGCCCATGATGTACTAGATGACCTACGTTAATATCACCTATTTTAATATCAGTACTTTGACAAGCACTAAGTAATAGTGCTGATAGTGAAGTAGCAAATAAAGTCAGTATAGAAAGTTTCTTTATTGATATAGCCATGTTAGTTATCCTCCTTTACTTGTACTTTTTGAGTAACTAACTCACCTGCTTTAGCAAACGCTAAGGCACTTTCTTTAGTTGTAGCATAGCTACTTAAGAGCTTAACCTGCTCCAAGTTTGCTTCTGCACTTTGTATATCATTTTCATCAATTCCACGAATCCCGGTCGATACTGTTGATAGTGTATCATTACCCGTGCTGGCTAAAACGCCTTCAAGCCCACTCTCACCTTGCCTCTTTGCTTGTGCTAGAAAACGAACACTGAGCATACTTACCCAGCCAGAAACACCATGATGATTTACTGAGTTCTGCTTAGCTTTACTGGAATTAGGAGTCGAGTTAACACTATCTTGAGTAATAAAATACCAAGCACGCTGACGCGACTTTACCGTAATTGGAACGCCTTGAGTTAGCACCGCAATAACTTCACCTTGTGGGTTGGCTTGCTTTAAAAGAGGTGCGTCATTAATAAGTCGTGCACTACGCTCGGTATTAGCGTTTACACTTGTCACTGTTAATAACATGGTCGCTAAAGCGACGGCTGAAAAAGAAAATACTGCATTACTTTTCATAATTCACTCTCATTTGTTATATGTGATTACTCAGTTCATCACGTTTTATATTGAGGTTGATACAATTTTACCACTGCATCACGTCCTTTAACTTGATGCTCACCATGATAAATAAAATCAAAGGTATGTTCCCCCGCAATTTTCGTTTGTTCTGACACTAATATACGGGCATTATTTTTCGTTAACCCTTCGATACGACTCGCTAAATTTACCGTATCGCCAATAACGGTATAATCTAAACGCAAGTCTGAGCCAATCATTCCAACAAGACATTCGCCAGTATGAATGCCAATACCAATATCGAAGTGCTGTAGGTGCTCAGGTAAGCTCTCTTTAAAGGCAAGCACTCTCTGCTCCATTTCCAGTGCCGCATCGATGGCCGCTACGGCGTGATTTTCATTATTCACCGGCGCGCCCCAAAAAGCCATAATGCAATCGCCAATAAACTTATCTAACGTACCGCGGTGTTGAAATATCACTTTCACTTGCTGATTAAAATAATTATTTAATAATTCAACCACTTGCTGTGTATCATTTTTTTCAGCTATTTGAGTAAAACTACGAATATCAGAAAAAAGCACTGTTAACTCTTTTTTTTGATTAAGCTTTTCAGGTGATAATGCGCCTTCAGCCAATAATGTAGTGACCATTTCGGGGTGCAAGAAGCGCCCGAACATTGCTAATGCCTGTTGACGATTACGATATTCAAGATAACCATAATAAAAAGAAAATACGACAAACGAAATGAGTAACCACGCAATAGGCCCGCCAACAAATAAAGCATATTGCTGAAACAATAAATAATAACTACTAACCGTTAGCGTCAAGCTCAAAGCTAATGTGATGACACCCGCTCGTATTAATCGGTGAGAATACTTATTTCCCCCAATAAAGCTTACGGTTATAAACGCTAGAAGCAACGTCATCAGTATATAATTAACCGCCATAGGAGCTGGTGCTAAATACTGTTTATTCTTTAAATTATCAATCGCGGTTGCCAACATATAAACACCCGGCAAGTGTGGGTTGATTGGCGTTGCGCGTGCATCAAATAACCCTGATGCTGTAGCGCCAACTAAAACGATTTTGTTGGAAAGCTGACTTAGTAACTGCTTGTCACCGTCCATTATTGCTTGATAAACATCAACATAACTCAATGTTTTATAAGGTTGTTCACGCTGCCCTTGCCACTGCAATAACACCTTATCTACGTTAGGTAACGGCATACTTAGCGATTGTATTAACTTTGCAGGTAATGACAACATTTGCCAGCCATCTATGTTTTTATTAACATCATAGTAACGACCGACACCATCAGTGCTAGCACTAAAATTGATACTCCCTAACTGCCAGTATTCTTTGTTAATTGCTTGTGGCAGCATAAAACGAGCTCGAGCATCAATAACTGCGCTCGGTGTTGCCTGTAAGCCCAACGCTGTAGGTAAAGTGCTTATTAATTGTCCTTTTCCTGACTGCGTCCTTAAAGCTAAGGTTGCAAAAAATACTTTATCGGTGGTCGATAATATTTCGTTGAAGTAGGTATCTGCGTCGGGTCGGTAAATATCAGCTTCGGCAAATAATATATCAAAGGCGATTAAGGCTGGCTGCTGCTCACTTTGGCTTCTACTATCAAATGTTTGCTGTTGAATTAACCCTTCAACAAGTTGAGCATGTATAGTTCTAGGCCAAGGCCAGCGTCCCGCTACAGGGCTTATTTTCTCTAAGCTATAATCGTCTATGGCAATCACAACAATATCATTATCAACAGGTAAATGAGGAGAGATTTTCGCCGACTGCCAATCAAACATTGAAAAATTAGCACTTGCCAATAATTTAAAGTGCAAAGCGGTAAAATACGTTATTAATAAAATAAAACCGATAATAAATGTATGTTTTTGGTTTTTATTTAACTTCATGATTAGCTTAGTAATACCTTGATTCTGGCTTAATTTAGCCTAACGTCACCTTAGCCCTATTCTCTTTAATAAATCTACTATAAAAACCTCTAATTAGCTTATTTTTATTTAGATTAAGTTTCACTCAACGATAAACTTCACTTATATTAACTTAAAGCTTAACTATCAGTTGCCTGAAGATAAGTATAATATTGGAGTTATAACAATCATTGTCGACGTTTATATTGTATTTCTGAACAAATCATAGAATAAACCTATACTTGGACAGAGCTACAGGAGTTTTTATGAACAATATTGAGCATTTTGTCGAAATTGGCAACGCACTGTCTACAGAAAAAAACCATCACGCGTTATTAGAAAAAATATTACAGCGCGCTATGCTACTTGCTAATGCCGATGCAGGTACTATTTACTCAGTAACAAAGAATGAAGACGAAAATCAACAAGCCCTAGTGTTTGATACCGTACTGAATAATAGTTTGAACTACCATTTAGGTGGCACAAGTGGCAACCCTATTGATTTTGCACCTATTAATATTTACCAGCACGGTGAAACTAATCAAAGTGCTATGGTTGCTATTGCCGCAGCGACGAGGGACATCATCAATATTGAGGATGTTTATGCAAGTACTCATTATGACTTCACCGCTGCTAAAGCGATGGATCTGCGCAACAATTATCACACAAAATCAGTATTAACGATGCCGATGCAAAATCATCAGCAAGAGTTAAATGGTGTTATTCAATTGATTAATGCCACTGATGAGCAAGGTAACATTATTGCCTTTAGTGAAGATGTTATACGTACAATCTCAGCACTAACCTCATTTGCAGCCATTATTTTAACCAATAAACAATTAATTGACAGTATGGAACAACTGTTTGCTTCGTTTTCTCAGGTTATTGCTGCAGCCATTGATCGAAAGTCGCCTTATACCGGCAACCACTGTCGCCGCGTACCTGAAATAACCATGATGTTAGCGCAAGCTTGCCATGATGTTGATAATGGCCCCTTACAAGAATTCGCTATGCAAGCTGAAGATTTTCACGAGCTTAGCGTTGCTGCTTGGCTACATGACTGCGGGAAAGTGGCTACGCCTGAATACGTAATGGATAAGTCAAAAAAACTCGAAACTGTCTTCGATAGAATAGCGCTAGTAAGTGCCCGTTTTGAAATTGCCGCACGTGATATTACCTACTCTACAAAACATAGCGACATAGGTAAGTTATCGTTACTCAAAACTTTAGAGTCTGATAGAAAATTTATTGAACATGCGAATACCGGTGGTGAGTTTTTTGACGATGAAAAAATTAATCGCGTTTATAAAATAGCTAAACATTACAAAGTGTCTATTGCAGGGGTATTACAACCCATCTTAAGTGAAGATGAAGTACATAACTTAATTACCAAACGCGGTACATTGAACCCTAAAGAGCGTCAAATTATTAATGACCATATGAAGGTTACGATAGAAATGCTCGAGTCTATGCCCTTCCCTAAACATTTAAAAAATGTACCTGAATATGCTTGTGGTCACCATGAAAAAATGGATGGAACCGGCTACCCTAAGGGGCTTAAGCGTGATGAAATGTCAGTGCAAGCACGTATTATGGCGATTGCTGATATTTTTGAGGCGCTTACCTCGAATGATAGGCCTTATAAAGCCCCTAAAACACTCTCTGAAACGCTAACGATTATGGCTCGAATGAAACTTGACCAGCATATTGACCCTGACTTATTTGATGTTTTTCTCGAACAAAAAGTGTATATAAAGTTTGCTGAAAAGTTTTTAGATTCGTCACAAATTGACGAGGTATCTATTAACCAATTACCTGGCTATGAGAATTATCCAAAATAAAATAATGGCTCATGCCAGTAATCAGAAAAACTAAAAGGTCTTTGCGATATATTGCAAAGACCTTTTTTGAGCATCAGGTGGTTAGTATCAATATTTATTGAGTGGTAGCCTCCGAGCTTATAGCTAAACCTTTAACCATCGTTATACCTTTAACAGTTGTTATATCTTTGAAAATAAGGTCATGACTTTTAGTGATTTCTGCACTGTCATATTTTGCTGTTACAGCACGATTATCATTGGCTAGCTTTTTACCTTTATTAAGGTTTTTATGCCAATCAAGGCGTAAATCCCATTGATAACGATGTGCATGTGCAAGAGGCTGCTGACTTTCATCAACCTTTTCTAATACATTGGTTGCCTTGGTTAGCACTGCATCACGACCAAACAAATAACTTTGCTCTTTGACGATAGTTAGATAAGCTTTATTCAATTGTAAGGCTCGTTCAGGAGACGGGGTAATCAGCTCATAAATATTATTCGCCGCTTTCACCTTGTCACTATCAACCTTACCGTTTTTATCAAACCAACGCGCTAACATCTCACCATTTTGACGAAACTCGTCACCGCCACCAACACGCTCAAAGTAAGTTAAAAATTCACCCTGTGTTTCTCCTTTATTTGGCGCATCATGCTGCGAGGCCAAGTTTTGATAGCCCCACCCTTCTACACCGTCAACCTTACGTGGAAACGAAAAGGTTTGATCGAGCGTGCTACCAATGGTTTTATGACAACCGCTACAAAAAGCAAGCTCTTGGTCGTATTGATGGCGTAACTGCCCTTGCTCATTTTCAATATAACCGTTTACTGTCCAACCAAATCCGGTATTAATACCTCGGTCACCTAATTGCTTAACTTGAGGAAGGTTCTCAGAGTCTTTTTCTTTTTGCTCTAAATAATATTCCGACGCTAAACTTTGCTTGCTTTTAAAGTTATGTTTTTTCATATAACGCACTTCTTTCATGCGTGGTGCGTTATAAATCCCACCTTGCTCATTAACGCCAATGTAACGCACAGTATGCAGAAACTCAGTATCTTGCGGATACAAGGTATGCTCTAGCGAAATATCACTGGCGTCACCTAAATAATTTTCTTGCTTAACAATACGGTTAATTTCATTGCTCATCACGCCGTCATTATTTAAATCTACTCCCACCTTGTATTCTGAAATAGTGGGTAGTGTCGTTTGCGCCAGCTCTTTCATGGTGATTTCAACTAACGCTAAATTTGCAAAATAAACGTCTTGCGAGTATTTACCATTAACTTCTCTAAAGGCTTTCGGTAAACGGATCATCGCATCTGAAGTTGAACCATTCGTTGGCCAAAAGGTACTTGGAAACGGTTTATAGTTAAAAGCAACCCAATGGCTACCATCTTTAGCTAGGCCTTGCTGATTAAATGCTTGCTCGGGGTAAGCAAGGTTTTCAATGGGTGTGTACTCCCCTTTCCAGTGCTTATCTTGTTGTTGTTTGTCAATAAAGTCACTGTAATTATCTTGTGCGATCCAGTCTTTAATTTGTGCATCTGAAATATTTTTTATCAGTGGACGTCGATCAATAAATAAATTTTTCCAATGATTAGTTACGCCTAAATCTGAAAACTGATATTCCCCTTGTAGTGCGCCATCATTCATGGCATTGCTACGATCTTTATCGCCACGGTAAGTTTGATGACATGCATAACACGGGTTATTAACCCCGTCAGTTTTGGTATAACACTGCGGTGGAATAACGGTTTCTGCATTGTAAGTTTCGCCATGCTCAATATATGCCATAGCAGGAATGTTTTGCTGAGTTTTATACGGATACTCTTGGACTATTTGCTCAACATTTTTCTGGCTAAGCTGCTCGTCTTGGTGCTCAACTTTATCCGCGCCACATGCACTTAGAACGCAGACAATTGCTAGCATTAAAACACGTAACATTTTGGCTTTATAAATATGGTTTTTAAGGGCGTTAATTTTCATAAGGTATCTTATTATTACGAGTTACTTGAAGGTTTTTATGTAGTTATTAACAAAGCAAGTAGATTAAGCGCTACTTGCTTTGCATTTTATTTGCACGATTTTTTACTTAACTAACTCAAATACAAGACCTGTTAGCGATTGAATTAAAGCTAAGTAACCTATCCAAACTATTTAACCAAATTAAAGGTTATTTAGATTTAGGGTCGTACATCCACAAGGTATTATTTTCTTGGAAACCATCTTCACCAATAATAATACGACCGTCTTTCATCACAATAACGTTATCAGGTTGCGATAATTGATTAACATCACAACGCTCTGCTCCCGTTAAACTTGAACGGTAAGTCCCCCCCATAACGACTGGCTCAATACGTTTAATGTCATAATTTTCTTCGAGTTTAGAACGATAAACACCACCACAATCTTTAACGCGTGCAGATAACTGAATATCACCTTCACCATCAATCATGGTGTTATCAATATCAGCAATACCGTAATACATGAAAGCTTGCATAACATCTTCACCAGCAACGGCTTCTTCTTTACCAACGGCTTCTAATGCACGGTCATGGTTAATACTAATACCTTCAAGCTTACGCCACTCAGCAGTTGCACCTTTCATTTTAGCTGCTTGACGAGACTCTAAAAACGCAGCACGATCATCCATTGGTTGACCCGCTGTTACTTTACTTCCACCATTTTCAACACTTGGGTAGGTAGCATCGCCATTAGCCCAAGCTTGAACGTCCGCTAAAGTCATGTAACTTGAAAGCCCTGAGTCGTAATCATCAGTATCAATACCGTCATATTCAGAAATCCACGCTTCAATGGTAGTATTATCACCTCGAGCAACTTCAACCCAAGTTACATCAAAACCAGTAGTTGCGGGATCTGAGCTTCCTTGGTCTTGTTTTAACTTAGCGCCGTACAAGGTACCTGAACTTAAATCTTCTGGCGTATCGGCAATAAATTTAAATAACACACCACCGGTATCATCTTGTGATGAGTAAACCGTTTTTCTGTCAGGCATAACCGTTGAGTTTTCATGCTCGTAGCGCCCGATAGTGTAATGTTTAACAACGATAGGCTCTGCACTTTTAGGCTCGGTTATTTCGGCAATATAACCATAACGATAAGGGTTAGGAAAATCAGGCGCTGTTAATGCTTCAATACCATCAGTATTGGTATTGGCAGGATCATTCCAACTAGGCGAAGTCGTTGAATTAACGCTAGAGTTAACAATCCACTCTTCTGAGGTTAACGGTGTTCCCCAAGGTGAAACCGAACCAAAACAGTTTGCTGCGGTGCCACCAACATGGTCAAAGTTAATCATCATTGCGTCTTTCACTGACCAACTGCCAAATTCATCTTTTTCAATTTTCATACGGCTCATACCGCCTGGGTACGATTCCCAGTTAGTAAAAAGGTAACCCTCACCTTCACCGGTAGACACATAACCGTTAAAATCTGGTGCATTGTTTTCAATAATTTTATCACCGCTGATCATACCGTAATGAACACCTAAACCTTTGGCCAAACCGTTAGCACCTAGCTCGCTAAAAGTATCTTGTGTTTGACCTAAAATTTGATATTCACCTAAAGCTGAAACTACCGTTTGGCGCTCAAAGTCTGATTGCGGTACTGGAGAGCTCACTACGTTTTTAGGTAAGTTATTAAAGTTAACACCACGTAAAACACCAACGGTACCTTTGTTAAATGCCTTTGCATTGACTTTATCAGTTTCAACGTTAGCATCTGACGGATGCTGAACATTGAAAAACAAATCCCCTTCATCCGTTAAAAACGCACCTGTCACTTCCGCGCCAGTAGGCACGGTGGCCAAACGTGTTAACACTGGTGTATGGTCAACGCTAACAATAGGAGCATTAATACCATCGGCACCTGCAGCGCCATCTGCGCCATTAATACCATCTTTACCGTCATCACCATCACATGCTGTCAAGGCAACCATTACCGACAGAGACAATAGAGATAATTTACTTTTATTGTACTTTTTTGTATTAACTATTGATGTAGACATTGCTCTTCCTAATTATTTTTAGATAATAAAATTTTTGTATCGCTGTTAAGGAGTCACCTAATAACAACGACTACCAAATGGCAAAAAGAGTATGGAATTGCTTATTTACAAATTAGTGACAATTTTGTGACTTTTGTGCGATGAATAAATTTTTAATAAAACACTACTGACATAACGCTGTCAGTAAGGGCGTAATATGATAAGACCAGCTAGCATTATTTAGCTAAAAACCTAGGGCTGTTGATCTTTCGAGATTTTTTGCAGCTTTTGTTGGGTATTTATACAAGGCAGAGCCTTGGTTGTGTGGTTATTCAGGACAATAAGCGCCTGCATTTTCTAATAGGTTACATCCATGTGGTGTCACATAAAAAGGTGATAACCCAGTAAAAATGACCAACAAACGCTTTTATCTCGAACAAAGTTTAACAGCGAAAGTTCAACAGCCTCTAGCATAAAACAATGACGACTTGTCTTAATAAAAAGGAAATAGCATGACAACAACTGTAATAGAAATAGTAACCTATCGATTGAAAAACAACATTAATAAGTCATTACTTAATAATTCACACGAGCAAATTAATACCTTTGTAAAACAGCAACCTGGTTTTTTATATCGTTCGATTAGTGAGGATGCTGCTGGCGTTTTACATGATATTGTCTATTGGCAAGATATGGCGTCAGCAACACAAGCGAGCAGCGCTTTTGAGCAATCAGATGCTTGTAAGTATTTAATATCTCTTACCGATGCAGATAGTGTTACTATAAAACATATGCCTGTACTCTCTGAGGCAATGATGTGTGAGTCTAGCCCAGCATAACTGCTACATCAAAACATAGGCTAAAACGCACACTTAACAGGTGCGTTTATCTTATAAGGCCGATAACCCGCTTTATTATTCAACCAATACTAACGTTATATTATTGCTATGCGAAAAGCCGAACGTCTCTTTCAAATACTCACATTATTACGTAGCAGGCGCAATTATGTTACTGCACAGCAACTTGCACACACTTTAGCGGTATCAGAGCGTACTATTTACCGAGATATACAAGCACTTTCTTTATCGGGCATTCCGATTGAAGCTGAAACAGGTGTTGGCTATAAGCTTAAAAATACTTTTAGCTTACCACCATTGATGTTTGACGAAAATGAAGTTGAAGCGCTATTACTCGGCGTTAGAATGGTAGAAAGCTGGAGTAATAACAAAATGGCAACGGCCGCCTCTTCTGCCTTAGCCAAAATACATGCAGTACTACCTGAGAAATTGCATCAAAGTGCAGTACAACAACCTGAGTGGGTCATTGTTCCTAAGTTTTCGCCACAACAGACAGAGCAATTTAGTGAGCAAATATCAACAGCGATTAAAAATTTTAAAATAACCACGCTAGATTATAGTGATGTACACGGCAGCCAAAGTAAGCGTAACATTTGGCCTTTAGGCTTAATTTACTGGGGAAAAACTTGGACAATTGTAGCATGGTGCACAAAGCGGAATGATTACCGTTTATTTCGCCTAGATCGCATCAACTCATTAACGGTAACCGATAGTCAATTTACGACCACGGACAACATTAATCTACAGCATTACATCCGTATTCAAACGGAAAAATATGGTGAATGTTAAAAACTAGTACAACATTCTTTATTGCTCTCTGCCACTAAGATCACACTTATAATTCATTAGTTTTAACTATATGTGTAGTAAGCGTACAGAACATGAATATTAACGTACTACTCATGTTGGCGAAATGCCTGTTGATGCTTTAAACCATAGAAAAAATCACAGTTTAAAACCATTAAACTGTGATTATTTGATTATTTGATTATTTACATGGATTAACCTTAAAGTTACAAGTAACGCGGTTCATCATAAATACTTAAGAGCGCTGTTTACGTTTGTGTTTAAACTTTCTTTGACTTTTATTCAATTTTTCAAATTGCTCAGAGGTTAAAACTTGTTTCATTTGAAATTTTGTTTTTGCGCGAATAAGTGCTTGAGCCGCAAATACATCTTGATTACTACTTTGTAGTTGAGTAAAAGCTTGTTCGTCAAAAGTCTCGGCTGAAAGTAAAGTGTTAACTTGCTCTTTATAAGCTTTAAGCGCTGGCTTTAGTGCTTCCATTTCAGTTTTACTATTTTGCTTTATCACTAAAATCTCAGCTTGTTGACTGTCGGTTAAGTCGAGCTTTTTAGCCATACGCTTCATCATTCGCTCGCTCTTATGAGCTGGTTTCATATCACTATCACTGGTAGCAACATCGCCCATCGCTAAACTGGCTCCTGAGAATAACAACGCAGAACACAGTGATGATGCAACCATAATGTTTTTAATTCGACTATTTTTTAAACTCTTCATAAAATTATTCATAATACTTCCCTCGGGGTAATTTACGCTCACTAATGAATAATATCATTAGCATAGTACGCTTTCGTTAAATTCAATTTTAGTATACTTACCCCTTTGCAAAGGAGTGCAAAGAGAATGTAAAGCTATGTAAAGTTATTTTTTGTTGCTTAGATATCACGTAAACTAACTTCATTATCAAGCAATTATCTTAATCACTATGTTAACAACTGCCGACAAACAACTTACTGACAGTGTTGTAGAAAATAAAAAAATTCTGCTCATTGATGATGATCATGAGTTAGCAGAGTTATTAACCGAATATTTAGCTGGTGAAAATATTACGGTTATCTCTTGCTTAGATGGCGTTGCAGGGTTGGCACAAGCTTTTGATGAAAGTATTGATCTTATTTTATTAGATGTGATGATGCCTAAATTAAATGGCTTTGAAGTATTAAAAGCTTTAGGGGGAAGTCATAAAACTCCCATACTGATGCTCACCGCTCGCGGTGATGATAACGACCGTATTTTAGGTTTAGAATTAGGCGCAGATGATTATTTGGCAAAGCCTTTTAAACACCGAGAGCTACTAGCACGTATTAATGCTATTTTCAGACGAATTGCCATTGTAAAAGAGTCAACAAATAGTTCACAAAGCACGTTAAGATCGCTAGATGGTATCGCGCCAGCTTCAACAGCAACAATGAACAACATTACCGTTAACCAGTTAACAATTAACCACGCCACCCGAGAAGTTCTTAGTCATGGTCACTCCCTCGACTTAACGGGTACTGAATATTTAATTTTGCTTTATATGGTAGAACACCATAGTAAAATCATCAGTAAAGCAGAAATATCTGAACAAGTACTACAGCGTAAACTTAGCTTATATGATAGAACCATTGATGTGCATGTTGGCAATATTCGCCGAAAAATATTAGCAACCACCGACGTTGATAAATTCAAAACCGTTCGTGGTGCTGGTTATGTGTTTTTACAAGGAGATATGAGCTAATGTCTGCCATTAAAAAGTTACTTTCATCTCTGAATTTTGGTATTAGCGCCAAACTATTTTTAACCTTTTGGTTTGTTGTTATATGTTCTATTTCAATAAGTTATGTAATAACATTACAATTACAGCATCGTCCTACTCAAGGTGTAGCGACACCTAAACAATTACACTTACTAAACCAATACGCAACGCAACAAAACAAAAAGATAATTAAGTTAGCCAACAAAGAAAAAAAATTTAACCTAAAGTCACTTCGTAATCAGTTTGAGCGTAAATATCAGCAGCACTTACTGATAAAAGATCTTGCTACAAATAAAGTTTACCTACCACGTCATCGTGCTTGGCAAGGTATTGAGAAGTATTTAAGCATTAATTCTCTACCTAACCCTGTGACTATCGATTTTGCCTACACCCAAGTTACAGGTGCCAAAGAAATTACGGTCAACAATAAAAGCTACCAGTTGTTTGTTGCTGGTCCCATCGATCGTCAGCAATTTCACAGCATTATTGAGCACTTACCGCTATCAGTGAAGATGATGATTTCCTTAATCATTAGTGCTTTTCTTTGCTGGCTGCTTGCTAAAGCATTTAGTAAACCACTTATTGCGATACAAAAAGCCAGTGATAACTTAAGTAAAGGTAATTTAAGCACGCGTCTTATTGGCTTTGATGAGCGCTCTGATGAGTTTGGCGCAGTCGCTCGCAGTTTTAATAAAATGGCAAGTCAGCTTGAAGACAATATTACCGCGCATCAGCGTTTATTAGGCGATGTATCTCATGAACTGCGCTCTCCTCTTGCACGATTACAGTTAGCAATTGGTTTAGTAGAACAAAATATAGGTAATACCGAGGAGCAACAAAGACACCTTAATCGTTGTGAAAATGAGGTTGATCGCTTAGATACTATGATAGGTGATGTGTTAACGCTTTCTCGACTTGAGCATACCAATACCACAGATCACTTTGAGCCCATTCAATTAGTAAACTTAACTCAGCAAGTGGTGGACGATTGTCAATATATTGCCAATACAAAAAACGTCATAATAACGCTAGCAAGTGATGAAAAATATTCACTTAATGGCGATAAAAAGCTTCTCATTAGTGCAATTAGCAACGTACTTAATAACGCCGTAAAGTATGCACCTGAACATAGTACTGTCAGTGTTGAGCTAACATTGATAACTGAGAAAATATGCTTAACGGTTACCGATCAAGGTACGGGTGTACCTGATAATATGCTAAGTAAACTCTTTACGCCTTTTTTCCGTGTTGCTGATGCAAGAGACCGTAATAGCGGCGGTACCGGTTTAGGTTTAGCCATTGCCCAACAAGCAATCAAGCAACACCAAGGAGAAATATATGCACAAAATACCCAGCCTTGCGGGTTAATGGTGTCGATAGTACTTCCTTTACAAAATTAAGAGCTCACTCTAATTCAACAACAAAAACACTTATTATATTGCTAACTCGTTGACTTAAATACGCTTAAAATATAATCTAGCGCCTCGTATTTTCATCAAGGAAGAAGTCGTCGTATGGTTAAGCTGTTCATCTTAATTTTTTTATTATTGTTATCAGGGTGTGGGGGATCAAGCGAAGAAACGCAAACACAAGAACCAGTAATAACAACCGCCAGTATTGACTTAGCGCGTAATTATCAAGTAATAAGCTTTACTCCCTATATACTAGAGCCTAGTGTAAACTGGAAAAATGACGACGAAATAACGCAAAGTATCAAGTGGTACGGTAATGCTAGCGTGTTCTTGAATAGTACTAATACTCTGAAACCGACTTTGCTTATGAATGAATCGGGAAGCTATAGTCTATCCGTTGAATTTATCAGTAATCAAGGTAAGAAACTTACTGCCTCAACACTCATTGTAGTCAAAGATAAGCAATCAGAAATACACTTTAGCGTACCACATTCGCTCAAACAATTTGCTTATACTAAGCTCACTGGTGACGTTAATTGGCATGATGACAATGAGAGTACCGCATCAATTATCTGGAGTGGTGATGGTACTCATTTTTTAGATAGTACTATTACCCCTTCCCCACTATTTCATCCAACCGATGCTGGATCCTATGAGCTTACAGTTCAAGTAACGAGTAATTTAGGCCGCATATTACAGCAAGTGTTAACGATTGAAGTTACAGACGATCCGATAACCTTTACTCATAGCCCAGCACTACAAGCAACTTTAAACACTGAAATTAGGCTAAACCATATGATCAATTGGCATGATAATAATGAAACCATAAAAGCGGTTACATGGTCAGGCCAAGGTTCAGAATTTATTTCAAATATCAACAACTTAACTGCTTTATTTTTAGCAACTGAAGCTGGGGAATACCGTCTGACTCAAACTGTAACAAGCTCATTAAATAGAAAAATCAGCGCCACTATTAATATTTCAGTAATAGCACAAAGTGATGAAAAAAAAGCACCAATCTATACTGCTCCAACGAGTAAAACCTTAATTCATCTTGAGCAATATACTGTGCAAAGCGCTATTGACTGGCAGAATTCAAATGAAACCACAGCCAATATTGCTTGGTCTGGTAGTGGTGCACAATTTCTCTCGAACACCAATACATTAACACCTGACTTTTCAGCCTCAACTGTAGGTGAATACACATTAGTTCAAACCATAACGAGCTCTTTTAACAGACAAGTAAATGCCGTAATCACCATTACTGTTAATGACGAACCTAACGACGTTAAAGCGCCAATCTATACTGCTCCAACGAGTAAAACCTTAATTCATCTTGAGCAATATACTGTGCAAAGCGCTATTGACTGGCAGAATTCAAATGAAACCACAGCCAATATTGCTTGGTCTGGTAGTGGTGCACAATTTCTCTCGAACACCAATACATTAACACCTGACTTTTCAGCCTCAACTGTAGGTGAATACACATTAGTTCAAACCATAACGAGCTCTTTTAACAGACAAGTAAATGCCGTAATCACCATTACTGTTAATGACGAACCTAACGGCGTTAAAGCGCCAATCTATACTGCTCCAACGAGTAAAGCCTTAATTCATCTTGAGCAATATACTTTGCAAAGCGCTATTGACTGGCAGAACTCAAATGAAACCACAGCCAATATTGCTTGGAGTGGTACTGGAGCAATTTACTTATCAGATACTAGCTTATTGAACCCCGAGTTTTCAGCAGAGCAAGTTGGCACTTTCACATTAACCCAGAATATTGTCAGTAGTTTAGGAAGAGAAGTGCAAACGACAATCACAATTACGGTTAATGATTTACCGCCAATAATACGGCCAAGTATTGAGTTAACTGCCAGTAATACTACGCCAACCCTGTACGATACCATTACTTTAACCGCCCAAGTAAGTGATAGTGATGGCGAAGTAACCAAAGTCGATTTTTATGCTGACAACTATCAGCTAGCAAGCTTAACCGCTGCCCCTTACAGTATAACAGTTACTCCACAAGTTGGTACACATCGCTATAAAGCCCGAGTATTTGACAATCAAGGAACATACTCAACCTCAAGTACCGTAAAAGTTTCAGTAAATAACTTTACTCGCAGTTTAGCGACAGATATTAAAAACTTATCCGTTAAAAGTAACCACCCTTATCTATTCATTAACCCACTACGCCTTAACACCATTAAACAAAAGGTTAATGAGTTGAACGAGTTAGACTCATGGTTAGCTAGTCGTCGCGAGCTAGTAACCGATATTAATGATACCGCAGGCATTAAAGCGCTTGTTGATGAGCGTACCAGTGGATCAATAACAAACCTCAATGATTTTAATAATGATGCTATGCGCTGGGGAATCAACGCTTACATTAACGAAAGTGCTTTATCGGTTAAATATGCTCAGTTATATATTAAATCTATCATGGAGCGTTCATTAACTTATCCAGCTGAGCCAAACGGCAGTGGTGGCTGGGTTAATAATAAAGCACCTAATGATGCACACCCGCGTGGAAAGGTTTTCGCCTTAGGTGTACTATACGACTGGTTATACAACGAGTTATCTGAAGAAGACAAAACTCAAATAAGATTAAATATTTTAGCTAACTTGGTATACATCGATGAACGATGGAGTTTTTATTCTGCTCCTTCTTATACCGGTGGTCATAGCCGACGGGCTAACATTGCCGCATTAACCGCACTATTAGCAATATACCATGATATTCCAAACCACTCAGGGTTAGAAAAGTTGCGCCCTGATGATACAAACTCTATTGACGTACAGTCTCTCTATTATAGTTATTTACAAAAAATCATTAGTCACTTCGAGAATGGCTACAACCCTTTTCTAGCCTGGTCATCTATGGGGGGCGGCTCTGAAAAAGGCTGGACCTATGGCACCAGTTACGCTAGTTTTGACGTTAATTACTTATGGCGGTATGCCACCGACGAGTCAAGCTGGTTTGCGCAATGGCATAAAGAAAAAGCCAGCTTTTATTTATACGGTTTACGAAACCTAAACACTTTTAATGAGTTTAAAAATAATGCATACCATAACTTCCCATACTCGGGAGATGTTTGGTCAACTGATTATACTGCCAACTTTCAAGGTGTCCCTTTAATGTATAGTGCGTCTGAATACAAAGACCAGCATGCACAATGGCTTTATGAAAATATGCCACAAGCCGACTCTATTTGGAAGCTTTTGTATGCAGACATAACCCCTGTTACCGCAAAGGCACCGACAGAGTTACCGCTATCAAAACATTTTGCACATGCCGGTATTGTTACCATGCGAGACTCTTGGCAAGTGGATAAAAATACCTTAGCGGTATTTAAATCAAGTTCTTTTTCTTCGATAAACCATCATCATAGAGATCAGAATGCTTTTACCATTTTTTATAAAGGTCCATTAGCAATAGACTCTGGTGGCTATAATGTCATGGGTGCTTATGGTAGCTGGCACTGGTGGAATTACTACACCAGAAGTGTTGCTCATAATACAATAACGGTTTATGACCCAAATGAAAGTTTTGGTGTGCGAAACTATCAAAACGCTGCAACAGCACTATCTAATGATGGCGGACAAATAATTAAAGGCAATAACTACCCTACACCAGAAGAAGTAAAGCCTACTGGCAGTAATAGTTTAGGTGGCGTTGTGCACTACCAACATAACAATAAATTTACCTACACAATGGGCGATGCAAGTCTTGCTTATAGTCAGGCTAAGCTAGAAAAGTTTAATCGCCACTTTATCATGCTGCCTAATCATTCATACACTCACCCTGTTTACCTTATTTATGATGAAGTTAGTTCAAAAAATAAAACATTTAAAAAATCATATTTATTACATAGTATCAACTCACCTGAAATCTCAGAAAATATGGTTAAACTTACCATAGATTCAGGTATTGATAGCGCTGATAAAGCCAGCTTATATCAAAAAACCTTACTGCCTAAACAACACAGTATCACAACAGTTGGTGGTGCTGGTGAGGAGTTTTTAGTGTGGGACAACGGTAATAATACAGCTCATAATTATATTGATGATCTAATTAGCCCTCTTTCTGGCACAGATCAGCGCGTCTATCGAGAGTCAGGTCAATGGCGTATCGAGGTCAGTCCAACACAAGCCAGTAAAGATGATGATTTTTTACATGTTATTGCTATTACCGAGCAGGAAGGTTACCCAACGGAAAGTGCATTGTTATTACCGGGTACTAATATTCATCCAGTATTGGTAAAAAACCCTAATAACACATCTCCTACAACGTTAGTTGCTATTGTTAGTAAAGCGAGTGTTAATGAGTTTAGCATTGATATATCTAATGTTAATCAAGTATTTGACACCCTAATTGTTGGGCTAAAGCCTGGCGTTAGTTACAATATTAAAAAAAGTGATACTACGATTACCATCACTGAAAGCTTAAACGCAACTATTTCAGCATCACCTCAAGGTACAATCTACTATGCGCTTTAAGCAGTCCTACTGTTAAAAAAATAGCGTGCCTTTGCTTATCGTAAAGACACGCTTTACCATAAAAACACTTAGCTATTCGTAAACTATAACAAGCCAAACGCCGACATTAAGCTGCGAGCGCTTAATAAGAGCGTAACTAACACCACCAATAAACCAAGTAAGTTTTGTCGCTTAGTGTTTTTATGTTGCCCTAATGTTGCGCTATTCATCATCCATAAGAGAAATAATGAAATCAATGGTAACAGTACTCCATTAGCAACCTGTGCCACCCATATCACTTCAATAGGTCGATAACCTATACTCGCAATTAACACACCCAGTAATAAAATAACAAACCAAATACTTTTAAATTGCAAAGAGCTAATCTCTTTATTGAGATTTAAAATGCCACTTAAAGCAAAAGCTGCCGCTAATGGCGCGGTTACGGCTGATGATATACCGGCGGCAAACAAACCTACCGCAATAAAAATGCCCGCATGTTCGCCAAAAACAGGTGCCAGTGCTGGTGCAATATCAGCCGCATTAGTGATTTCTATTTGTTGACCAAAAAAAGCACTAGCGGCGGTTGAGATTATCGCAATTGAGATCAAACCACCTAGAGGGATGGCAAAATACAAATCCTTTCTTGCATCACCAAGCTGCTCAACGTTTTGCCATTTTTTACTCGCACTAGCACTATGTAAAAATAGGTTATACGGCACAACGGTAGTTCCAATTAATGCAATAACCGTTAACGTAGCCCCTGTAGGCAAGCTCGGTATTAATAAGCCTGAGAAAAACTCACTCCAGTCAATGGGAACCATCATAAAGCTCGCCAAAAAGGCAATACTCATAACGGTAACTAATAAAATTAACGCTTTTTCAATAAACTGATAGCTACCGCTTGCTAAAATAAATAATGCAACAGATCCTATAACGAGCGGCCAAAGCGATATTGTTTCCAACATGCTTCCTTGAAGCCACTGCCCTTGGCCAAAAACATGAACTAAACCAAGGCTAGCTCCTGAAATATTACCACCTTGATAAGCCGCATTACCCACTACAATAGCGCTAACAACCAGTAATACTGCTAATATTTTAACCAATGGATTTGTGCACGCTAAGCGAATATTTTCACCTAACCCTTGTTGAGTAACAACACCTAAACGGGCGGCCATTTCTTGTAAGATAATGGTCGCGATTACAGAAAAAACTAAAGCCCACAGCAAACTGAAACCATAATTTGCGCCAGCCATTGTTGCAGTAATCACAGTACCAGGACCAATAAATGCAGCAGTCACTAACACTGCTGGACCAATTTTAGGAAATTTAATCATTATTTTTATTCTTATTATAAAGTTATCGAAGAGCTACTTAACGCTACGCTTTACTTGTGGTAAATCACTGGCTTGCCAGCCATTAAAGTCTCCGGTTAAATGATCTAACTGACTAAAGCCTTGTTTAAGCAACGCTGTTGTTGCTATATCAACTCGCCGACCTGAACGACAATAAAGAACAATTTGCTGGTGCTGGTAAGCCAATAACTCATTTAGACGTGAGTTAATCTCGGTATGAGGGATATTAATTGCTCCTGGGATGTGCCCTTGAGCATACTCCTCTGCCGATCTAACGTCGAGTAATAGCGGTTTATCAGCTTGTTCCATTAACGACAACAATTGTTTTTGCGATACCTCAACCGCTAAACTTGTTGAATGATCCAACAAGAAAAATACAGGTAGCATTATTATCATCAGTGTTTTTTTAAGGTTTATCATATTTTTTCCTGATTTTTAATCGGTATTACTCATCTATATTTATTATCTATATTTATTACATATATAAACAAGGGGTTAAAAAGCTAGACGCAATAAAGCGAAATTAATTATGTCATTTTAGGCTTTAATCTTAACATGATAAGTGTTCCTAACAACGCACAAGCAGCTGCAAAAGCAAACGCTACATGAACACCTGCACCATCAAGCCATAAAATACCAGTAATATAAGCGCCTGTTGCACCGCCAATCCCGTAAACACCACCAACATAAATGCCTTGCCCTCGACTTTGTTGACGCTGAGTAAAATGGTTGGAAATAAAGGCCATACTCGCACTGTGATAAATAGCAAAACTTGCTGCATGACTTAACTGAGTAATAGCCAATAAATAGGGATTAGCGCCAATCAAAGGTAATAAAAACCAGCGCAGTGCGGTGGCCCCTAAACTAAAAGTTAACAAGAGTTTTAACGAGCAATGTTTAAAAATACGCCCCATGTAAATAAAAGCAACAATTTCAGCAATAACCCCAAGAGAAACAAATAAACCGATAGAAAAATCGGGATAGTTTAACTCCCGTAAAAATAATGCAAAAAAACCATAATATGGTGCAAAACTCATTTGTAATAAAACACCGGCCAAAAAGAATACTATAAAATTAGCATTGATTATTTTATTCCAAATAGCGACGTTCATTAGCTCACTACTTTCACTATTTACCCGTTTTCTCTTATTATTATTGAGTGCCAAAGTACAAATAAATAACGCCAACAGCATCAAAGCCCCTAAAATAACAAACGCTTGATTTGAGAAGTAACCTATCGCATGCCCCGTAATAACTGCTAAGACAATAAAACCAATACTGCCCCATAGTCTAACTCGGGCGTAAATTTTGGCGTTTTTACGTAGCTTAGTTAATGTGTGCACTTCTAACTGCGGTAAAATAGCGGTCCAAAACAAGCTAAATGACGCTAAGGCAAGAGCAATAGTTCCATAAGTGCTGAGCCAAAATAAACTACTAAAACACAATAAAGCTAATAACGCTCCTACCCTAATAATTAGTATTTGCTGCCCTGTTTTATCAGCCAGCATCGACCATAGGCTTGGCGCTATAATTTTAGTGACGGTAAAAATAGCTAAAATCTCGCCTATTTCTCGAGAAGTAAAACCTTTACCATCAAGAAATACAGAAAGAAATGTGGAGACTAAGCCTAATAAAGAAAAGTAAAAGAAATAACTTAGTGATAAACGTGAAAATAATGTCAAAGTGGGTAACCTTGCAAAGAAATTAATATACCAAGATAGAAACGCCTGTAATAGCAACAAAAAAGCAACGCCTAAACGTTGCCTTTAATTTTTTATAACCTCACGATTACACCTAACTATTACCTACTCATGAGCTCAGATGTTCACGAATAATTTAGGGTACCAAATTTACTTCTCAATATCTGGTGTTATACAGTTTACATCAGCATTTTGACCACGGTGACGTAAATAATGATCCATTAAGGTTAATGCTAACATTGCTTCAGCAATAGGTACTGCGCGAATGCCAACACAAGGATCGTGACGACCTTTGGTAATAATGTCGGTAGGCTTGCCCTCTAAGTCAACAGTTTTACCGCTTACACCAATACTTGAAGTTGGTTTTAAGGCAATATGCGCAACAATATTTTGTCCTGATGAAATTCCCCCTAAAATACCACCTGCATGATTTGAAGCAAAACCTTCAGGCGTTAACTCATCTCTATGCTCAGAGCCTTTTTGGTTTACAACCGCAAAACCATCACCTATCTCAACACCTTTTACTGCGTTAATGCTCATTAAGGCGTGCGCCACCTCAGCGTCTAGACGATCAAAAATAGGCTCGCCTAGTCCCACAGGAACATTGCTGGCAATAACCGTCACTTTAGCGCCAATAGAGTCTTTCGCTTTAATAATCTCACGTAGATGTTGGTCAAGTAGCTCAAGTTTGCTTTCATCAGGAAAGAAAAATGGATTTTGCTCAACTTTTTGCCAATCAATAGTGCTTAAGTCAAATTGACCGCCATCAGCAGCGGTAGCACTAATATCACCAATTTGTGTCACACATGCTTGAATTTGAATGCCAAATTTATCTGCTAAGTATTTTTTAGCTACTGCACCCGCAGCAACACGCATTGCTGTTTCGCGTGCTGAAGAGCGACCACCACCACGGTAGTCTCTTAAGCCATATTTTTGCCAGTAGGTGTAATCGGCATGACCAGGACGGAAACTTTGCGCAATATTACCGTAGTCTTTTGACCGCTGATCGGTATTTTCAATCATTAACCCAATAGGCGTACCGGTAGTTTTGCCTTCAAAAACACCCGAGAGTATTTTTACTTCATCAGCTTCACGGCGTGCTGTGGTGTAGCGTGATGTACCAGGTCGACGACGATCTAAATCAAACTGTAAATCACTAGCTGATAGTTCAAGCCCAGGTGGGCAACCATCAATAATGGCACCTAAACCCAAACCGTGACTTTCACCAAATGACGTTACCGTAAATAGCTTTCCGAAGGTATTACCTGACATTTACTTTTACCACCTATAAGTTATTGTTTTATTATATTTTTCATTGTTAAAATGAATTTTTCACATGAGTTTTTTATATGAGTAATGACATCAATATTGAGTACATTACGCTATTAACTTATCTGTTAATTACTCTATTAATTATTCTGTTAATAGCGCTGCATTAAAAAGTGCTGCGTACTTAACTAACTGTGTTTTAGTTAGCATGAATACACCATGACCACCGCGTTCAAATTCAAGCCAAGTAAAGTCGACTTTAGGATAAACAGCTTCAACATGCACCTGTGAGTTACCCACTTCACAAATTAATATACCATCATCACTTAAATGCTGAGCACTTTGCGCTAAAATAACGCGTACAATATCTAAGCCGTCTTCACCACAACCTAAGCCCATTTCAGGCTCATGCGTATATTCTGCTGGTAGGCAGTCAATATCGTCTTGGTCAACATATGGTGGGTTACTAACGATTAAATCATAAATTTGTCCTTCAACCCCAGAAAAAACGTCAGATTGAATTGGAATAACTTGTGCATTTAAGCCATGATTTTCGATATTCAGTTGCGCTACATTTAAGGCATCAACAGATAAATCAACCGCATCAACCTCAGCTTCTGGAAAATAGCTCGCGCACGCTATAGCAATACAACCGCTACCTGTACACAAGTCTAAAATACGCTGCGGTGGCTTATCTGCATTAATATAAGGCGAAAATTGTTTTTCAATCAGCTCACCAATAGGCGATCGCGGCACCAGAACACGCTCATCCACATAAAAAGGTAACTCAGCAAAATAAGCAAGGTTAGTAATATAAGCAACAGGTACTTGTTCTGTAACTCGACGTTCAAACAAGCTAAGAATATTCAGTTTTTCTTGTTCGATTAAGTTACAACTCATTACTTGATCGCTCAACTGCTCAGGTAAAGACAATGCGTGCATAACCAAGGTAAGTGCTTCGCTTAAAGGATTATCATTACCATGACCATAAAACAGCTCAGCTTGATTAAATAAACTTGCGCCGTAACGGCAAAAGTCAGCAATAGTATGAAGCTGCTTGGTTATTTCAGTAGAATTGGATTCGATCACTCTTTTTCCTAAGGTGTTTGTTAACACACGTTGTATTTAAAAATAAATGTTTTACACTAACGCCATGAAAAATATTGACTCAAAAGCCGCGTTCAAGGCAATTAAAAAGCAACTACGCTCAACAGAAAAAACTGTTGTGTCCGCTCACAATAAAACCACTACCACAGTCAAGGATAGTGCGATAATTGATGATGATAAAAAGTTATTCAGTGATGCGGTAGGTAAAGTAAAACCTATGGTTATTGACACCATACATTATGTCAAAACGTCGGGCAAATCAAAACGCCCTAGTGACAATAAAAAGACAGATAAAATGGTGGCCCAGTTTCATTTTTCTGATGAATTCGAGCCAAATTTAACCACCCAAGGTCCTATGAAATATGTCCGTGAAGGTGTTGATAGTTTTGAGGTTAAAAACCTACGCCGTGGCCACTACACACCCGACTTAATTCTAGACTTACATGGTTTAGACCAGCATAAAGCCAAAAAAGAGCTTGCCGCTCTGCTGTATGCTTGTCAAAAAGAGCATGCACAATGTATTTGTGTTGTTCACGGCATTGGCTCGCATGTATTAAAAAACAAAGTGCCACACTGGCTGGTACAACACCCTGATGTTATGGCATTTCATCAAGCGCCACTTGAATGGGGTGGTAATGGCGCATTACTTGCCCTGATTGAGTTAAAAGATAAATTCAATCGAGATTAGCCTGTTACCTTATCTTAAGGTAAAGCAAACAATTAAAGATCGTGTGGCGATATCATACGTACAAATTCACCACGCATACTTTGCGTATCATAATCAATTTGAGCAACACCTGCTGTCGCAAAAATAGGCGCGTGCTCACCTTGAGTAAGCTCTGCCACTAAATAGCTTACTAATGGCATATGCGAAACAATCAGCAACGCCTGTTCGGGTACTTCGACATTATTCGGCGATAAGCCATCAATAAAGTCATGTAACTGCTTAGCACTTCCTTCAGGCGTAATAAAATCCAAAGTAATAGCGTTTATATTAATATTTTTCAGTACGTGAGCACATGTTTGTTGTGCTCTAACAAAAGGGCTAACAAAAATATGATTAAAATGAATATTCATTTTAGTCAGCCAATTCGTCATCAATTGCGCTTCAAGTTGCCCTTGTGTTGTTAAGGGTCTGTCACTATCACTGTGAAAGTTATGACCAATGAAGCCCTCGGCTTCTCCATGGCGCATTATATATACTTGCATTAAGTCTCCCGCATAAATTAGCGGATAAATTCAAACATTTAGCGATAATTTTTTCACTTTATCGTGATTAAATAGTTAGATATAGAATAATTTTGCGGCTATAGTAATAGAATTAACGGCACTTTAATAACAACTGTTAAGAATATAATAGATGTTAGTTATTCCTTAAGGTAATTTAGAAAGTGATTTTGTCAATAATCCCCTTCTTTTTATTCATATTTTATCGCGATACGCTTTGCTGTTTAAAGTGTTCTTAGGAGCTCTAATTTTGAAGCAAAGTCCTAATGATTTAAAAAAATATCAAGCTATTACCCTAAAAAATGGTTTGCGGGTTTTACTGATTCACAATAATGAAACAACTAAATCTGCCGCTGCGTTAGCGGTTAATGTAGGTCACTTTCAAGACCCTGAAGATAGACAAGGTTTAGCTCATTTTTTAGAGCACATGTTATTTTTAGGCACCGAAAACTTCCCTGATGGTAGTGAATATCAAAAATTTATTAATCAGTACGGCGGCTCACATAATGCGTGGACAGCAACAGAGCATACTTGCTTTTTCTTTGATATTAATCACCAATATTTTGAACCTGCCTTAACGCGTTTTAGTGAATTTTTTACCTGCCCTTTACTGTCAAAAGAATTTGTCATTAAAGAGCGACAAAATATCGACGCTGAATTTGCCTTAAAATTAAAAGATGATATTCGTCGTTTATATGATGTGCATAAAGAAACCATTAATCAAAAACACCCATTTTCAAAGTTTTCTGTTGGTACGTTAGATACCTTAGCAGACAGAAATGGCCAATGTATTAGTGGTGAAATTCAAGCATTTTTTAATACCTTTTATCGCGCTGATTATATGACATTAGCACTTGAAGGGCCGCAATCACTTAAAGCGCTACAAAACTTAGCCGAGCAATTATTTGTTAATATAAAGTCCGCTTGTGAACCACTACCTAAAATAGAGCAACCGCTTTATTTACCTAGCCATCAAGGTATTAAAATAAATGTTTGTCCTGTTAAAAATGATCACCAATTAATTATTAGTTTTGCCATGGAGGGTATTGATCAATACTACCAAGACAAACCAGAATCTGTGTTAGCCTACCTACTTGGTCATGAAGGTAAAGGCAGTGTTTTATCTCTGCTAAAAAAACAGCAATGGGCTATGGGGTTAACAGCAGGCTCGGGAATCAACGGCTCTAACTTTAAAGATTTTAATATTTCAATTCGCTTAACTGAGCTAGGCGAACAACATATTAATGATATTATTGATATTGTTTGTTGTTATATAGCGACATTAAAAGCTGACTCCATCCCCTCACATTACTATCAAGAAAAACAAAGTATTAGTGAGTTATCTTTTCTGTACCATGAAAAGTCTCACCCGCTAGATAGCGTTAGCCAACTCGTGTTGAATATGCAGCACTACCCTGTTGAAGACTATATTTTTGGCGACTATATCATGGCAGGTATTGCACCTGAGAGAACGACTAAGTTACTTAATGCGCTCAATGTTGATAATATGCGTATTATTCATGTGAGCCAAAAAAATTCATTTAATACTCGAAGCTTTTGGTACCAAGTCCCTTATCAAGTTAACGAAATAGAGCTTAAACAACTTAACCATTGGCGTAAGTTATCAATGGCTGAAACTGCTTCCCCTTGGTTTAGTGAGCTTTTTCTACCAGAGAAAAACCCTTATATAGTTAGTCACCCAAAGCTTTATAGCTCAGCATTAGACAACGTCAGCACCGATAACAACAAAACGAAATTAATTCCCCAAAAAATTGTCAACGAGAATGGTTTTACGGCTTGGTATAAACAAGGTTGTACCTTTAACGTCCCTAAAGGTTATTTATATATAGGTATTGACTCCCCGTATGCTATCACCAGTTATGAAAATATTGCCATGACTCGGTTATTTGTAGATTTATATACTGATACTGTAATTGAAGAAAATTATGACGCTGAATTAGCAGGGATTCATTATCACTTATATGCTCACCAAGGTGGGGTAACATTACAATTATCAGGCGTTAGCGAAAAGCAAAATTTACTATTACCTAAACTGCTCACCAGATTGAAACAACATCAGGTAAGTCAATCTCACTTTGAATTATTCAAACGACAAATAATTAAGCAATGGCAAAACAGCAACAAAAGTAAATCTATTTCTCAACTGTTTTCAAATTTGAGCTCGTTAATGCAGCCTAATAACCCCAGCACTGTCGAACTTATATCGGCATTAATGACTGTCACTTACGCTCAATATCAACAATTTTGTCAGCAACTTTTTAGTAAAGTTACTATCGAGATGCTCATTCATGGCAATTGGTTACCTCAACATGCCAACGATATTATTCTCAATGTCAAAAATGCCTTTATTGGTGCGGTTGATGATAGCTACGCTGTGCAGTGCCCAGTTATCGACATCCACAAACAACAGACATTGTTATTACCAATTTCATTAGCTGACCATGATCATGCCAGTGTTATCTACAATCCAATGCTTAGTAATGATAATCAAAGTATTGCGCTAGCCATGATCACCAGCCACTTACTCTCACCATTGTTTTTTCAACAAATGCGCACTGAAAAACAATATGGTTATTTAGTCGGTGTTGGTTATGTGCCAATAAACCGTTATCCAGGTATCGCTTTTTATATTCAATCGCCTCATACCGATGCAATAGCATTAATTAATGCTATGGATGACTTCATTAATTGTGCAGAGAAAAACCTGCAAGAAATCAGTGCCAACGATTGGCTTGAGCTGACACAAGGCTTAGCAGGACAGTTACAAGAAAATGATCAAAACTTACGGATTAAAAGCCTACGGTTTTGGTCTGCTATTTGTAATAACGATCAACTATTTGAACATAAGCAGCAATTAATCAAAACAATAGTTAACGTAAAATTAAATGATGTAATTCAATTTATTAGAACTACTATCATGCCTAGCACTAACCCTGATAGAGTTGTTATTTACTCTTTAGCTGAGCAAGACAAAAAGCAAAAAAATCGCGAAAAAGTACAGTTAAATGGTAAAATAATAAACAACCTGAGTGAATTCGTAAAAAAAAGCCAAAGAAAGTTTTAAAATTGCCGATATAAGCAACAGCTTAGATTGACTTGGGCTGTTGTATGTTTTGTAATGACAATGCTTATATTAATAATAATAACAATTATCTTTAACTAACTGCTCCCATTACATTAAGTTAGTGCTTTTAATAGGGTTTACCTTTGCTTTTATTTCCTTTGCCTTTTTTGAAACAGAATGTTGTACGCCTTCTTCTTACCAAGTTAATTCCTATTAGCGCTACTATCACTTTGTTTATTTACAGTTTTTTATTCAGCGTACTTATTAGCTTCCCTGTAGTTGCAGATCCTACCTCTCAAAATCATATCCATAAAAACATTAACGATTTCCAATTAAAATTTAGTCAGTTTTCAGCAAATGAAGGCTTATCGAGCAGTAATGCTTTTGCCATTACACAAGATCAACAAGGTTATTTATGGATTGCAACAGAAGATGGTTTAAATCGTTTTGATGGTAAAAACTTCCAAGTTTATCGACACGATATTGCCAATGCATTCTCTATTAGTGACAATGTCATTCGTAAAATCTTTATTGATAGTAATAATACCTTGTGGATAGGTACTCAAAATGGACTAAGCCGCTACAATAGAGAATTAGATAACTTTGATAACTTTCATCACGACGTTAATAATGCTAACTCACTCAAAGACAATATTATTTGGGATATTTACCAAGACCAAAATCAACGCTTGTGGGTGTCAACCAGTACCGGTGTCCAAAGCCTAGATGTTACTAATCTAAAGCAGTCTGAACTTAGTTTTCAGCCTCTTAAGGTACATGACTTTAAAGGCTCTTTGCTTGAAATAAAAACGATTTATCAAGATAAGCAAGGTAATTATTGGTTGGGCAGTTACGGGCATGGTATTCACCTTGTTAATAATAACTTCTATTATGTTGGCTCACTACAAGGAGATAATAAATACAAGTTATCCATTGATGCCACTGCGCTTTTTGATTTAAAAGAAATCGATGATAGCATTTGGCTAGCAACCGATAATGGTTTGTTTGTTATTGACCACCACTACAAGTTAAGTTCGCATATTTTTGCTAGAGATAATAACGAATACAGTAATACAGACGCCCTAAATAAAAACCTACCGACATTATTATCTAACCATATCAGGGCCATTGAACAATACGATGATAATAATATTTGGCTTGCGACTAATGACGGGTTAAACATCATTAACCTGCTTAACGGTACTATTAGTAGTCATACAAAAAGCGCCTATAGCACTTCTCTTTCTGATAACTGGTTAATGGATATATTTAAAGACGCTAATGGCACAATGTGGTTAGGTAGTTATGGTGGAGGGCTTAATAAATATTCACCGTTAAACTCTATGCTTTACCATGGGTTAGCTGAAGTTGATAATATAACAAAGCATAATTACCGAGTAGAGTCGTTTACTCAAACAGATAGTGACGCTGTATATTTATCAACCGAACAACAAGGGGTTTTCAAATTAGAAAATAATGCCATTTACCAAGAAAACTTCAATATACCTAGCGGAGTTAGGCAAATTCTGAGTGGTAAAGACACTTTATGGATATTGTCACGCGAAGGGTCTTTATATCAGAAAAGTACACTCACTAAAAACAACGAAAAACATCAATCTTGGGACTACCTTTCTGGTTACTCTACTCACCAACTCGTTTATGTTATCAACAATCACCTTTGGTACTTAAATACCAAAGGTATGTTAACAAGTTATAACACTAGCACTAAAGAGTTTAGTACCCACCTTGATCAAGAAAGCAATATATTTTCGAAGCTTCATAAAGATGGTAACAGCAAGCTATGGCTTATTTCTCAAGACAATAATATTGTAACTTATGATCCACAAGCCTTACTATTTAGCCCACCTTTATTAACACTAAATAATGATATTAACAGTGAAAAAATAACCAGCATTGCGATCAGTCAACAGTACATATGGCTGGGATCGGATTCTCAAGGCATCACACTCATTGATAGGACATCAAACAAACATATTACGTTTAATGAAAAAAATGGTCTTAAAAATAATTATATTGCATCGATTCTTATCGACGATCAAAGCAACGCATGGATCGCAACAAATAAGGGTATTAGTGTTATTTCTTCTGAAGCTAATAGCATTCTTCATTTTGATGCTGATTTTTCATTAAATATGCCTGAATTCATAAAATACTCAGCACTTAAAAAACAAAATGGTGAGCTGTATTTCGGTAGCCCTACAGGTTTTTATCAGTTTTTACCAAGTGAATTATTAAGTATTACTCAAGTAATCAATCCTCCCCTATTTACCAATTTATACATTGCCAATAAAAAAGTAAAAATACAGCAAAACCCGACTATTGAGCAAAGCGATAAAAATAATAAAAAAGCACCTTATACATTAAGCAAGCAGCTCAATAGTTTAACGAAAGTCATTTTAAGACACAGCCATTCTCCCGTGAGTTTTGAATTTGTATCACCTAATACAAAATTACCTCATCAGCTCAACTATCATTACCGATTACAAGGTCTCGAGAGTGACTGGATTGAGGCAGATAAAAACAACTTAAAAGCCACATATACTAATTTAGCCCCTGGCAATTACACGTTTGAAGTACAGGCCTATGACTCTCAAAGTGCTAAAATAAGTAGCATAAGTAAATTACAAGTTCATATATTAGCTCCTTGGTGGTTAACGAACAGTGCTATTTTTATTTACCTTTTATTGTCTTTATTATTTATTAGTTTTGTTTTCCAACAAGCACGCAACAGACGCTTATATCATTTAAAAATCAAACAAAATGAAGAGCGTTTAAAGCTATCTCTATGGGGTAGCGGCGATGAAATGTGGGATTGGAATATGCTCTCAGGAAAAGTATTCCGCTCTAATATTTGGGGTAAGCTTGAGTTTCCACAAGATGGTAGCCGTAATACTTTACCGCAGCAGGCAAATAGTACCCATATAACCCAATCACCTGAAAGTAATATTCACCACCATGATATTGTTCGAGTTAAGCATGAGTTGAACGAGCATATCAAAGGGTTGAGTAATCATTATGAAGCGGCTTATCGCGTACAAGATAAGGATGGTAATTGGATTTGGGTACTCGATCGTGGAAAAATAGTAGAGCGTAATGAGCAAGGTAAGCCTACTCGTATGACTGGCACGCTTAAAGATATTAGCCAAATTAAAAATACCGAAGAAACCTTAAAACTGTTTGCGCGCTGCATTGAAAATATTTCTGATGCGGTTGTCATTTATGATAAAGACTTCATCGCTGTAGATGTTAATAAAGCCTTTGTACAAATTACAGGAAAAACTCGAGAGCTAATGATTGGAAAACCGCTGAGCTTTAGTCAATATCCTGATAAATTTTGCGAAAGTATCAAGCAGCATCTGATAACTAAAGGTCGCTGGCATGGTGAAATTGAAAGCCTTCATCAAAATGAAGATAAATACTTTACTGACCTTAATATTGACGTTATTTATGATGAAGACCAAAGTATATCTCACTTTGTCAGCGTTTTTTCAGACATCACTAAACGAAAAGCTACCGAAAGCGAACTGCGTAGGCTTGCCAGTTCAGATACTCTGACAGGCTTACCTAACAGAACCTTTTTTCAACTGCACCAAACCAAGCTCGTTAAAAACAAAACCCCACACGCGCTATTGGTATTCGATTTAGATAATTTCAAAAAAATCAATGACTCATTGGGACATCAAGTAGGCGATGCTATTTTATGTAAAATTGCCGAGCGTATTGTTAATATCGGCCGCCCACAAGATACTGTCTATCGTTTAGGTGGTGATGAGTTCAGTATATTAATTGAAAACACTAACGATATTCATACTATTACCAGCATATCCAATGAAGTATTACAGTGTATTGCTATGCCTTTTAAATTAAAAAACCAAGAAATTGTACTTTTTAGTAGTATTGGTATTGTACTATACCCCGACGATGGATTGAGCCCTCATGAACTCTTAAAAAATGCCGATACCGCCATGTATCATGCTAAAAATGCTGGTGGTAACCGTTATCAATTCTTTAACGAGTCGATGAATAAAGAAGCAGTGCATCGACTACAAGTTGAAACCTTAATTCGTCATGGTTTACGCGAAGATTCATTCTCTGTTTACTACCAACCTAAAATATCGATTAAAACAGGCCAAGTAGCAGGTATGGAAGCCTTAGTACGCTTTGAAACACCAGCTAAAGGTATTATTAGCCCCGCAGTGTTCATACCCGTATCTGAAGAAACAGGGCAGATTATTGATATAGGTGAAATTGTTTTACGTAAAGCCTGCTTTGCTACAAAAAAGTGGGTAGATGCTGGTTTATTCAACGGTCGTGTCGCAGTAAACCTTTCAGCAGTACAATTTACTCAAGCTAACCTTGTCGCTTTAATTGCGAGCATATTAAAAGAAAGTCAATTACCGGCTAAATACCTTGAGTTAGAAATAACCGAAGGTACAGTAATGAATGCCCCACAAAAAGCTATTGAAACAATGAACCAGATACGTGATATGGGTATTCATTTATCGCTTGATGATTTTGGTACGGGTTACTCTTCGCTCGCCTATTTAAAGAAATTTCCTTTAAATACTTTAAAAATTGATAAAGCGTTTGTTGACGATATTGAAGTATCAGAGCAAGGAAGAAATATGGTTGCCACTATAGTTACCATCGCTCATAACTTAACAATGCAAGTCGTTGCAGAGGGCGTTGAAACCAATAAGCAACTCGACTTTTTATCCTCTCTTGGTTGTGAGCAGTTACAGGGCTATTTATATAGTAAACCTTTACCCCGTGATAATTTCCATCAATATTTAATTTCACATCAGGTTACTCAACAATCAACCTCATTTAATCAGTTATAAAAGATCTTATTTTATAGCTGATTAAATAAACGGCCCATTATCAGCCCTTCGAGAGATCATGCTGAATAAAACAGCCAATAACGTACGTCAATATAATGACACTTGAAAAATAAATATTACTCACAACAACTTAAAAGCCACTCATATACCTTTTAATAACCATTAACGTTAAATATACTCGTAAAACGCCATAGAAACTAGGCTCCACAAGTATCCCCCCAAAAAAAACTCACATAAAATTAACATAATAAACATTAGAAATACATCTTGGCACAACTTTAGCATTACTTAGTTTGATAAATAACTTAAGTCAAATTAAATTAATAAAAAAGGAAATCTTATGTTTAGTTCTATTCTTCTTTCAATGGCAGTATCAATGACACCTTCTTCTCAAGTGGCGAATGTTTCTGAAGCTACAGCTAACACATTAAAAACTTTTGAAATTGCAGCTCCACGCGGCGTTATTCGTATTGGTGATGCTCGTGGTACACGCCGTCTTAGCGCTGATAACGCTTTAGAACTACAACAAGTAGGTGATGCACGCGGTACACGTCGTCTTAGTGCTGATAACGCTTTAGAACTACAACAAGTTGGTGATGCACGCGGTACACGTCGTCTTAGCGCTGATAACGCTTTAGAACTACAACAAGTTGGTGATGCACGCGGTACACGTCGTCTTAGCGCTGATAACGCTTTAGAACTACAACAAGTTGGTGATGCACGCGGTACACGTCGTCTTTAATCTGAAATATTACTCGGAGTGAGCATGCTTAAATTAATTAAAGCACTATTTACCCCAAGTGCGACTAAAAAAGAAAATCCCATTGCAGCGGCAGTTGAAATAAAAGAAACCTCAGCCAGTCGTTGGTGGTGTTAATTAATAACGCTTTGATATTAATCACCTCACATAAAGGGTGTTAATAAAATAAAGTGAATAAAAAAGCTAATATATCAACAAGATATATTAGCTTTTTTTATGTCTTAATACTTAGCTGGTATATAGCAAGTGTTAACTTGACAGTCGTTATAGTCGTTACTTATGCGCGAAAGCGCGCCACACTCAAATAACCGCCCGCAACAGAATAATAATGATTAAGCACCATACGCTTTTTCATCGAAAACATTGGCCATAATACTGGGCCTAAAATAAAGCCGCCAATCGCCCAACGTTTACGTGGCATACCCGCGCATAAAGAGTGGTAGTAATAAAAACCACTTGAGCAAAAGCCAATCAGAAATAAAATACCTAAAGCAAGTAGTGACATAAGAACAACAACTAAATATTCAAGAGCAAAATAAAAACGGTCGCTAATATAGCGAACAATATTTTATTTTTCAACCAAGAAGACTATAAACCAATCAAACATTGAGCATATGTTAAACATACGTTATTCATAAGTTAAGAGTAACTTATGAATAACGTATGAATAAAAAAGGGCAATAGCTTGCCCTCTTCTCTGTCAATATATTGCCACCAATAGGAAAACAACTTCCTAACATCACATTAACTACTTAGTAACAATAAAACATTAAACCACATAAAGTTGACGCTTAATGCCTTACTACCTAGCTCGGCTAGTTTACTCTATTTAATCTGAATTCGGTTTTAGAGATATTTAACAATTTGTTAAGCCAAGCTCAGGTTATTTAGTAATAACTCTGATCATTCTCAGCCATGGTTATTAAAGCCTGACAAGGGCTATAACGCTCACCATATTGCTCCGCCCATTGACTTAGTTGGGCAACAACAGATTTAGCCCCAACACTATCAATATAACGCAGTGGACCACCTAAAAATGGCGGGAAGCCGATACCAAAAATAGCGCCAATATCACCATCTCGAGCATTTCGCACAATACCTTCATCAACACAGCGTGCTGCTTCATTAAGCATCATATAAAGACACCGTTTAGCAATAGTTTCAGCACTTAGCTTACCTTTAGGAGTAATGCCTAATAATAGGTAAATACTCTCATCTACTGGTTTACTTGGTAATGGTTTGATTAACCCTGTTAATTTAGCAACCAGCCCTTTTTTAGGTTGTTTATAAAGGTATAAGCCTTTATTCACTTTTTTTCCTAAACGACCATCATCAATTAACTTGTCAAAAGCCGCTGGTGCGGCAAAACGTTCACCTAAATCTGCTTGTAAAATAGGACCTATTTTAGCACCAACATCAATACCTACTTCATCAAGTAACTGCATTGGACCAACGGGGAAACCAAACTTCACTAAGGCGTTATCTATTTTGTCGATAGGCTCGCCCGCAAGCAACAAAATAGCGGCTTCATTCATATAAGGCGCTAAAATTCGATTAACATAAAAGCCCGCTTTATCTTTAACAACAATAGGCGTTTTGCCTTGTTTTTTAGCAAAAGCTACTGTGGTTGAAATGGTTTTGTCTGAGGTGTTTTCATGTGGAATTATTTCCACTAAAGGCATTTTGTCAACCGGCGAAAAGTAGTGCAAACCAATAACATTTTCTGGTCGTTTAGCCTGAGCAGCAATTTTATGAATAGGTAAGCTTGAAGTATTACTCGCAAAAATAGTCTGCTCTTGAGTGTGCTCCTCAACAGCAACTACCATCTCTTGTTTAAGCGCTAAATCTTCAAATACCGCTTCAACCACAATATCAACCGATTTAAAGCCAGTAAAATTAACAGTACCCGTGATCATCGCGAGCTGTTTTTGCATTTCACTTTTCAAAATAAAGCGGCGCTTTACTTTTTTATTCAATAAATCGTAGCTGTACTTTAAAGCAGAATTAATACCTTTATGATTAATATCTTTAATGCGCACTGGTACATTGGCTTTGGTCGCCGTAACAAAAGCAATACCGCCTCCCATTAAACCACCACCTAACACGCCAGCCTTTAAAATAGCTTCAGCTTTAACATCGGCTACGCCCTGCTCTTTTTTCATTTCAGTGGTAGCAAAAAATAAATGGCGTAACTGTTGCGATTCACTGCTCATAACTAAATCAGCAAAATGCTCAGCTTCAACTTGGTAGCCTTGGGTTGATGAGGCTTCAAGTCCAGTACGAACACAATCAATGATTTTTAATGGGGCAGGATAATTACCTTGGGTTTTTGACAACACACTTTTTTCAGCCTGTTGATAAACAATATTTCGACCTGCTTTATTGGCAAGTAGCTTTTCAACTAAGCCAATTTTTCGCTGTGATTTATGGTAATGCTTACCTTTAGTGCTAAATGAGAGTACTAAATTTTCTGCCGCGCTAATAAGAATACTGTTAGGTACAACATCATCGACTAAGCCTGATTTTAGTGCTTGTTTAGCACGCAACTGCTTACCCGTTAGCATCATATCAAGAGACTTCTGTAGCCCAACTAACTTAGGTAAACGCTGAGTGCCACCACTACCGGGTAATAGCCCTAATTGTACTTCAGGTAAGCCTAATGCTGTTTTAGCATTGTCACTACAAATACGGCCGTGACACGCCATTGCTAATTCTAGACCGCCCCCCAAACAAGGACCATTAATCGCAGCAACAATAGGTATTGTTAATTGTTCAAGCTGAGCAAAAATCATTTGCCCTTGACGTGATAACGCGACCACTTCTTCTTTAGTTTGACAAGCATTTAGCATGTTAATATCTGCGCCAGCAACAAAAGAGTCAGGCTTACCACTACATAACACAATACCAATAATGCTGGTGTCGGCTTTAATTTGAGCAAGCACCTGCGTTATTTGCTCAGCAAATTCCGCTTTTAGCGTATTCATACTTTCATCGGCAACATCCATCACTAAATGGGCAATACCATTATCATGTTTTACGAGTGAAAAGGCACTGATCGGGCTTTCAGCGTGAGTTGCTGTGTGACTTTCTGCTGCTTGATTATCAACAGCGCCGTCTTTGTCAGCACAGTCTTTTACCTTGCTGTTTTCTACCTTGTCGTTACTCATTAGTCTGTCTCCACTATCATAGCTGCACCTAAACCACCTGCTGCACAAGCTGTTGTTAAACCAACACCGCCGCCTCTGCGTTTCAATTCATTTAATGTTTGTGTTATTAAACGAGCGCCTGTTGCCGCAAACGGGTGGCCATAAGCAAGTGAGCCCCCCATGACATTAAATTTATCCATGTCAATATCGCCAATGGCTTTTGAGCGCCCAAGCTGCTCTTTGGCAAACTTATTACTGGCGAACATTTTCATATTAGCTAACGCTTGAGCGGCAAAAGCTTCATGCATTTCAATTAGGTCTAAATCAGCAAGCTCCATTCCTGCGCGTTGTAGCGCAAGTGGAGTCGCATAACTTGGTCCCATGAGCATATCCTGCCAAACATCAATAGCTGAAAAAGCATAACTGCGAATATAGCCTAATGGCTGGTAGCCAAGCTCTTTAGCTCGCCCTTCTCTCATTAATAATATGGCGGCACCACCATCTGTTAATGGCGTACTCGTCGCTGCGGTAACTGTACCGTGTTTACGGTCAAATACTGGGCGTAATTTCGCATAACTTTCAAGCACTGAATTATCACGAATACAATTATCTTTCTCAATAAAACCTTTGTAAGGCTCAGCATGTGCGCTCATTACTTCGCCATCTAATAAACCGTTTTGCCAACTTTGACTTGCTAAGGTATGAGAGCGATGCGCTAATGCATCTTGATCTTGTCGTGATATTTGATAGGTTTTTGCCATTTGCTCGGCTGTTTGCCCCATCGATATTCCTGTTGAGTACTCAGCAACCGCAGGTGATACTGGTAGCAAATCTTTAAAGCCTAATCGTCGAATGACCGCCAGCTTTTGGCCGAGTGTTTTCGTTTTAGTTAAGTCAACTAAGGCACGTGCAAGGTTTTTAGAAACGCCAATAGGTGCAACCGATGAAGAATCTGCGCCACCTGCAATACCCACATCAACCGTGCCAGCCATAATAGACTCAGCAACATTAACTGTTGATTGAAAGCTAGTCGCACAAGCACGAGAAACACTATAAGCATCGGTTTGTACTTTCATACCCGTACCGAGCACAATTTCACGTGCAATATTTGGCGCTTCGGGCATTTGTACTACTTGTCCAAAGACAAGTTGGTCAACAATAGCGGGATCAACATCATGTTTTTGCAAAAGTTCATTAACGACCATTTTACCTAAATCTACCGCAGGCACACCATGAAAGGCTGTTGCTTGCTTAGCAAAGGGGGTTCGTAGCCCCGCAACAATGGCGATACGTTCACCACTTGAGGTTATTAATTTTTTTGTTGTCATTTATTACTCCAATAGTGCTTTTTAAGCTAGAGAGATAGAGGTCAGACCTCTAAGTTAATTGATTTTAATCAACTAAGCAAAAATTTCATCAAAAAAGCTTATTTTTACTTAAAGCGATATCGTAGGGTTAACTATGCCAATCCTAGGTTATTTACCTCAAAGCTTAGGTAATGCAGCTTTACCTAAAGCAATTTAAAATTTTGTTACGAATCTCTTGTTTTATTTAGCAATAGCCCTATATAAAATAGTAAATAAACCTTAACATCCGTTATCGCTTAACTAACTATAAGAAATTTAAAAGAAACCGCCATGGCTATTGAACATTTTTCTACTCTAAAAAAGCACTTGTCTTCACAAATTATTGGTCAAGAATCTCTTGTTGAAAACCTACTTATTGCATTGTTAGCGAATGGGCACTTAATTGTTGAAGGTCCTCCAGGCTTAGCTAAAACCCGTGCCGTTAATGCGTTAGCTAACGGTTTAGAGGCCGACTTTCACCGTATTCAGTTTACCCCCGATTTACTTCCTGCAGATTTAACAGGTACTGATATTTATCGTCCAGAAGACGGTACTTTTGTTTTCCAAGAAGGTCCTTTATTTCAAAACTTAGTACTTGCCGATGAAATTAACCGTGCACCAGCCAAAGTGCAGTCGGCTTTATTAGAGGCCATGGCAGAAGGACAAATTACCGTCGGTAGAAAAACCTACGACTTACCTGAGCTTTTTTTGGTGATGGCAACGCAAAACCCTATTGAACAAGAAGGGACTTATCCACTACCCGAGGCACAACTTGATCGCTTTTTAATGCACATTGAAATTGATTACCCTGACGCACAAAGCGAGCTTGAAATATTAAAGCTAAATCGTGGTGAGGCACTAACCTCAAGTCATGCTACTGAAAAGTCAAAAGCTGATTTACGCGTACTTAGCCAAGCTGAAATTTTTTCGGCTCGCGAGCAAGTTTTACAAATTCATATGGCGCCAGCATTAGAAAAGTACTTAGTCGATTTAATTATTGCGACACGCCAACCTGAAAAATACGATGAACAACTTAAGGCTTGGTTAGCGTTTGGGGCCAGCCCTCGAGCAACCATTGCGCTTGACCGCTGTGCTCGCGCTCGCGCTTGGTTACATAACCGTGACTTTGTTAGCCCTGAAGATATTCAAGCAGTATTTCATAATGTTTTACGCCATAGAATATTACTGAGTTACCAAGCTGAAGCCGAAGGTATTACCGCCAATCAGGTGCTTGATCATTTACTCACATTAGTGGCAGTAGCCTAATTAACTCGTGCAACGTGTTTTTCTTAATGAATGAGTAATTTTATGTGGTTTGCCCGTAAAGAAAAAAATCAAGGTACTGATAACTCTGTAGAACATTCGTGCGAATCATTACTGGCAAGTATTGCCAGTAATGGGGTTGAGTTATCACTAACAGAGTTAATGCGTTATCAAAATAAATGTGCATTAATTAACTTAGTTGCTCGAAAAAATGTTCAAGGAAAGCAGTCAGGTAATTACTTATCGCGCAGTAAAGGTCGCGGTATGGAGTTTGATGAAGTGCGCCATTATCAAACCGGTGACGATATCCGCGCGATTGATTGGCGAGTTACTGCTAGAACAGGTACTACTCACACTAAACTATTTCGTGAAGAAATAGAGCGCCCTGTACTAATCGCAACCGATTTAAGTACCAGTATGCATTTTGGCAGTCAGCTGTTATTTAAATCGGTTCAAGCCGCACATTTAGCCTCGTTAGTGGCTTGGCATGCGAAAAGCCGCGGCGATCGACTTGGCGGTTTAGTGTTTAATAATGATAAACATGTTGAGTTAAAGCCCCGTAGCCGCAAAGCTGGGGTATTACATTACCTACATGCCTTAACGTTATTAGCAAAACCTAATAATACTGAACAGCACCCTGAAGATTTTGATTCACATTGTGCTCGTTTACGCCACCTCGCTAAACCAGGCTCATTAGTGTATTTAATTACCGACGGGCAAGCATTTATTAATTACGATGATAATCAACAACATGCATTGCGTCATTTAGCACAAATAAGCCAACACTGTGAATTAGTCGTTTGTTTAATTAACGACTCGCTTGAGTTTACCCTCCCCGTCAGTACCCGAAAATTAACCGTAACGTTAACGGATGGCATTGATAAGCAACAATTGACCTTGGGCCATAAAAACACCGAGATAAGTTACCAACAACAGGCAAGCCTAATGCACACTCAAAAGCGACAGCGTTTACAAGAAACTGGCGCTCGTATTATTGAATTTAGCGCAGGACAAACCCTTGAACAGCAACTAAAAAATGCTGGAGCGCTTTTATAATGACAACAAATCAAGCCCTTGGGCCACAGCAACCGCCAACATTACCTTTAAACGATATTCATTTGCCTGAGCAAATTAGTAATCTACCTATCGCTTTTGGTTGGTGGTTACTAGCAATCATCATTATTATTTCACTGTTGTTATTTGCTAAGTATTATCGGCAGAACAAACGTTTGAATGCCGCAAAAAATCATGCTTTGCAACAACTTAACACCCATAAAAACATTAACGCTAATGAAAGCCTTAACTTACTCAAATGGGCCGTTATGCAATACGCTAATAGAGCTGATGTTGCCAAGCTTTATGGTTATAACTTTCAACATTTTTTAGTCGCACAATTACCGTCAAAATATCATAGTCAGTTTATAGCGTTATCAACACCCGCTTTTGAGGTGCAATATCAACCAAGTGATTGTGCCAACAGTAACAATCAAGAACGTATTGATAAGCACTGTAAAGCCGCAGTAAAACTGTGGTTACAAAATGCGCTACCAATAAAAGCTCTAAATATCATCAATACAACACAACTTGAGGAAAATAAACCATGATCAGTTTTGCTTGGCCTTGGTTATTAGCCTTAATACCTTTACCTATTATTATTTATTGGTTACCGGCTAAAAAAAGAGCCCCTAAAAATAACGCGCTAAAAGTACCGTTATTAATCCAAACCACCAGCAGTGTTGAACAAAGTGATAAGCAAAAAAAGTCACCTTTAGTTGTACTTTCTTTATGTTGGTTATTTTTTATAACCGCACTTGCACAACCGCAATGGTTAGGTGAGCCGGTTGATATTCCGACACAAGGTCGTGAAATGATGTTAGCTGTCGACTTATCTGGCAGTATGGACATTGAAGATATGAACCTTAATGGCCGTAATGTTAATCGCCTACAAATGTTAAAAGTGGTTCTAGGTGACTTTATTGAGCGTCGCGTTGGTGACCGCCTTGGTTTAATCCTTTTTGCTGACGATGCTTACATGCAAACACCAATGACCTTTGACAGAAAAACCGTTAAACAAATGCTTCATGAAAGTGAGCTAGGTTTAGTAGGCAGAAAAACGGCTATTGGTGATGCGATAGGACTTGCGGTAAAACGTTTTGATGCCAAAAAAGAGTCAAATAAAGTATTGCTTCTCTTAACCGATGGACAAAATACTTCAGGAAAAATCTCTCCTGAAGAAGCGCTAGCCTTAGCCGTAAACAAAGGGATCACTATTTATACTATAGGTATTGGTGCTGATGTCATGATGCAACAATCTCTTTGGGGCGCTCAGCGCATCAACCCATCAAGTGATTTAGATGAAACCAGTTTGACCCAAATTGCTGAACAAACAGGCGGTCAATATTTTAGAGCACGAGATAGCCAAAGCATGAGTGATATTTATGCGCTACTCGACTCACTTGAACCAATAGAGCAAGACCAGCAACAAATGCGCCCTCTTAGCGCTTTATTTTATTGGCCATTAGCCATTGCAGCATTACTCGCTTTTTTATATTTAGTGAGTATGAATTTTAGCCTACTGTCATTACTCTTTATCCGTAAGCAGCTTACCCATCAGCACAATAGCGTTAATTCTACAACAACAAAAGGTCAGCACTAATTATGTCCTTGCCAAATACATCTTTTATTTCTCAACTTATCAATAGTGATATGTTGAATAATGAAATACTTAGTCATTTTCACTTTATCAGACCTTGGTGGTTACTTGCTTTTTTTGCACTTTTTTTAGTCTTGTACTTACTTAAAAAAGCTCGTGTTTTTCAGTCTCCTTGGCAACACTTTCTCCCGCAACATTTAACGAAAGTACTGTTAGCAAATGAAAGTAAATCAGCTCAACCAAAGGTCAGTCAACAAAGCAGCGTCAATAAAAGCGCTTGCTTTTGGTGTAAACCATTCATTATTGGCAGCTTAGTTATTATTGCGCTTGCGGGCCCAGCATGGCAGAAGTTACCACAGCCAGTTTATCAAGTAGAACGTGGTTCGGTATTAATAATGGATATGTCTTATTCTATGTATGCTACCGACATAAAACCTAACCGGCTAACTCGTGCTCGTTATAAAGCGAATGACTTGTTAACGGCAATTAACGAAGGTGAAATTGGCTTAATTGCTTATGCTGGTGATGCTTTCACTATTAGTCCACTCACTCAAGATATTAAAAACATTGAGCTTTTACTACCATCTTTATCACCTGATATTATGCCAACTCTTGGCGCTAATGCCTTAGCCGCTTTAACATTAGCTCATCAAACCCTAAAAAATTCGGGGCATGTTCAAGGCGATATTTATTGGTTTACCGATGATATTGATAACACAGAATTAGCTGATATTTATGCGTGGTCTAACGAATACGGCCATCGTTTAAATATATTAGGTGTTGGAACCACTGACGGTGCACCAATAAAACTTAGTACAGGTGAGTTATTAAAAGATAATAGCGGTGCCATTGTCATACCTAAACTACCCAGCAGTAAACTGGCAGGTTTAGCACAACGAGGCAACGGCTACTACAGCACTATCACCAGTAATGATGCAGATATAAAAACACTGACTCAGCATTTACACAGCAATTTAAATAATCAAAAAGAAAGCAATAGCACCTCAAACGAGAACAATACAGCCAATGAAGAACAAAATATGCAAGGTGATAAATACCAAGAAGCAGGCCCTTGGTTATTACTGATTGCTCTGCCGTTACTTCTAACTTATTTTAGACGTGGTGCTGGCGTATTATCACTCGGTTTTATCGCGCCATTATCTTTACTTATCTTACTTAGTGGTGCCCCAGTACCTAGCTATGCAAACCAAGCAGAGTCTAGTAATACAGAGAATAGTAGTGTGAATAGTACTGTAAATAGCACAGTCAACAACACTGATACTAGCAATGCGCTAACACAGCCACAATCGCAGCAAAAGCCCAGTATTTGGCAAAATTTATGGAAAACTAAAGACCAACAAGCGCAGCAGCAATTTAACCAACAGCAATACAATAATGCTGCTGAGCAATTTGAGCACCCTCAATGGCAAGGTAGCGCACATTACAAAGCCGGAAATTATCCGCAAGCATTAAAGGCTTTTGAGCAAGACAATAGTGCTAATGGGCTCTATAACCAAGGGAACTCCCTTGCACAAATGCAACAATATGATGAAGCAATTGAGCGCTACCAACAGGCACTCAAGCAAGACCCGGATTTAGCAGACGCCAAAAAAAACCTAGAAACAGTTAAACAAGCCAAAGCCGCTCAAGAAAAACAGCAACAGCAGCAACAGTCTGATCAACAAAACGGCGACAAAAACGAGAACGAGCAAGATCAACAAAAGGGTGATAAACAGCAAGGTCAAGATCAGCAAAATAAAGAGCAGCAGAGTGATGAACAACAAAGCTCTGAGCAACAGTCATCACAAAGTGAGCAGCAAGAGCAACAACAAAACGGTGAGCAAAATGATGATGCTAACGATAAAAAAAGTGATAGCGCACAAGCTGAGCAAGATAAAGAACAGCAAGACAAATCAGCCGAAGAAAAAGCAGCTCAAGCAGTAGATGGCGAAGAAGATAAAGACGGTGAAAAAACACCTGCGCAACAAGCAAGCGATAAAAAAGCGCAAGAAGAAAACCAAAAATATCAACAAACAATAAATAAAGTCACCGACGATCCTTATTTATTATTACGCAACAAAATGCGGTTAGAGTACCAAAAACGCCGACATGATAGTAAGGCTAAAGGAGTAAATAAAAAGTGGTAAAAATATTGTCATCGCTTAAAGGGTCATTGGTAAAAGCAGCCCTCACCATGAGCTTATTGAGTAGTTTTTTCCTGTGCTTGCCAAGCTACGCGCTTTCACAAGTAACTGCGTCGGTTGATAAAAATCCGGTGATGGTTAATGAGTCTATTGTACTTACCGTTATTGCAGATGATGACGTTGATCAACGCGCACTTGATACTTCACCTTTGTTAGCTGACTTTATTGTTGGTAGAACATCATTTAGGTCTTACTCAAGTAGCATCAACTTTAAAACAACGTTAACCTCGCAGTGGCAAATCGTGCTTATTGCGAGACGAACAGGTAAACACACTATTCCAGCATTAACGATTAACAGTCAAAAAACGGCTCCCATTAGTTTAGTCGTACTGGAAAAAAGTGATAAAGATGCTGATCAACAAGATATTTTTGTCACCTCTACACTGTCGAGCAGCCAAACCTATGTTCAGCAACTTTTCACCTTAACTTTAAAGCTACATTTTGCCGTAGAGCTTAAAAGTGGTAATTTAAGTGAACCATCATTCCCTGGCGCTGCAATTGAAAAAATAGGACAGGATCAACAAACCAGTACAATTATTAATGGTAAGCGTTATCGCGTTATTGAACAAACCTACGCAATCACCCCACAAGAAAGTGGTGAGTTTACTATTGATGCCCCAGTTTTTTCAGGGGATATTATGGTCGCCAGCCGTGGGCGCTCTAGCTTCTTAAGTTTTGCCGAAACCAAACCCGTTAGCGTGGTTGGTGAGCCACAAAGTATTAAAGTGCTCCCTATTCCGCTGAGCTATCCACCAAACACACCTTGGTTGCCTACTGAAATATTAACCTTACATCAAGAATGGCCTGCCAATGAAGGTGAGTTTACAGTTGGAGAGCCTATTACTCGAACAATTACCTTAACAGCAGCAGGGCTTTCAAAAGCACAACTACCTGAAATAGTAATGGAACATAGTAAAGGTTTTAAGGTATACCCAGATCAAGCACAGCTTCACACCAACATGACAACGGATCGCTTGGTGAGCCAAAAAGTTCAAAATTTTGCCATAGTTCCAAGTCAAGCAGGTACATTCACCCTACCCGAGTTAACGGTGACTTGGTTTAATACCGTTACCAATAGAACAGAACAAGCCACATTACCAGCAAAAGAGATTACGGTAGTTGCCGGTGAAAATACATTAGCGAATAATTTAGCTCACAATCAAAATAGTGCTCAAACTAATCAGCAAAACAACGGCTTAAACACTATTCAGCCAAGTCAGAGTGCTCAAAATAACGATCAAGGCTCTGCTACCACGGTTGTTGCAACGTCAGATAACACTATGCAGTGGTTGTTTTTGGGGTTATGGCTATTAACCCTAATCTTATGGTTAGTCCATGTTATCTATTTAAAACGACAATATAGCACAGCTCCCAAACGCCAAGTAACGAATAAACCGACAAGCTTAAGCACTGGCAATGCTTACCAGCAATTAGTTAATGCTTGTAAGAAAAATGACGCCTCCACAGCACTTAGCTTAATTATTCCTTGGATAAATCAACTTATTGAGAGCGACATCATCATCTCAAAAGATAGTAACAACGAGAATAAATTGGTGACTAATATTGCCGAAGTTCCAACGCTTATTAATGAGCAAGCATTTGCCACAGCCCTTAATGATTTGCAGCAGCATTTATACGGAAAAAGTGCCGAAAATGGTGCGCCATCATGGCATGGCAGCGCTTTATTAGCGGTAATTACACAAATAAATCAAAAGCCAAACAGCGACAAAAACAGCCCAAAATGGCAACTTAATCCTTAAGTTTTAAGTTTTAAGTTTTAAGTTTTAAGTTTAAAAGCCTCCCACTCTGTAAATAATAAGTAGGAGGCTTGTAACTCCCCTGAGCTCACTCACTTTTCTCTACCTAAACTCAAATATTATAAATAAAGCAGAATACTATGCTCGTCTATTCTTGCCCGCCAATACTATTGAAACTATGCTCTTTATAGTTTCAGTGAAAGCTACAATAAAAATATTGTTTAACTGAAATGTCTGAAAAAGTTTGAAAGTAAATTATCCCCTTTTAGGTCTATTAACTCATGATGACAAAACAAGTTAGATATGAGGCGCTAGTAAAAGCGCTACACGGGGATTTATACCGTTATGCCTATTGGCTATGCCATGAAAAGCAAGTGGCAGAAGACTTAGTACAAGAAACATTTTTACGTGCGTGGCGCGCTCTTGACTCTTTAAAAGATGAAAAAGCGGCCAAGTCTTGGTTAATAACAATCCTCAGACGAGAAAACGCTCGACGTTTTGAACGTAAGCGTTTTGATATGAGTGAGTATGAAGAGTCAACTATCACTGACACACAATCAGCCTCACATGAACAAACAATGGAAAGCCATTGGCTAAGAGATAAAATTGCTCAGTTACCTAATGAATACTCTGAGCCGTTGGTATTACAAGTGCTTGGCGGCTTTAGTGGTGAAGAAATCGCGGTGATGTTAGATCTCAATAAAAATACTGTCATGACTCGGCTATTTCGAGCACGTAACCAACTAAAAGACATTTTAGAGTCTGAGCCAGCAAAACGAGGTTTATATAATGGATGACTTACAATTCAGACGCGCCATTTACAGTGATCCCAAAAGCCAAGACGAAGAGTTACTCGCGGCAATGGATAAGGATCCAAATAGGCAAAAGATAGCACATGACATGTCACTGCTAGATGAAAAAATTAAGCAGGCATTACAAGTGCCTGTACCTGATGATTTATGTAATAAATTGATATTACGCCAAACATTGGCAACCCATCAGCAACATAAACGTAAAAAGCGGCTACATTTAGCAATGGCAGCTTCAGTCGCTATTTTAGGTGCGTTATTTATTAACTACTTACAATTTAATAGTGCCTACAACAACTTGGGTGATTACTCCTTAGCACACGTTTATCACGAAGCAGAGCATTTCGCCGATAACGGGGCTAATGCAAATAGTCGTTTGATTTCGCTAGCGTCATTAAATAGTAAAATGGCAACATTTAACGGTAACTTCACAGATGTATTAGGCAAGCTGATTTTTGCCGACTATTGTCGTTTTGGTGGAATGAAGAGCCTACATTTGGTTTATCAAGGAAAGACTAGCCCTGTGAACGTGTTCATTGTACCTAAAGATGATCAAATGACCTTTATTGATAAATTTAGCGACCAACACCTCTTTGGAGAGTCTGCTGCTTTTAATCAAGCTAATGTTATTGTGGTGGGTGATAAAAGCGAATCGCTAAATCAATGGCAAGATAAACTCAGTAAAAATATTAATTGGACGATATAACCGTAACTAAATAACGTTCTTAAACCCTAAAACGCTTTTAAGCATCAGCCAAAAGCGTTTTGTTTTTTGAGGTTTTAATATTACTTGGTAAGAGTAAAAACATTACTTCATGCTTGAATAAATAGTTCGCTAAAAAACAATAAATAAAATTAAAGCACCTTTATTGGTGCTTTTTTGTTTTTTGTAAGCATTAAAGTCAGTACCTTTGCTGACTAACCGCTAATAAGCGGTAGCTACAAATGATGAGTATTTTAACTTTAATAAAATACTCATCATAATGCCAAAGGCAGCTAAGCGGCTTTGATTGGTTTAAACAAAGCCCACCTAAGTGTAGTCAAAATACAATACAATGATTTACTTTTGATGAAGGCTTAGCATTTCATCAAATTTAACGCGCATACTTTCATCGACTGTTCCAGAAGACTTACTTACAAAATAAATAGTTAATGAACAAGCGATAAAGCCAGGTACAATCTCATACATCAGTGCACCTAACGGCTGGCCATTAACAGTAACAGGAGCATAAATCCAGAAGAGTACTGTAACTGCGCCAACAATCATACCTGCTAAAGCGCCATTACGCGTAGTTTCTTTCCAGTATAAAGAAGCAATAACAACTGGGCCAAAGGCAGCACCGAAGCCAGCCCAAGCATTACTCACTAAGCTTAAAATACTACTATCGCGATCATAAGCTAAATAAATAGCCACTAAAGCCACTAAAAACACTGAGATACGACCAACTCGCACTAACTGTTTTTCGCTAGCGCCTCTATTTAAAAATATCTGATAAAAATCACCGGTTAATGAGCTTGAAGTAACCAATAATTGTGATGAAATAGTACTCATAATAGCCGCTAAGATAGCCGCTAATAAAAAGCCTGCCACTAATGGATTAAACAACAATTGCGATAAAACGATAAAAATAGTTTCCGGGTCTTTTAACGCCATACCCGTTTGATTTACATAAGCAATACCAGAAAATCCGGTGGCCATCGCACCAATAATTGCAACGATCATCCAGCTCATACCAATACGACGAGCTGTTGGCATATCTTTAACGCTGCGAATTGCCATGAAACGAACAATGATGTGCGGTTGCCCAAAATAGCCTAAGCCCCATGCCATCGCCGAAATAATGCCTAAGGCACTAACACCACTGAGCATATTTAATAAGTCAGGATTTTGCTGAGTGACAATCTCATTCATTGCCGAAACGCCACCCACCTCAGAAATAGCAACAATAGGTACTAGTACCAAAGCAATAAACATAATACAGCCTTGCACAAAGTCGGTTAAACTTACGGCTAAAAATCCGCCGAATAAGGTATAAGCAACAACAACACCAGCGGTAATATACAAGCCTGCTTCGTAATTTAAACCAAAAGAGCTTTCAAATAGTTTGCCGCCTGCAACAATGCCACTTGAGGTATATAAGGTAAAGAAAATAACAATTACGACAGAAGAAACAATGCGCAACAAATGTGCTTTGTCATTAAAACGGTTTTCAAAAAAATCTGGTAAGGTTATCGAGTCATTAGCTATTTCTGTATAAGTACGTAAACGCGGCGCAACAATGAGATAATTTAAAAAAGCACCAATCACTAAACCAACAGCTATCCATAAACTACTCAACCCTGAAATATACATGGCACCAGGTAAGCCCATCAGCATCCAACCACTCATATCCGAGGCACCTGCTGACAATGCTGCAACCCCTGGCGATAAATTACGCCCACCTAACATGTAACCTGAAACATCGCTGGTTGACTTACGATAGGCGTATAAACCAATACCTAGCATAACGATAAAGTAAAGTGATAGTGAGAGTAGCGTGGCAAATTCCAAAGTATTTCCTCTTCTGAGTTAACAATAACCAGCTAAAAATTTAGCAAAACACAATTAACTGTATATATTTTAAAATAATATTCGTTAAACTAACAAAAATAGCCGTAAAAATATAGGTCTGCTTGAAAATCGATGTTTTGTCGCTGTAAGAAAACGAACACAAGTACAAAATAAAATGACAAGCTGGTAACTTTGCCATATATTTAATAATCATACTCTCCTTAAAATAACATAGCCTATAAACAATATGCATTTTTACGCCGCCAGACAGCCCATTTTAGATAAGCACAAAAAACTCTTTGCTTATGAGCTCCTTTTCCGAGACAGCTTAGATAACGTATTTCCCGATATTGATGGAGATGAAGCAACTAGTAAAATGATTGAAGCAAGTCAATTTACGATGGGGATCAGTGAGTTAACGGGTAATAAACCCGCCTTTATTAATTTTACACTAGAAACACTAAGTCAAGGGTATCCTGAGATGCTCACCACTGAAGAAGTGGTAATAGAAATTCTTGAAACAGTAAAGCCAGGAAAAAGGTTACTGGCACTTTGTAAAGATCTTCACCAAAAGGGTTATACCCTTGCCTTAGATGATTATGAGCATCAAAGTGTCTGGGCGCATTTTTACCCATTCATCAGCATTATAAAAATTGATATACAACAAAGTGACTTAGCTGAAATAAAACAAGTTATAGGCGCTATTAGTGCTTTTCCACATATTAAGTTATTAGCGGAGAAAGTTGAAACTTACGAAGAGTATAACCAAATGCTCAACCTAGGTTTTGAGTATTTTCAGGGCTATTTTTTTGCAAAGCCTGAAATGATGAAAACAAAAAGCTTATCGCCCTCTCAAATGGCTATGGCTGAGTTACTATACGAAACATCAAAAACAGAGCTTGATTTAAACAACATTACCGGTGTATTTGAGCGTGATGTATCACTGTCTTATAAACTATTGCGTTACGCTAATTCAGCTATTTTTAGGCGTCGCAGTGAAATTTCAACAATAAAGCAAGCCTTAGTTATTTTAGGCTCTGCAGAGTTAAAACGCTTTATTGGCTTAATGTTTGCGGTTAACGCTAACCCTGATAAGCCGTCAGAGTTAATTAATCTTGCGATGACTCGCGCTAAATTTTGTGAGTTTGTAGCACAAGAGCTTCCTAGCAAGTTTGATGTATCTATTGCATTTCTAACCGGTTTATTATCAATGATTGATGCCATTTTAGATGAAGAAATGTCAATTGTTTTAGAAAAGCTTCCGCTTTCGCAAGATATTAAAGAGCCTCTACTGACCAAGGAAGGCTTAATGGCTGATGTCATTAAACTCGTAGCCTGTATTGAGCACGCCAACTGGGATAATACTAATGATATTATTGAAAAATTAACTTTAGATAAAGACAAGGTAATTGAGCTATATAATCAATCACTAATTTGGGCTGATGAGCAAACCCAAGCAATTAGTGAGTAACGTCACGGCTAATTAAATTACGCAGTAACAATAAAAAGCCCAACAACAGTTGGGCTTTTGCATTCATACCTTTGCATTTACACATTTACATGAATACAGTAACGTTAATCAAACCATAAGCTAAAAACCATTAGGGTTTTCAGACTGCCAACGCCATGTATCGGAAATCATCGCCGTTAAGTCCAGTTTGGCTTGCCAATTCAATAATGTTGAGGCTAAGCTAGCATCAGCAAAAACTGTCGCTAAGTCCCCTGCTCTGCGCGGCACTACTTTATAGGGTATTTCTTGACCACTAACTTGTGCAAAGGTATTCACAATATCAAGTACTGAAGTGCCGTTACCTGTACCTAAGTTAATTGCCTGACATCCATTAATTTTGTCTAAGTTCGACAACGCTTTGACATGCCCCTGTGCTAAATCAACCACATGAATATAATCTCTAACGCCGGTGCCATCTTTAGTTGGATAATCGTCACCAAAAATTTGTAATTCAGGTAACCTACCTACAGCAACTTGCGCGACATAAGGTAATAAATTATTCGGAATACCATTAGGGTTTTCACCAATTAACCCTGATGCATGAGCACCAATAGGATTAAAATAGCGTAAACAAGCAATAGACCAGTCGCTGTCACTTTTTGCCAAATCAAAAAGAATTTCTTCAACCATTAACTTGGTTTGCCCATAAGGATTGGTTGCAGAAGTTGACATGCTTTCATCAAGCGGTGAGGTATTATTACCATAAACCGTTGCTGACGAGCTAAAGACAAGGTTTTTCACCTTATGCTTCGCCATAACTTTCAATAGCGTTAAGGTGCCTGCTACATTATTTTGATAATACGCTAATGGGATTTCACTCGACTCACCAACCGCTTTTAAACCGGCAAAATGAATAACGGCATCAACTGTATATTGGGTAAATAATGCTTCCATGGCTTCTTCATCGCAAATATCCCCTTCAACAAAAGTCACAGACTTATCTGTAATTGCCGAAATTCTATCGAGTACTTTAGTTGATGAATTAGATAAATTATCAACAATAATAATATCTTGTGCTGTTTGCTGTTGCAGTAACTCAACAACGGTATGACTACCAATATAACCAGTACCACCGGTAATTAATAAACTCATGTTATTCCCTTTTTCACTCTAGCTTATGAGCCGCTTTATAATGCACTTACCCTATTGTAAATCATAACGTGCTGTATTAATCCTATTTTGCGTTAAGTATTTATTATCAATACTTAACTATTAGTAATGTTATTAATGTGAGTTACTGATAGTACTCAGCCACACTGGCAATAAAAGCTTCAAGTTGCGCTTCTGGTAACTCATTTACTCCTGCTGCTGCCGCTCTACCACCACCGGTAGGGAACTTAGCACAAACATCACCTGCGCCCTGCTTGTTATTTAAAGGCGCGCGTAAACTCACGGTGTAGCTCTTTTCATTGAGCGGATTTTCTGATGACGGCTTATTTAACGTTAACACCGCATGTGCACGTCCCGGTGATTGGTTCGCCAGCTCATTACCAAAAACACCACTGACCCGTCTTGCCCATGGCTCATCGTCAAGCAATACTGCTTTAACTGCAGGTTCATCAACAATTACTTTAGCTGACTTAGCCTTGGCCATATCCGCTAAATAAGCATTTTTCAATTGTGAGAATACCGAGCCTTTTTCATTAATTAAATCAAAAGGATTGGGGTATTTTAGTAACGCTTTAAACAAATTAGCTGGATGAAAATGTAAATCATCGGTTGAGCTACCATAACCATTGTAGTTAATGTAAATCCCCAACTCATTTAACTGTAATTGCTCTTCATCACTTAACCCGTATTTTTTAGCTAAGGTACGAGCTGATGACTGCATATTATCGCCAAAAGCGGCTGCTATGGCCCAAAAAACGTAGCGATTATCTAAGTACTGATTAACAATTAAGCTTGTACAAACATTGGCATCGGTATCAAAAAGCCCCGTAAACAGTGCTGCTTGTGGAATATCACCCGTTCGATGATGATCAGCATAAAACACTTCAACACCATCATTAAGCAAAGTGGTTAATGCATCAATATTTTTTTCTAACGAGATATCTAACACAGTCACAGAGCTTGCTTTATCTGCTTTAGAGACAGCACATACTTGTTTAAGTAAGCTAATATCGCGTTTAACACCTGTGATTAACTTTGACTCTTTCGGCTGCGCTAAACGTAACTGTAATAAAGCGATAATACCGTCTGCATCACCATTAAAAACATCATAATGCATCTAATTAACCTTCCAATTGTTCTATACAGCTTGCAGGTATAAAACCTTGCGCTATTAAATGGTTAACGATTTGCTGTGCACACTGCTCAATAGATTGTTCAGCCGTTTTTACGTGAATTTGTGGTGCTTGAGGTACATCATAGCTTGAGTCGATACCAGTAAAGTCTTTAATTTCGCCAGCACGTGCTTTTTTATATAAACCTTTAGGATCACGTTGCTCACAGATACTTATAGGGGTATCAATAAACACTTCAATAAACTCACCTGACGCTAACTTCTCTTTAGCTAGTGCTCTATCGCTGGCAAAAGGCGAAATAAATGCGGTTGAAACGATAAGTCCTGCATCAATAAATAACTTTGCAACTTCAGAAATACGACGAATATTTTCAATGCGCTCTTCATCGCTAAAACCTAAATCACCATTTAAACCATGACGAACATTATCACCGTCAAGTAAATAACTATGACAGCCCAGCTTAAACAATAATGCATCAACCGCATTCGCCACGGTCGACTTACCTGAGCCACTTAAACCTGTGTACCATAACAAACAGGGGGTTTGCTTTTTTAATGCTGCACGTTGCTCTTTACTAATATGCTGTTCATGCCAAACGGTATTTTCTGTTTTCATTATCGGTCTCATTATTCTTTATGTTTCATTAAATTAGCGTTGAAAAATCGAAGGATTAAATAAGCTAATTTTTACTTAAAATGGAAAAACAATTGGGATCATTAAAATCACTGTAACGCTGTATATTATCGATATAGGTAAACCAAAGCGAATAAAATCACTTAGCTGATAATTGCCCGCGTTATACACCATTACATTGGTTTGATAACCATACGGACTGATAAAACTGCCACTGGCTGCAAATGCTACCGCCATCACAAACGGCATAGGATCTACACCTAACCCCAACGCAATATTATAAGCAATAGGAAACGCCAGTGCTGCTGCTGCACTGTTAGTAATTAATTCGGTCATAACGAGTGTTAAAACAAAAATAACCACAAACGCTAAATAAACACTATGACCATGTAAAAAGCCTTCAATGTTATCGGCAAGCATGGTCGCGATACCAGTATTTTCAATAGAGGTGGCTAAGGTTAACGCGCCTAGCACTATCATCCATATTTCTAAAGGAAAGCGACGCTTTATTTCATCTACCGTTAATGCACCACTAAAAATAAGTACCGCTAAATAAACAAATAAACAGCTTAATAATGGCAAGGGTGTAAGCACTGACACTAAAATAGCACCAATGAAGCCCCAAACAGTAATATGATCACGCCAGCCACTGAGCATATTGTCGGCTTGGTGCCCTGATAAAATATAAAAGTTTTTCGATAAGTTAGTACGAGTTGAGAAATCTTGCCCAACCGCTAACACAAGAAAGTCGCCTGATTGCAAAACAATATCGCCTAACTTTCCTGATAATGCACAACCTTCACGACGAACAGCGACAACCGCCGCATCGAAACGTGCTCTAAATCCTGCTTTTTTTAGCGTTTTACCTGCAATTGCCGAGTCAGCTTTAACTAACACTTCGGTTAAGTTATCGCGCAGCAAGTCATCTTGTTCAGCATATAAGGTTAAACCATCAAACTGCTGTAACGTTAAAACTTTAGAAATATCACCACTGAAAATCAGCTTATCGCGTGCTTGCACACTTTCATCGGGTGTCACTGGCGATATTAAACGCCCGGCACGAACAATTTCAACTAAAAACAGTGAGTCTAAGTTTCTCAAGCCATTCTCTTCAATGCTCTTACCAATTAAACTTGAAGAGCTAGATACCGCAGCCTCTAATAAGTATTGATTAGACTCATGTGTGTCTTGTTGCATTTCAGGCAAGCTAGGGCTACGAATAATAATAACCGTTAAACATAATACAAACGCGACCAAGCCAATTAAGGTGAAGTCAAAAAAGCCAAAACCAGCATAACCTTGCTTGATTAAAAGACTGTTAACAATCAGGTTAGTTGATGTACCAACTAAGGTTAACGTACCACCAAGAATGGCAGCAAAAGAAAGCGGTAATAATAATTTTCCGGGGTTAATCAGCTGATTATTTTTAATGGTGCTAATTAACGTCGCCACAACAGCGGTGTTACTCATTAATGCCGATGAAAATGCAGTACCAACAAGTAGTCTTAATGTAGATTTAATTTTTGAGCCGTTAAATACGCGCGCAGACAAACGCCGTAATATACTAGTTCGCTCAAACGCAAAGGAGCAAATAACTAATAACACCAACGTTACTAAACCTGGGTTAACTGCATTGGCAAGAATATCGTCAACGCTTACAAAAGAGAGCGCTAAGCACAGTAATACCGTCACAGAGAATACTCGCTCTGGTACTTGCTGATACTTTACTAAGCTGGCAAAGGTCGCGATAAATACCGCTATCATTAACCACTGCTCTATTGTCATTAACTTGCCTTAAAAACTCAGGTGATATAAACAAAATAATCTAGCAACCTTACCCTAAAGTGAAGTCACTAGATTATTAACGTATCTATATTAAGTAACGATTAACTAATCGTTACTACGATACTTACTTAGTAATGTCGCGCGCACCCCAATGTGGGAAATGTTTGCGTACTAAAGTATTAAACTCTAATTCAAATTCGCTATATTCGTGCACAGTATCGTCAATCGCATGATTAATCATACCAGCACCAACGGTTACGTTGGTTAACCTATCAATAATAATAAAAGCACCTGTACCTTTATTGTCTTGATAAGCATCAAAATGTAAGGTTTCACTTACTTCAAAATTAACCGAGCCAATTTCATTCACCGCAAGCTGCGCTGCATCAAGTTTTTCCATGGTGTTCACATCAAACTTGTGAACAATGCTTTGCGCATGACCTGTGGTCATTTTGCTACCATGTTTAATGAAGTATTCACGACCTGGTTCAAGTTCGTTTTCATGCATCCAAACAACCGTTGCATTTAGCTCTTTAGCTGAGTTTGGTAAACAATCTTTTTTAACAATAATTTCGCCGCGACTAATATCAATTTCATCGTCTAATGTTAGGGTAATTGCCATCCCCTTATCAGCACGTTCAATATTGCCATCAAAAGTGACAATTTCTTTTACCGTACTTTCTTTACCTGACGGTAATGCCACAATAGTATCGCCAACTAATACGTGACCTGAAGCAATAGTGCCAGCAAAACCACGGAAGTCTAAGTTAGGACGATTTACATATTGCACCTGTAAACGAAACTGTGTGTATTCATTTTTGTCTCTAACATCAATGGTATTTAATAGCTTCATTAATGTTGCGCCCGGATACCAAGGCATGTTTTCGCTTTCTTCTACCACGTTATCGCCATTAAGCGCTGACATAGGAACAAAACGTACATCTGAGAAATTTAATGATTCTGCAAATTCACGATATTCTTTCTTAATTTCTTGATAACGGTCTTGTGAATAATCCACTAAGTCCATTTTGTTAACCGCAACAACAATGTGTTTAAGGCCAAGTAAAGAACAAATAAATGAATGACGACGTGTTTGTACTTGTACGCCATAACGCGCATCAATCAAGATAATCGCTAAATCACACGTTGAAGCACCTGTTGCCATGTTACGCGTATATTGCTCATGACCAGGAGTGTCCGCAATAATAAATTTACGTTTATCAGTAGAGAAATAACGATAAGCAACATCAATGGTAATACCTTGCTCACGCTCTGACTGTAAACCATCAACTAAAAGTGCTAAATCAACGGTTTCGCCTGTGGTACCCGATTTTTTCGAGTCCTTTTCAATAGCCGCTAGTTGATCTTCAAAGATCATTTTCGAGTCATGAAGTAAGCGACCGATTAAAGTACTTTTACCGTCATCAACGCTACCACAAGTTAAAAAGCGTACTAGCTCTTTATTTTCATGTTGCTGTAAGTAAGCTTGAATATCTTCTTCGATTAAGTCTGATTGGTGACTCATTGTTTTTTCCTTCGCTAATTACGCGATTATCTCAATATAAATACTTTGCTCATCACAAATACATCAATGGTATCAATAAATAACGAGCAAAATTTCATTGTTATTATTTAACTTCAGTCAACAGTTGGTTAGAAATAACCTTCCATTTTCTTCTTCTCCATTGAACCTGCCGAGTCATGATCAATTACCCGACCTTGGCGCTCAGATGTTTTCGTTAATAACATTTCTTGAATAATTTCAGGCAACGTTTTTGCTGTCGACTCAACCGCACCCGTTAACGGATAACAGCCTAAGGTTCTAAAGCGTACGTCTTTCATTTGAACTTCTTCATCTTCACCAATTGGCATACGATCATCATCAACCATAATTAAGGTGCCGTCACGTTCAACAACCGGACGTTTTTCTGATAAATACAAAGGAACAATTGGAATACTTTCTAAATAAATGTACTGCCAGATATCAAGCTCAGTCCAGTTAGATAATGGGAATACACGAATACTCTCACCTTTATTAACTTTACCGTTGTAAATATTCCATAACTCTGGACGTTGGCTTTTTGGATCCCAACGGTGGTTATCATCACGGAATGAATAAACACGCTCTTTAGCACGAGATTTTTCTTCATCGCGACGTGCGCCACCAAATGCAGCATCAAAACCATATTTGTTTAGTGCTTGCTTCAAACCTTGGGTTTTCATAACATCGGTATGTGTAGCACTACCGTGAGTGAATGGTCCCATACCCATGGCAATGCCTTCTGGGTTTTTATGTACTAATAATTCAAAGCCGTAGTCTTTCGCCATTTGATCACGAAAGGCAATCATTTCTTTAAACTTCCAGTCTGTGTCAACATGAAGCAATGGGAATGGGATCTTACCTGGGGCAAAAGCTTTACGGGCAAGGTGTAATAAAACAGCAGAATCTTTACCAACCGAATACAACATAACAGGGTTATCAAACTCTGCAGCAACTTCACGGAAAATATGAATAGACTCAGCTTCTAGCTTTTTTAAATGGGTTAAATTCATTTGCTAATACAAACTATGGTTAAAAATTTATGATGAGATAATGCCACACTGTCGCAACAGTTTCCATATAATAAACAGCTTCAATATAACCAAATGGAATATAAAAATAACAGTAGCGCTGTTTTTGTTTTAATCTATTACGCAAATAAAAAACCAGCATAATGCTGGTTTTAAAAAGCGCCCATAAACATTTATATTTGTTCTATTATAGGCTCACGTTTATTCTGGATATACGAGCGACTTAGACTTTCAAGCGTGATTTATTATCAGCTATCACCTTAGCGCCAATTCCCTTCACATTAAGTAAATCATCTACAGACTTAAACTTACCAGTCTGCTTTCTATAAGTAATAATAGCTTGGGCTTTTTTCTGCCCAACCCCTTTGAGCGTAGTTAACTGTTCTAAAGTCGACTTGTTCAACGATACTACCTGAATTTTATGCTCAGCCCCCTTAGCTTGAGTGGCAGCACTACTCGTTAATTGTTTTTGTGGTGCTTCGGTTAATGATTGAGCGTAGCTATAATGAGTAGCGAAAGAAACAGCCGCTGTGAATGTAATCGCGAGTAAAGCTTTTAATGAAGTATTCATCTTTAATTCCTTCTAAAGTATTTGAATTCATTTGATTTAAATAGAGAAGTTGGTTAATTCAACAAAAAATCATACGTTTTTAATGATTAAAAAACCTTACTAAAAATCAAATGCACTACTAAGGTTTAGTGCTGATAATTAATTTTGTCAAATAACGTCGACGGCCTAAATCACATCAAATAATAATGATTACCGTTTGTACTGAAGTTATATTTATTTAATGCTAGCATTAATTGAACTACCACAACTTATTGCCATCAACTACTTATGCTGCGCTTAATTTATTTGTTTATTCTATTTAACTCTCTGACTTTTTCTGTGCAAGCAAATATAGCTGAATAAAATCATTGTAGTTACAACATTTACCATCATTGCTTACATAGCAAAAAATGTGGCTGGTGATGCAGTAACCCCATTTAAGCAACAACTCGCCTTATTGTCTTTCACTATTGTGCCTCATTGAAGTTAGTTGGCATAATCTTAGTCATCTCTTTACTTATAGCGCCAGGCGCCATCGCGTTTTTATTAACAAAACACTTTTCTACGATGCTCTTTATCTCGATTATTGTCGCGATCTTTAGCGCACTGGTAGGTGTTTACTTAAGCTTCTTTCTAGATAGAGCCCCTGCTCCAACAATCATCATGGTAATGACGTTTATTTTTGTGGTTACTTTCATTGTTAAACAATTAGAAAGAAAACGAGGCAAAGCGCAACCATACTTATGATCTATTATTACAGTTCGCTTTTTATGAATGAGTAGAATAAGTTTTTACTAAGTATCGAAACCCAAAAGCCAACAACTTGTAAATATTTCAGATAGTAATTTACATCTAATTAACAAACATATTCCTTGTGTGTTATGCTGCCCCCCTAAAGTTAGCCCTCCTAATAATTGATTATCATAAATGGATTTCTGCATGAAATTAAAGTGTATTTTTTCGCTCAGCTGTTTTTTCTTGTTAGCCGCCTGCGGTGGAGGAGGAGGTGACTCTTCACCAGCCTCTACAACTAAAGTAAACAATCCTCCTGTAGCCAACAATGACAGCTTTAACGTCGCGATGAATGCCTCGACCGAGCTTGATGTTCTCGTTAATGACACCGACGGCGATAACTTTAGCGTCACTGAGGTTAGTTCTCCAACAAGCGGTGCAATAGAAAATAACCAAACCAATATTACTTACACCCCAAATTCAGGTTACATCGGCAATGACAGTTTCACTTACACCATTACCGATACCCAAGGACAAAGTTCATCTGCAACTGTAACCCTAGATATTGCTAGCATAGCGCCAACGGCTGAAAATGACGTTGTGACAACAGTGCAAAGCAAAGCCGTTATTATTGATATTTTAGCTAACGACGTTTCCATCAGCGGGCATCAATTAACCATTGCCAGTGCATCATCGGCAAGCAACGGCATAATAAACCACGATGGTAAGCTCTTAACTTACACGCCAAATAACGGCTTTTCAGGAAACGATACCTTTACTTATGTTGTCCGTGACTCCTTTGGTGATGAATCAACCGCCTCTGTTGGTGTAACAATCGAAAACGTTAAGCCTATCGCTAATGATGATTCAATAAGCTCACAGCAAAACACAGCTGTAAGCATTGATGTGCTAGCCAACGATGTTGATGCTGTTGGTGATGATTTATCAGTCACCAGCCTCGACGCTGCTAGCCATGGCATCGCTAGCATAGAAGAGAATACGGTAGTTTATAACCCTAACGACGGCTTTGCTGGCACAGAAACTCTTAACTACACGATAATTGACGCTTATGGCGCTTCAAGCCAAGCAACAATAACTATAGATATTACCAATACCGCGCCTATTGCGAATGATGATAATGGTGTTGTATTAAAAAATGAGTCAGTAACCCTTGATATTTTAAGTAACGATGAAGATGTTGTTGGTGACATTTTCACCATTCAATCACTTTCATCACCACTTCATGGTAGCGCTGCCATTGTTGATGGAAAAGTCGTTTATCAACCAACCACTGATTATGTAGGAAGTGATAGCTTCGGCTATACGATTGTTGATACTCATGGCGCCTCAGACTCTGCCTTTATTGCCATTAACGTTTCCGCTGATATTACCGTTGAAGGTAAAGTTATCGGTTACGAAAAAGCAGGGTTAACCGTTACCGTATATTCTGGCTATAATGAATATAATGCAACTACTAATACTCAAGGTGAATATACTGTCTCTCTTCCAGCACTTAAAGATGAAGATATCATTACTGCTAAAGTTGAGGACGCAGCGCCAAATTTCACTATGTATGCTTATTTAGGTGATGGCGCCAAACTTAAAAAAACCACAGGTAACAATAATCTTGTTATTAGTAACCAACATATTACTAACTTAACGACTGCTGAATATGAGTTAATCGACTTAGTACTTGAAGGCGTACAAGCAACCACGTTAAACGAGTTAACTGCCGCGCAACTTGAAGCAAATAGTCACTTTCAATTGCAAATGGCAATAACCATGGAGCTGATTAATCAAGATAACGGTTTAACTTTGCCTGCTGGTTTTAACACTGTAAATCAATTCAGTAAATCAATGCCTGACATGGGTAAACAAATGGCAAAGTGGCGTGAAAATAGTACAGATTTATATCACCAAGCTTTTAACTCGCTAATGAACAATACAGAACTAAGTCACTACCCGAAAAGACTAACCCAAGGTAACCATCGACTTAATGTATCGGGCAATATCGGCTATGATAATAATGTTTTATTAACCTTAGGCGAGAATAATCAAGGAAGGTATTTGGATGATAATGACTCTCAAAGTATTACTGAACTAACGCACAATGAAAATGGTATTGACATCACATTGCAAGCATTATCTTCAAATTATCTAGATGACCTTTTTCCTGTAACAGAGCACAACTACTGTGCTAATGGCACAAAAACACGAAGTAGATACATGCTTAAAAAATTGAGTTTAACTCGTATTTATTCAACCGCACAGTATGATGTTTATCTGCAAAAAAGCAATATCAAGCAAGATGTCGACAATCCTCTGTGTCTCTCTGCTGATGATGTACGATACAACATGGTACGCCATTATCACCCTCAAGAATTTATCCTTGAACACAAAAATATATTAGTAAATAAAATAAACAAGGGGGAGGCAACCGCATTAGGGATAAATGGTGAAAATGTCAGGATTACATATTACGAGTATAAGTTTACAAAAATATCGCTAAATGAAGATAACTCCTTCATCGATAGTGCCAACCCAGATAATATCTTAACCGGTAACTGGGCTCTTGAAAGCGACCATTTACGATTGGACTACGACGATAATTTTAGTATGTTATATTATCAAACGTATACTTCTACAGGAATTCAAGGGCTAGATACATTCTATGTAGAAAATAATGAAATTCTTTTTGAGTCTTTTCGTTATCTTGTCGCCGATAAAGTACCACAATGGCAGCATACCGCTGGTATTTTCTCTAATAACACAGCTAAAATAGCCAATTTAGAATTAAATTATGACTGGTCTTTAGTATTTAAAAACGATAATACTGGTTATCATTTAAAGACAACAGGCGGGTATACCAGCCATGAGTTCAGTTGGAACATCGAAAATAACAGCTACATTACCAAGCAATATAATCTTGACGGGGCTTGGGTCAGTTACTGTGATGTAGGGCAGAGTAATTGCTTTTTATTATGGGAAACTGAATATAAAATTATTGGTGAAGTTAATGGTAAGTATGCCATGAGAGAAAAACGTGTTGTTTTTAGTCAAGATGGTAGTATATCTCATTCTTACGTACTACCATATTATTTGTATAACTTTACTCCTGATTCAGTTAAGCCTGATTAGTTAGAACCTTTTAAGTTATAGAAAATAACAGACTAACGGCTTATTGGGTAAGTAAGCTGTTAGTCTTGAAACTTAACAGATGTTTTAATAATTCAACCAATACAAGTACGAACCATTAGATACAACGCGTCATAAATACCAGTACCTAAAAGTAATCGTTATAAGAACATGTTGTTACCAAACTATTTGGCTTAACTGCTCATTACCCTCAGCTAAATTCATTTTTATAATCTTATTATTCTCCCCTACAGTGATAATACGAGGTATACCACCGCCGGCGAACTTTTTATAAATAGCGCGATCAATATCTACAGCCAATGGCGTTTTAATATTATGTGCTTGCTGCCAAGCTTTAACGGTTGCCTTATTTTCTTCTCGCGCAATTGCTATCACTTCAATAGTATCGTCAGCTAATAGCGGGGAGTTATTTAGCGCTTTTAATAAGCGGTTTGAGTCAGAACACCATGAGGCAAATAAAATCACTAATTTCTTTTTACCTACCTGTTGTAGGTTTATTGTTTTTCCCTCGAGGGTGGTAATTTCCCGAATCGGCAAAATATCACCTGAATGGACAAACTCAGGGTATTTACTAGCACTTTTTTTAGGCTGGCTAATAATAAAAGGATTATCAGCTTGAGCTGAAGTCGCTTCTTGCTTACTAGCTTGCTGCGCGTTATCTTGCGCTGTACTTTGGCATGCCGATAACAATACCGCAGCACTGAAGACACAAAGCAATTTATAGGTGGTTTTCATAACTACACTCAACTTATTTTATTATTATTTTTAATAGTATCAATTCGATACAATTTATCAAACGTTAAACCAAGGCAGCCTAAGCTGCCTTAACTTGTCGCTTACCATGAGACTTTTTCATTGACAGTAAATATATCGCTGGCACGATAAACATTGAGAGTACCGCTGAGAACATTAACCCCCAGACAATAGAGGTGGCAACTGGTGCCCAAATAAGCGAGCTTCCCCCTAAACCTGTCGCTAAAGAAAACAGCCCAGCGACGGTGGTAAAAGTGGTAATAATAATAGGTAACATCCGTCTTCTTGCCGCGTAAAATGTGGCATGAAGTAAACTCATCCCCTGCTCTATATTACTATTTGCTTTAGAAATAAGCACAATCGCAGAATTCACTGCAATACCTGCAAGGGCAACAATGCCATACATAGTAAATAAACTTAAGGGGTTACTGGTAACAATTAACCCTAATATTACGCCTGTAAATGCCATTGGCACTGTTGCTAAAATCATTAACGGCTGAAAATAACTACTAAACTGCGTTGCTAAAATTAAGTACATTAACGCTAAGCCGAATAAGAATAGCACGCCAATAGCATCCATACTTTCTTGAATATCATCAAGCTCTCCTGAAAAGTCTAAGTCAACATTAGGGTACTTTGCCATAATAGTTGGCCAATGATCTTGTAATAGCTTATTAGCAGCAACGGTATTTAATTCAGCCTTATTGATATCAGACTCTAAGGTAATAGTACGTTTAAAGTTATAGTGGCGTAAGTTACCTTTTACTTGTGCGGTAGTAATGTCAACCAACTCACCTAATGGCACTTTATTACCATTAGCTAAGGGCAGTTGCATTGCTAAAACATCTTCAATGTTGTCAAAGCTATGGTTAAGGGCTTTCGCTGATTGAACCCGCACTGACACTTGGTCACCTTGGTGTTGAATTTGGCTGGCAATTTCACCATCAACTAACGATTTAATAGTGCGCATAACCACATCAGGACGAATTCCGGTACGATAAATAGCATCGTTATTAAGCTTTAACGTTAAACCATAACGACCTGCGCTATCATCATCGCTAATATCCATAAAATTAGGATTTTTACGCATAAAACTGGCGAGTTCATCTGTTGCTTGTCGTAATTCACTATAGTCATTACCTCTAACTTTAACGCTAATCGGCTTACTCGTTGGCGGCCCCCCTGCAAGTGTTAGAAAGGCTATATTCATTGGACCGGCAACTGAGGTAACCTCTGTGCGCATCGACTCAATAATTTCATCGACGGTGCGATCATCACTTTCTGCAGGATTAAGGCTCACTAATATTTGCCCGTAATGATCGCCAAACAAAGGTTCCATTTCGGTGTATTGCTGCCCTGCGTAACTCACAACAGTTCTAACTTCACTTTCTTTCACGTGCTTATTAACAATATCTTCAATGGTTAATACTTTATTGAGCGTACCTTGTAATGAAGTACTAGTGGGCATGGCAATGTTGACATAAAACAGGCGAAGTTGGTCTGAGGCAAAAAAGTCGACTTTGATCATACCCGCGACTAATGCGCCAATAGCCATCACAAAAAGTAATACCAACATCATTATAGCGCGCAGTGGTTTACGTAAGACTTTAAGTAAACCTTTACAGTATTTAATGCGCAGCCAGTGGGTAAATTGATGACGTAATAATTGTACTTTTGAAGGCTTAACAAAGTTAATTTTAGTTGCCATGATGTGTCCTGGTAACATCCAAAAAGCTTCAATTAAGCTAATGGCAAGTGCCAAGGTGACCACCATAGGAATTACCATCATAAACTGCCCTAAAATACCCGGCAGTAACATTAAAGGTAAAAAAGCCGCCATAGTCGTTAATACTGAAGCCGTTACAGGGCCAATGACTTCAAATAAACCATCATGAATGGCTTTAAAGGCGTTGCTGCCACCGTGGCGTAATCGGTTATAAATAGACTCTACCACTACTACGGCATCATCAACTAACATCCCTAGGGCAATTACAATACCTAAAAACACTGAAGTATTAAGGGTTTGCCCTAAAAGGTCGAGAGAAAAAAATGTACCGGCTAATGTAAACGGTATACCGATAGTAATAAGTATTGAGATTTTGCTACCTAAAAATAACCAGGTAATTAGCATAACAAATAGCAAGCCAAAAATAGCGTTAGTTTGCATGATATTTAAGGCATTTTTAGTAATTAGGGTTTGATCGTCTGCTAACGTGACAATAACGGCTAAGCCATCTGCATTTTTGTTTTTTTCAGTAATGTACGTATTAATACGCTCAACTAATTCCAGCGTATTTGATTTCTCACGCTTCATAATAGCAAGCATAACCGCTGGTCTGCCTTGATAGCTCACCAGTTTATCGGCTTTTGCTCGAGCGCGAGCAACATTAGCCACATCACCAATACGTACTCGTTGCGTTAAATGGCTACTAATAATAGGAAGCTGCGCTATAACATTAGGATCTACTGTCGTTCCATCAACCCTAACTAGCCAGCGCTCTGCAGCTATATTAGCTGATCCTGCTGAAATATCTTGAAAAAATAAACGGATGGTATCGGTAATATCAATAGGTGAAACGCCAAGTGCTTGTAGCTTGTCTACATCAAAGCGTATTTGTAGTTCAGGCTCATAAAGCGCGGTAGGCTGTACTCGGTCTACCCCTTTAATACGCGCTAAATCTCGCTCAACCCCCCGAGCTTTTTCACGTAAATTTTCATCATTTGCTGCGCCATGCACTAATACAGTTGCACTGGGGAATGCATTCGATGAGGTGACTTCAAAAATTAGTGGTCGCTCAACCTCCACGGGCAGTTTGTCTTCAACATTTTGAATTTCACGGCGTAAGTCAGAAACACGTTTATCAAAAACACGATCACCAACATCTTGAAAGCGAATAAGGATACTTGAAATACTCTCGCGCGAGTTACTCGAGACAAACTTCATATCTTGTAACTTTTCTATCGCCTCTTCCATTGGCAACGTTACTTTTTGTTCAACATCTTCAGCAGAGGCGCCAGGGAGAATGGTAGTTATTTGAATCCAATTAAAATTCACCGTAGGGTCTTGCTCACGTGGTAAATTTTGGTAACTAACAAAGCCAACTAATAATACTAACGCGAAGGTTAAGTTAGTAAAAACATGGTTTTTAATTAAACGAATTAGCATGTTTTATTCTCACTTAAGCTGTTGCTTAGCATTATTAAAAGTAACAGCCATACCGTCATTAACACGATGTCTGCCATCTACAATTACGGTTTGATTATTATCAAGTACTAATTCAAAAGGTCGCCCCTCTTGAGCATTAGGTAGGGCAATAAACTTAGCAGTATTAACTTCAGTCCCTGCTTTTTTAGTAACCACAAAAATACCGTATTGACCATGGCGTTGAGTCAACAAGTGTGCAGGTAGGTAACTGCGCTTACTTTGCCAACTAACCATACCATTCATTCCGGCTAGAATCGCTTCATGTCCTTTCGAGCTTATGGTAAAGGTAACCACTTGCGAGCGGCTATTGCTGGCAACAAAATTAACAACATGCTTAATGTTTATCGGGTATTTGCTCTCATTGTTAATAAAGTAATAGGCGCCTGCTTGAGCAAGACTTTTCATTTGGTCAATTGGTATTTGCGCTGCTATTTCAAGGTTGTCTTGCTCGAGCACTTTAACTAAGGGGTCTCCTGTATTGACATAATCCCCTTCATTGACCATACGTTCAGTAACCATACCATCAAAAGGCGCTACAACTTGACAGCGTTGTACTGCAAGCTCTGCAGATTTTTTTTCTTGTATTACTTGGTTAACTTGCTCTTGAGTAACAGTAACTTTTATTTCACTTTCATCTAGCTCTGCTTCGCCAATATGACCATCTTTTTTCAGCTGTACTGAACGTTCAAAGTTACGTTTTGCCAATTGTAGCTGAGCTTGTGTTGTTGCAAGTTGTGATTTTTGTTTAGCCAGATAAATAGTTTTATCTTGGCAGTCTAAGTTAACTAATACTTGCCCTTGATTAACTGAGCTACCTAACTGCACATTAACACTAAGCACCTGCGCTGCAATTTGTGCTGGAACTTTTGCATGATTAATACTACTAACCAAGGCTGTCGCTTTTTTCTCAGGGTAAAATAATAAAGAGCTAGCCTGAGCGACTGTTACTTTTTGACTGTTGTCAGTTAGTTGGTCGCCCGATGACATTGCTAAAGCGGTTTGAGAAATTGCCCAAAATGCAATAATAAACGTAAGCGAAGACGAAGCTGATGCCGCCATAATTATTCCTTTTAATTAGCTGATAATATTCAATAAAAAATGCTCTTCAAGTCGCTTATTATCATGACAGTTATTTAACCAATCACCAAGCGAACAACATCATTTCTTACATTTTTTAAACAGATATTTATACGCACAAAAAAAGTCCAAAACCATTAACGCGCACCATTGCCACGCGGTATATTTTGGACTTTTTGCTGTTAGAGTAAACTAAAAAAAGCTTACACTGTTTCTGTTAACTAGTTACTTAATAACTTCGCGTTTAACGCATAACTGGGTAGTTAACGGCCACGTTTCCATGGTATCAAGACGTCTGATTAAACAGTTATCACCTCGTTTGATTAATTCAAACACTAACACAGGTGCTGGGTTTGAATCATAAACCGTGACACCGTTTGTTGCTGTTACTGGCTTAGGGCCAAGTAATAAGCGGCTCGACTCTTGAAAAACATCTTGGGCAATAGGTACTTTTTTACCGCCTAAAGCGTTACTGACAATATCAATGATTTCAGCACGAGCTTCACTGCTATCGGCAGGTAAAATAGCAGGCACTGGCTCAACCGCGTTTGAACTACACGCAGATAACCCTGCTACCAACACCGCACTAGAAAGTAAGCTTTTATTTTTCAGCATTTGCTTTAACTCCTACATTGCGGAATTTATCATAGTAGATATCATCAATAATAGCGTTTTGTAATGGTGTGCGAACCTTAATGCGTTGCTCCACAGAGTTTTCAATAGCTTGTTGTGACTTATTGTAAACACCAACACCATGCAAACTTCCCGTATGTAACGATACACTTTCAGCTATTTCTGGACAGGTATTATTTACTTGATAATAGAGCGCACTTGATAATAACAACTCTTGCTCATCACCTAGCGCATGTAAATAATCTTCTTTAATAGGACAACCTTGCACTTGGGCTAGCTTTCCTGCTTCAGGAAGAGTAGCAGGTATAAAACCATCAGCGTAGTCACCAAAACCTTTATGGTTTTCACCTCTAAACTGCACGGTAAAGTAGGTTGAGCCACAGTTGTCTTCACTAACGAAACCATAAGGCTTACCACAGGTAGTTTCACCAATTTGAATCACTTCAACATCAATACCTCTTAATGAATTCATAAAAGATTCACTTGCCGAACACGATGAACCGGTAGTTAATACGTAAACACGTGATAAATCTAAAGTTGGTAACGGTTGGTTAGCGCTAATAATACTATCACCGCCAATTAAACGTCTTAAATCAATGGTGGTATCATAAAAACCAATATTTCTATTATCAGCTGATAACTTATCGTTATAAATGAGCCTATCGTAAGTTTTTCCTTGAGTTGCCTCTTTACCCGCAACCATATAGGCAAGTTGTGAAGATAGTGCTAAGAAGCCGCCGCCGTTATAGCGTAAATCAACCACTAAGTCAGTGATATTATCCTCTTTAAACTGGGTAAAACTATCAAATAGATCTTTTTCAGCAGTGGCATTACCAAAGGTATTAAATAGGAAGTAACCGACTTTTCCTTGTGGGGTGTCAATGGTTTTCGCTATTTGTACAGGTACGCCACTGATAGCCGCAGTAGCTAAAGTCACTTCATATTCACTACCGTTTAAATCGGCAAATTTAAAGATATGCTCTTCACCTTCCACTTGACTTGATAGCCCAGCATTGATGGTGTCTAATTCAGCTTGCGATGTACCGTTAACAAAGTCAGCTCCGTCAATTTCAAGTAGGGTAGAACCACGAGAAACGCCTTGCAATGCCGCTTGTGTTTCTGGGGTAACATTTTTAACGACCCATTTCCTTGGGGTGATTTGAGTTTGCTGTCTATCATAGCTAATGCCGTAACCGTAAGTAACACCGAGTTGTGAGCGTTCTTCAACACCACTGGTAGGCTCCATCCAATGAAATTGATCTTTTAACGCGCCTGAGTCAGTCACTTCCATAGTTTTTAATTGGTCAAAGTACTCAACTAAACTGAAATTATTAGGATCTTGATCAATTACATCTTGGTACCAAAGATAAGTTTCATTGGTAAAACTACGTTGCCAAAATTTCTCTAATAACTCACTACCCGCTTTATCGGGGTAGGCTTCACCAGTAATTGGACTAGCACCAGAGCGCGGATTTTCACAACGTGCAGCAAAGGAGCTTGCTGAGTTAAAGTTGCCTTTAACCCAAGTGGTTTCTGTTACCGTGGTTTTAGTATTGGTTACCGCGTTACTTTCGCCGCCACCAGAGCCACCACAACCACTAAGTAAAGCTAACGATATAGCTAATGAAAGTACCAATGAATTTCTCTGGGATGATTGATTTAACAACATATTTTCTTTCCATTTTAAATAACGAATTAAATACAACTAACTGAGCTAACCTGAACTAACCTGAACTAATCAAACCGTTAGCTTATTAAGCATTGTATATTATTACTACATGCAAGTTGATTAACCTCATAGTAATTCATTAAAAATTCACTAACAATAATAAAAGTAGTGCCGATTAAAAGCCCGTTTATACGTTGTCATCATTTCATTACACTCTTAGTTCTTCTCGTCTTATAATCCGCCATAAGTTAATTTAGTTGGTTCGAGCAATACTGCTAACTCTGATCGAGATATATCAGTGTTTTCAGCAGCAACATCAATAATTGGTCGATTTTCTTTATAAGCTAACTTGGCTATTTCAGCTGCCTTTTCATAGCCGATTAAAGGGTTAAGCGCGGTCACAAGAATAGGGTTTTTAGCCAAAGCTGCATTGAGGTTTTCAGGACGCACGGTAAAGCTCGCTATCGCTTTTTCGGCAAGGAGCACGCTGATATTGGTTAATAGTTTAGTACTACTGAGTAAGTTATTCGCTATCATCGGTAGCATAACATTCAGCTCAAAGTTACCCGACTGACCACCAATAGTAATAGCACTATCATTACCAATAACCTGCGCTGCAACCATAGCCGCGGCCTCAGGAATAACCGGATTAACTTTACCTGGCATAATTGACGAGCCTGGTTGTAGTGCTTCTAACTCTATTTCACCTAACCCTGCTAATGGACCTGAATTCATCCAGCGCAAATCATTAGCAATTTTCATAATTGACACCGCAATATTTTTTAATTGCCCCGATAAAGCCACCGCAGTATCTTGCGTGCCAATAAGAGCAAAAAAGTTATCTGCAGCTCTAAAATGCAAGCCTGTATTTCGGCTTAGCTGACGTGCAAATTCATCGGCAAACTCAATATGAGCGTTAATGCCGGTACCAACTGCAGTGCCGCCTTGCGCCAACAACTGTAGTTTGGGTTGTAAGCTCTGTAACAAGCTAATATTTTGTTCTATTTGACTAGCCCAACTGAGTAAACTCTGACTAAAGCGTACTGGCATAGCATCCATTAAATGAGTTCGCCCCGTTTTCACATAACAATCAAGCTCTTGTGCTTTTACTTCAATGGTTTGCTTTAACAGCTCTAATGCGGGTAATAATTTTTTTTCAACACTAATAGCAGCACTAATATGAATACTGCTGGGAATGACATCATTACTGCTTTGACCAAAGTTAACATGATCATTCGCCCCTACGGGTTCGCCAATGAGTTCACTGGCTAAATGTGCAATCACCTCATTCGCATTCATATTTGAACTTGTCCCAGAGCCAGTTTGAAAAATATCAACCGGAAAATGTTCAAGTAAATCATCACTAACTAATAGCTTTTTCACCGAGGCAATAATAGCTTTCCCGATATGCTCAGGTAATAAGCCTAATGTAATATTTGCCGCTGCTGCCGATGACTTAACCAATAATAATGCTCGAATAAACTCTTCTGGCATACGCTGACCACTCACTGGGAAGTTATTTACAGCTCTTTGTGTTTGTGCGCCATACAAAGCGGATTTGGGCACTAATAGTTCACCCATGCTGTCTTTTTCAATACGTGTTGTCATAAATTTCTCTTATGTTATTTAATACTAATAATTTGATGATGTTCATAAAATTATGGGCTATAAAAAATAGTGACGGGTAATATTTAACTCTAACCATAAATGGCGTAACTGCTTTTTAGTATCGGTGCAATCACTCAAGCGCTGTAGTGCTAATAATGGCTGATATATGTTATCTAAGCATAATGCACGCCAATGACTTGGCAATAAGGTATCGTTGATCGCGTCAAGTAATAAGTAAAATTGTGCTTGATACAACTGGCGACAAGAATGATCTGCATTGACTACTAACGCTTGCTCTGCATTTAACCAAAACATTAAAACTTGCGGGTTGTTCGCATCACTAGCAAACCTAACTTTTTCACGAAGCGCATTGATTGCTGGTGTTTGAACGGCAAACTGGGTAAAAACGATACTACTTGTTAGCGCCTTGAATGATTTATCCCTCATATTTTCCATCATCCTCTTAAAAACAAAACCCTATTGATAATGATTATCATTACCATAGCTTAATAATATTCATAAGGCAATTGAATAATAAGCCGATTGTGACTAGCGCTTTGCAGTGAGCTTAATTAGAATAGTGATAATTTCGAATAATATCGTACTAAAGCGTCGATTAATTAAGCATAACGTAAGGATGTCATGAGTAAAGTAAGTAACCTGTTAAGCCCGATAATAGCGCAGCGTAAAGGCAAAACCCCTGATAAAAAGAATTGGAAAAATCTTTACGGTAGCAGTAGTAGCCTCGCGCTCTATCAAGCTGCTAAAACAGCCACTACACCTATTTTATTAATTACCCATGACACGCCTTCAGCGTTACGTTTTGAACAAGAGCTAAAATCGCTAATACGTAATGCTAATGATCGTAATAAAAAAGCGCTTGATACCAGTCAACCAACCGTATATTTATTTCCTGACTGGGAAACTTTGCCTTACGATAACTTTTCACCGCACCAAGATATTATTTCACAGCGTTTAGCAACCTTATACCAGTTATCACGTATGGAAAAAGGCATTATTATTGTGCCCGTGACCACTTTGGTACAAAAACTTGCTCCTAAAAATTATATTGAACAAAATAGTTTAATAGTGAAGCAAGGCGATAAAAAAGACCTACATCAATTACGACAAAACCTTGAAGCTAGTGGCTATCGCTGTGTTGACCAAGTTATGGAGCATGGTGAATTTTCAGCCCGTGGTGCTATTCTAGATTTATACCCTATGGGCAGCAATGCGCCATTTCGTTTAGACTTTTTTGACGACGAAATTGAAGAAATACGTTTATTTGACCCCGAAAGCCAGCGCTCTAAAGACAAAGTTGCGGCCATCAATTTATTACCTGCACACGAGTTTCCAATTGATGAAGCTGGTATTGCGCTATTTCGTAGTCAATACCGTGAACAGTTTAGCGGTAACATTCACAAAGAATCAATTTATCATCAAGTAAGCAATGGAATTTTACCGCCCGGTATTGAGTATTACCTGCCGCTATTTTTCAGCCAGAATACCGACAATGGCCCTAATAATGACTATGGCACCAGTACGTTATGTGACTATTTAACTGATAACACTTTAATTGTGGTCAGTGGCGATATAGAGCCGGCATTAACACAGTACTGGCTAGACATTGAATATCGCTATGAAAACAGGCGTTATGATCCAACGCGACCGTTACTTCCTCCGAAACATTTATTTTTAGATACGGACGATCTGTATAGCGCGCTAAAACCTTTTGATCGCATCACCATTGAAAACATTACTAAACAGGCTGCTCTTGATGTTGACGCTGAGCTGAGTAAAAGTAAAAGCAGCGATATTTGCTTTGACGTACTTCCTCTGCCCGACTTAACCGTTAACCATAAACTTAAACAGCCATTTGAACTCATTAACCAATTTATTAGTAGCAAGGAAACTCCCAGCAAAGTGCTTTTTATCGCGCAAAGCCAAGGCCGACGAGAAAGTGTTTTAGAGTTACTTGAGCGCGATAACATTAAACCTGCGCAGTTTAACTCTATTGATGACTTTGTTAACTCTAATGAAAACCTAGGCATCACGGTTAATCGCTTAAACCAAGGCTTTACCTTTCAAGCAAAAGGTAGCAGCGTAAAAAATGCCATTGCGCTGGTAACTGAGGCAGAGTTATTAGGCGATCATGTTTCACAAGCTAGACGCCGCAGTAAAGCACAAGACTTACAAGCAGACGCACTATTTAAAAATCTTGCCGAGCTTTCTATAGGACAACCTGTTGTTCATATTGAACACGGCATAGGCCGCTATTTAGGTTTACAAACCATAGAAAATGGCGGCATTACTACCGAGTTTTTAGTACTTAGTTATGCTAGTGAAGCCAAACTTTATGTGCCGGTAGCTTCCCTACACTTAATTGGTCGTTATTCGGGTAGCGATAGTGATAATGCTCCTTTACATAAACTTGGCACTGATACGTGGAGTAAGGCGAAACAAAAAGCCGCAGAAAAAGTACGCGATGTTGCCGCTGAATTGCTCGATATATATGCTAAACGTGCTAGTAACCATGGCTATACCTTTAAACGTGATAAACAAGACTACCAAGCATTTTGTGATAGCTTTGGTTTTGAAGAAACTTTCGATCAAAAGCAAGCGATTAACGCCGTGGTCAGTGATATGTTATCGCATAAAACCATGGACCGATTAGTGTGTGGCGATGTCGGTTTTGGTAAAACAGAAGTCGCAATGCGCGCAGCTTTTGTGGCAGTAAACGACAATAAGCAAGTCGCTATTTTGGTACCAACCACCCTACTTGCTCAGCAGCATTATGAAAACTTTAAAGACCGATTTGCCAACTGGCCAGTAAGTATTGAAGTACTTTCTCGCTTTAAAACGCCTAAAGAGCAAAAAGAAATTGTAACTCGCGTTGAGTCAGGACAAGTAGACGTTTTAATTGGCACTCATAAGCTATTACAAAATAGCATTAAATATAAAGACTTAGGATTATTAGTCGTTGATGAAGAACACCGTTTTGGTGTTAAACAAAAAGAAAAAATCAAACAATTGCGTAGTAATGTCGATATTTTAACGCTAACGGCGACCCCGATACCGCGAACCTTAAATATGGCCATGGGCGGCATGCGCGACTTATCTATTATTGCCACACCGCCAGCCAAACGTCTTGCGGTAAAAACCTTTGTTAGAGAGCATGATGAAGCACTTATTCGTGAAGCTATTTTGCGTGAGACTTTACGCGGCGGACAAGTTTATTTTTTACATAACAATGTCGATACCATTGAGAAAACTGCCGCGGCGATTCAAACCTTAGTACCTGAGGCACGAGTAGTTACGGCACATGGCCAAATGCGTGAACGTGAACTTGAGCGCATTATGAGTGATTTTTATCATCAACGCTTTAATGTCATCGTTTGTACCACTATTATTGAAACAGGCATTGATGTACCCAATGCTAATACCATTATTATGGAGCGTGCCGATCATTTAGGTTTGGCGCAATTACATCAACTTAGAGGTCGTGTTGGTCGCTCTCATCATCAGGCTTATGCTTATTTACTGACACCGCATGAAAAGCGCATGACCAAAGATGCGAAAAAGCGCTTAGAAGCTATTGCCTCCCTTGAAGATTTAGGCGCTGGCTTTACCTTGGCCACACACGATTTAGAAATTCGTGGTGCCGGTGAGCTACTGGGTGAAGACCAAAGTGGTTCCATGAGCCAAGTAGGCTTTAGCTTATACATGGAAATGCTTGACCAAGCAGTTGCAGCTTTAAAAGAAGGCAAACAGTTAACCTTAGACCAAGTAATGTCAGCACAAACCGAAATAGAGCTACGAGTACCGGCATTATTACCTGATGATTATATTTTTGATGTTAGTTTACGCTTAAGCTTATACAAGCGCATTGCTAGCTGTAAGAGCAAAAGAGAGTTAGACGACATTCAAGTTGAACTCATTGATCGCTTTGGTTTATTGCCGCAACCAACAAAGAATTTAATACATATTGCTAAACTGCGCTTAAAAGCTCAAAATATTGGTATTTCACGTATTGAAGCAAGTGCTAGTGGCGGCTCAATAGAATTTAGTGATAACACGCAAGTAGAGCCAATGAAAATTATCGCGTTAATCCAAAAACAGCCTGCGGTTTATAAAATGGCAGGGGCAAATAAATTAAAGTTCATTCGCGCGAATGAAGACGCTCAAGCTCGCTTTACATTAGTGACAAATATACTCAGTGAGCTATCAAGCTAATATGTGCAACGCAATAGACATAAGCTTTACTTTGACTAACCATAATAGGTGCTACTTTTAATGAAAACTAAATTATCGCTAAATTCAGCCCTTGCTTCATTGGCGCTTAGCGCTGGGCTAACCGCTATCGGTTTACCGGCCTATGCGCAAAGTGAAAAAGCGCCACGTTGGTTTGAAGTGGAAGTCATTTTATTTAAACAACTTGGTGATAAAAGCTTAATTAAAGAGCAATTTGTTAATACTGAGCTACCAAATTATGCACGTTCGTTTGATTTACTAACGCCTTATTTACAGCCAGATATATCCGCTTTAAAGCAACAGCTTCCTTATTGCCACTCAAATAATGTACCGCTTAGCCAATCATCAATATTTAACCAAAATGCAGCGCTGAGCACATTAAAGTTAAGTGAAAGTATTAACCAACAAATGCCGCTTACTCAAGCCATTACATTGCCCGAATTAATGCCAATTAAATCACTCAAAGATATTGAGCAGCAAGAAAGCTTATTACAAGGTGATGAAGCGCTCAGTGCTCTGGAAACAGACAACAATACTTTTATTACCAGTAATGACACCTTAAACAAGGTTCAAGTTAACGAAGCGGAAATTAACGATACCACAAATAATAGTGATGATAACTTAACAGTAGCCGAGTTAGCTAAAGTGGCTGACTTAGTTGCTCAAGCCGAACAACATATTGATAACTCTGTTTTTAAAAACTATACCTCGTATTTAGGGTTTACCAATAAACAGCTTTGTCAAATTCCTCAAAGTCACTTTCAAACAATATTACCCGTTGAACAGCTGCTAGCATTTAACTACAACGGCTTTCCTGTTGATAGCGTGCCTAGAGTAATTGATGGCATACACCCGCACGATAGCGATACTCCTTATTTAATCAACAAAGAAGCATTACGTTTAGGCGATATAACTCAACGCTTAAGGTGGAGTAAAAATTTCAGACCATTACTGCATTTAGGCTGGCGACAAATAGCAGTTACGCGCAATAGCTCTATCCCGATGACGTTTTATGCCGGTGAAAACTTAACTCAGCCGTACCAGAAAAAATATAGCGAAATGCGTTACCAACAAGCACGAGATGAACTTAACAGTGTTAACTTAAGTACTGCTGTTAATCCCCAGCCAAACGCTGAAGGTGAACCAAGCCAGTTTAATGAACAAACGTTCGCACAAGCTAAAGTGAACCAAGCACTTAACGCTATTATGGCGGAACTAGATACCGTAGATAACATGGCTATTTCAAGCTTAATCACTAAAACTAGTCATAATAACAAACAGCTAAACATTGAAGATCAAAATAACTTAGTAACACCTCCGCTTCAGCCTTGGTTTTTGGATGGTTTTTTCAAAGTACATTTGGATCATTACTTATATATTACGGCTGATTTTAATATTCTCGGTCAGAGCAACACCCTATCGGCATATAACAAACAAGATACTTCTCTTAGCAAAGCGTATGTCACTAACTTTAGTCAAGATAGACGGGTGATCACTGGAGAAGTACACTATTTTGACCACCCATATATTGGTATGGTTGTACAAATAAGACGCTTTGATCCAACTAAACCCGAAGCAGAAGCGGTTACTCAAGCTGTGCGCTAATAAAACTAAAACAGCCTCACTAAAAAATAACTACTAATATAGGTAATATTGTGGATAAAGAAATTGCAATTCAAGCCGCCGTTTTTCGCCGCTTACTCGCACACTTAGATAGCAGAAAAGATGTACAAAATATTGAGCTAATGAACTTAGCAGGTTTTTGTCGTAACTGCTTTAGTAAGTGGACCGTCGCAGAAGCTGAAAAACTAGGCGTAAATATAGATATAGAAACTGCTCGTGAGCAAGTTTATGGAATGCCTTATAGTCAATGGAAAGAAAAACACCAACTGCCTGCTTCTGAAGAGCAAATGGCTAAGTTCAACGCCTTAAATCCACCAAAAAATAAATAACCTGAATAAGAGAGGCTTGTTAGCCACGCTCAAGTTAACTAAATAAAGCAACTTCTTCAGCGGTTAAATAGCGCCACTCCCCTGGCGCTAAATCACCTAAGGTTAGTGAGCTAATTTGTTCGCGATGTAAACCAACGACACGATTACCAACAGCTGCAAACATTCGCTTTACTTGGTGGTACTTACCTTCGGTAATAGTGAGTAAAACTTCTTGTGCTGTTTCATTCTCATTAATTAATTGCAAAATAGCGGGCTTTGTTAAGTTAGCTTCACCTTGTAGCTGAATGCCTTGGGTAAAGTGCGCGACCAATTCGGGGTACTTTTCCTCACTGATTGGGTTTCTTAGCCATACTCGATAGGTTTTCGGGCAATCTTTCTTTGGAGAAATCACATTATGTGACCAGCGTCCATCATCAGTGAGTAATACTAAACCTGTAGTATCAGCATCAAGACGTCCGGCAATATGTAAATCAAACGCTTTATCTACTTCAACATAATGTAGTACAGACGGGTAAATCTCATCGACATTTGAACAAATAGTATCCGCGACTTTATGGAGCATAATATAACGCGAACTACGTGCGGTTAGTATATTGCCATCAATGGTAATAGTATTATTCTCATGAACCTGCATTGCTGCATTTTTTGCAATCTCGCCATTTACTCGCACCTCACCACTTTTCAGTAGTTTTTTTGCTTCTGTTCTTGTTAACTCAGTGCTTTTACAAATAAATTTATCAAGACGCATAGGTTTACATTGCCCTCTAGTAAGAATAAACCGACATTATCCGTAATAACGCCAAACAAGCAACAATAAGGCAAAAATAAACCACAAAATAATATTCAGGGAAACTGTTAATTATCGATTATGTAGGCTAACTTATTAATGTGCCTGCATTTAACCTTATACATAAAGGACTAACTATGCGTTTATTTAAGCTATCACGCTTAAAGAGAATACAAAAACACACCATAAGATTCACTGTCGTTAGTATTTTTATCTTAGCCACCATAGTTACAGCAACCATTGCCATTAGTTTGCAATATCATTTTAGTAAAAATATGGCGACCGAGTCAGCGAGCCAGCTCTTTTCATTAACCAGTCAAAATACTACTCAGCACTTACATGCAGTAGACCAAAGAGCGGAAGATGTTACTCGAATGTTTGCTCAATTTACTGATTTAGTAAATGGCAACGCTGCGAGTAGTTCAACTCTTTCAATGTTCATCGAAATGTTAAAAAATAACAATACTTTCTATGCGGTGTACCTTGGTTTTGGCAATGGTGACTTTTATGAGTTGGTTAATTTAAACGCTAGCCCTATTATTCGCTCACAATTTAATGCGCTACCAGAAGATCGTTGGGTGCTCGTTACTGTTTCAGATGTTAATCACCAAAGAAAAAGGCGACTTAACTATCTACATAGCGACTTAAGCTCTAGAGCCATCACTGAGGAGCCAAGCGATTATGATGTAAGATCTCGTTTATGGTATCAAGATGCAAAAACGGGAAAAGTATCAAAAACAGAGCCATATTTATTTCAAAATTTGCAAGCTCCAGGGCAAACTTACTCAGCAAAGATCCCTAATACAGAAACAGTCTTTGCCATAGATATTGCTCTGTCGTCGTTTGAAGAGTACTTAACTGAGCAAGGACTCAATAACACAGGGGTTAGCGATAAAGAAATTTATTTATTTCAAAAAACGGGCGAGATAATCGCTAGTAATCAAAAAAAACAAACACAAAATGCTTTAAAAAATTCACCTAAGATAACACTCACTCCTGAAGAAAAAATACTGATTAACAATACCCCCTCCTTAAAAGTTTCTAACGAATTTGACTGGGCACCTGTCGATTTTTCTATAGCGGGAACCCCTTACGGTTATAGTATTGACGCCTTAACCTTAATAAACCAAATGACAGGTTTAAACTTTGAGTATGTTAATGGCTTTACTTGGCCTGAATTAGTCTACGGCTTTGAAAGTGGTAGTATTGATATATTACAACCTGTTTTTAATAACCCTATTAACCAAAAAAAAGGACTACTCTCCTCAAGTTTTCTTGAGCTTCCTTTTGCTATTATTACATCAGAAAACAACGCTGTAATTAACAATATAGCGCAGTTAAATGGCAAAAAATTAGCCATACCTGATGGCTGGTCAATTATCAGCACGATAGAGCAGTATTTCCCTAATATTGAAATTGTTCTATACCCTTCAACTAAAGCAGTGTTAAATGCGGTATCACGTAATGAGGTGTTCGCAGGCTTAGATAACGAAGCCGTTTTCCGTTATATTCAAAAGCAATTCTTTATTAATAATATTCAATATCATCAGAATATTAACTTTTTACCTGCCACGGTAACTCCCTCATTGCATTTTGTTTTAAAACACTCTGAAACAGCATTAATGGCCATTATCAACCGCGCCATCGCAGCAATAACACCCGAACAAAAATTAGCACTCGCTCAAAAGTGGCTCAGTCTCGATGCCATTAACTCAACAAGCTCGGAACTAGCGGTTGTGCCTTATGCTGAGTTATTACAATTAGCCAAAGAGCCTGAAACTTTTGGCAAACTATTACCTATTACAATTAAAGAGGTTGATAGCTTTATTTATTTAATGCCGGTTAATCAGGCTGAAACTGAATTTTTAGCAATTATAGTACCTAGTACCACTATTTTTGCCTCAAGCATTGATAAAGTAAAAGTATCGATCATTATTACTACCCTGTGTTTATTGTTGATTTTGCCTATTAGCTGGTTTTTTTCTAGTCCAATCGTTCACCCGATTAAAATACTCGCCATTGAAAATGATAAGATTAAAAATCGCCAATATGATCAGGTTAATCGTGTGGTTAGTCATATTAAGGAGATTGATGCATTAGCACTTTCATTAGTAGATATGGCAAGCGCAATTAAAGAACACGAAAAAAAGCAAGAAGAGCTGATGGACTCATTTATTCAACTTATTGCTAATACTATTGATGAAAAGTCTCCTTATACTGGCGGACACTGTAATAGAGTACCTGAGCTGGGGTTTATGCTTGCTGACGCAGCAGCTGCTGATACAGGCTCAGTATTCAATAGCTTTAATTTTGAAACACCAGCACAATATCGCGAGTTTAAAATTGCCGCTTGGTTACACGATTGCGGGAAAATAATAACGCCTGAGCATATTGTTGATAAAGGCTCAAAGCTTGAGTGTATATACAATCGTATTCATGAAGTTAGAATGCGCTTTGAGGTGTTATGGCGAGATGCAGAAATACGCTATTATCAAGCATTAATCGAGTCCCCTGACAATAAAGAGCAGCTCAATGCTAAGTTGCTTGAGCAACAAAACACACTACAAAACGACTTTACCTTTATTGCCACATCAAATGTTGGTGGGGAGTTTATGAGCGATGATAAAGTTGAGCGGCTCAAGCAATTATCAACTATCACTTGGCAGCGAAACTTTGATGATCGCATAGGGCTATCTCCCGTTGAGGAAGAGCATTTAGCAACAATTTCTCCAAGAGCTAAAAGTACACTTCCCGTGAGAGAAAAGCTACTTAACGATAAAGCTGAACATATAACGACTAGAACTCTTACCCCAACGTACGATAAGCACTTAGGCATTAAAATGGCGGTACCTGAAAATCAATATAATTTAGGAGAGTTATATAACTTATCGATTTCACGAGGTACTTTAACTGCAGAAGATCGTTATAAAATTAATGAACATATTATTGGGACTATTAAAATGTTAGAACAGCTACCTTTCCCGCCAGAGCTAGCTAATGTCCCTCGTTATGCATCAACCCATCATGAAACTCTCATTGGTACTGGTTATCCAAGAAAACTGACTGCTGAGGATTTATCGATTCCTGAGCGTGTTTTAGTTATTGCTGATATTTTTGAGGCACTCACCGCAGCCGATAGACCTTATAAAAAAGCCAAATCATTAAGTGTTTCAATTGATATACTGCATAAATTTGCGTTAGATCAACACATAGATCATGACTTATTTGAGCTGTTTTTAACATCTGGTGTTTATAGAGAATACGCTAATAAATTCATGGAGCCAGAACAAATCGATGAGGTGAATATAGACAAGTATTTACGATAAATAATTGTCTATATTACAGATTTCGCTGCGTGTGCTTTTGATTGGAGTAACTAACCTAAACTCGAGTTTAGTCTGCTATTAATGATCTTTTGGCGAGTTAACTAAGTTTTGTGATGATACCTCGAGCTCTCTTACTTTAATATTAACGCCAAAACGCTCTAACTCTTGGTAAAAATTAAAAACATTACAGTTTGGTAATTGCTTACAAATAATACCGTATTTAAGAATAGCTGGTTTGTATGACTGTAATGAAGCGGTTTTAAGCCAATAAAGCGCTTGTGTTAAGTCTTGCTTAACAAAATCACCATTAATATACATGGTTGCTAAGTTAACTTGCCCTTGTGGATAGCCCAAATTAGCGGATTGTTGAAAAGCATCGAAAGCATTCTCACCACTGAGTTCATCATATCTTTGCTGTAGAAACCCTTCACCTCGGCTATTTTCTTTTTTGCCAAGTATAAATAAACTGCTAGTGGACTTATATTTTATGGGGCTAACAAAGTTACCGTAGAGTTTATTTCGCACAGGCCTTTTTGCTAAATAAAGGGCCTCACTTTCATGCATAGCCAGTATTTCTTGATGAGGTATATCGTAACGCTTAGTTTCAAAATATTCTGCATAACGCAGTTGACCATAATGAATACTATTAACGGCGGCGTGTTGTCTTTGGTAATAAAAAACACCGTACAAGAGAGTTACAATATTACCAGTAATATCAACCACTTTCGCAATACGATATTTTTCTGTTGGTCTAAGTCGACTACTGACTTCATCACCTAGTTTTCTAAAATCGATAAAGTAGATATCATTTATTTTTGGTGATGCTATCACTGCGAGGGTTTGTTTTTTTTCATCTTGATAAGCAGAGTATTTCACGTAAGCAAAATAACTAATACCAATAATAATAAATAACAGTAACAGTTGAGATGTTAATGAGTGCTTAGATAAATACCCCTCACAAACACTCTCATTAGCCGCTATATTATTTTGTTGACGGGCAAGGTGATAAATATTTTCATTACCAGGCCCTTCTGTATTGGGGCTAGTGCCGCTATGCTGGGGAATGTTGCGCTCACTCCTAAAATAAGACCGTAATTTCTTTATAAGCATTGAGATCTATCCTTGATATCAACTATTTGTATTACTACCCTATAATTTATTTAAGAAATTAACAATGGCTTTATTTATATAATCAGTATGTTAATTAAAAATTACTACACTGTTTATTGAATTGTGTATTGTACTTTTTATTGCGTTCTTGATTACATTCTTTATTGTACTGTTTATAGCACTAAGTATTGAATTTTACTGGGTGCTGTTCCATCGTGATTAAGAAAACATTGGTATGGCTTAGCGCTATAGCGCTTTTCATTTTCTAACGGCTCTGCATTGTTATTTTTACGGTTAGCAACAGGAGAATAAGACAGGCTTTTCGTCGAATTTTCATGGTTAACTGCTCTGGTATTATTTGTTTCAACCTCAGCGACAGTATTAGCGCGGCTTTCCTGCTCATGATAATACTGCTGTGCTTCGCCTTCATCATAAATATATAAAGTCATAACCTGTCGAGCACCACTTTTATCCGTCAGCCATTGCGTTTCACTTTTAGTCACTCGAGCCGACTTTGGGTGGATGTTACCTATTTTTGCTAAAACTACATCTAAACATAGTTGCTCGATACGCGCAGAAGAATTCTGATGCTCTGGAGTACCTGAAGAAACATCAACATCAATCGTTTCATATTGGTCATCACAAGGGGTTTGACTAAATGTGGTTACACCATCAACTGTACACTTAAATACTGATTGTGCCTCGGTGCTAAACGCTATAACGGCTAATAGCGCCATAAAGATACTGCGTACACAAAACAAATTAACGCCCATAATTATCCAGAGTCCTTTTTATAATTTAGCCAAAATTTATTGGGTAAAGCTTAGTTACTTAAAACTTAGCTCCTTAAAACTAGTTACTCATTAACGCCTGGTTAATTTTCTCAATATCGGTATGTTGTGTATACCCGGTGAGTGCTGACATAACTTGTGCATTGGTCATTAGCTCTTGCATAGCAACCTGCCCTACTAATTCAAACGACTTTTGTAAGGCTAGTGGATCAGCCGCATTAGCTAACTTTAATTGCTCTGGACAATTAACGGTTAATAAACGAGTGATTAAGCCCCCTATTTTTTCATCACTATCAGCTAAGTCTTTCGTACTAACATTTGAATAGGTCTTGATTTCTGGATGAGCCGCCATCGCAAAGAAAATCCACTGTGCTAATTGCTTACGCTCTTTGCCATTTAAACTATCGATCATGCAAGTACCTAAGTTATTAACTGAGTTTTGCGCATTAGCCGATGCCAAAGGCACAAAACATAAACTAGCAATGAGCATAATAACGGTGGTGGTTCTTTTCATTTTTCTTCCTTAACCTTAAAAGAGGGATTAGTTATAGAGTTATATTGTACAAGTATCACTTAATGATGCTTCTGACGTTAATGAGCATGATAAGTTCATTAACGACCATACTTTAGCCAAAGTTTTAAATAAACTGCATTACAAGTTTTATTGTCGTCCATTTTCCCATCGCGATCACAATCAGTACCCGTTAATGATTTCATTACATTGTTGCCGTATTCAGCTTTATCTTGCGCTGCTGCCGGTACAATAACGGTTACTTTAGGCGAGTGCTCAATAAAGTCAGCAACATCTTGGTAAGACATAAAAACACTTTTGCTCATAAGGTGACTAATATCGCGAGTTTTTGACTTTATCTTTTTATTTACTTCAACATCTTGCTCGTTATTGATAGATTTCACATCAAACGAAGCCAACATAAAGCTAAGTAACAACAGTACCTTACAAGAAAAATAAAGATTATAAAAGACCTGCATAAACTAAATTCCTTAAAGAAAAAATCAGGCCAAAGCCTGATTTTTAAATAAATAGGTTAAATAACGAGCTACTCTGCTTCGGCTAAATACCAATAGCCTTGGTTTAGCAATAATGCGACTAACTCAACAAAAGCCGCGTTATATGCCATGTCACCTAAATCATCAGGAAAAATCATGCTTTGATTACACAAGAGTTTGACACCTGGAGCAATATCTTGGCAAAACTCAAGTTCAGTGCCATTAATATAGCAAGTGCCTTGCTCAACGGTATCTTCAAAATAAAAAGCACGTAAACCGCCAAGACGTTTAATAGCATGGCTTGTTAATAAGTTACTTACCTCAGTTAAGTCAAACGGCTCATCAGGTAGCATAATATCTAATTCGTGTTTAGCTGCCGTTAAAAAGTTACCTAAGAAGCCTTTCAGTACATCTTTATTATCGAGCAAACCTTGCAGCTGTCCCTTAAGGCTTTCAAAATCGTTATTAGATATTTCACCGCTATGCTCTACCACTTGGCGATCTGGGTCGGTTAATAACGCTTTACCTAAATCATTATCAATTAAGTGGTCAGCAAAGGCGCTCATCAAGCTAACGCCAGAATTAGCCCTAAAACCTATTGAGAAGCTCATTGAGGTGTCTAGTGAAACACCTTCATGAGGAAAACCTGGCGGAATATAAACGATATCACCCGCTTCTAACACGTCATCAATAATGGCGTCGAAAGGCTCTACATGAAGTAATGATTCATGTGCTGCAAACTCAACATGCTCACCACGATCGCCAACACGCCAGCGACGCTTGCCTGAGCCTTGACAAATAAATACATCGTAATTATCCATATGAGGACCAACACTACCACCAGGAGTGGCAAAACTTGCCATTAAATCATCTAAGCGCCAATGCGGTAAAAAGCGAAAAGCCTCAATCATTTCAGCCGCTTCTTCTGAGAAATTATCTAATGCTTGCACAACCAAAGACCAATTTTCACTGCCTAGGTGTTCATAGCTTTCAAAAGGGCCAAAAGCCGCTTGCCATTTATCGCCCTCTTTATGTACTAAGCGAGACTCAACCTCTGCTTCCATGGCTAAACCTGCAACTTCATCAGCGCAAATAGGATCTTGAAAGTTCTTAAAGCCTTGGCGAATAATTACTGGTTTTTTTTGCCAGTATTTGTCTAAAAACTCTTGTTGAGTCATGTCATTTAAATTTACTGTGTACATAATTTTCTCTTATCAATATTGCCAGGTAAATGTCGTCGGGAATTAGCTATGCGCTTTCGCTCAGTTATGTCGTTAACGTAGCAGCATAAGCTCTTGCTTTTGCTAAATCTTCAGGGGTATCAACGCCTTCTACCGGAACATGACGATTAGCGACGGCAACATGTATTTTTTCACCTTGATAAAGCACACGTAATTGCTCTAACGCTTCGATTTGCTCTAAGGCACTTGCAGGCCAACTCACATAATCTTTAATAAAAGCAGCGCGGTAAGCATAAATACCAACATGACGTAGATAAAAATCGCCTATCGCTGTGATATTTTTATTAGTATTGGCCGTACTTGTTAAAAAACGCTCGCGATCATAAGGAATAGTCGCACGTGAAAAATATAAAGCGTAACCGTCTTTATCCGTTAACACTTTAACCGCATTAGGGTTAAACGCCTCTTCAACCGTAGTAATATTAATCGCTAGTGTCGACATGCGTGCTACTTGTCCACTTTGCTTTTGGTTCGCTAAATTATTAGCAACCTGAGCAATATTTTCAGGAGGAATAAAAGGCTCATCACCTTGAACATTTACAATGATTTCGTCATCACTAAATTGGTATAACGCCATGACCTCAGCTAAACGCTCAGTACCTGATTGATGGTCAGCTCGGGTTTTACACACTTCACCACCAAAAGCGTTAACAACACCAGCGACTTCGTCGTTATCTGTAGCAACGATGACCTGTCGGGCTCCGCTTTGTTGCGCCTTTTCAACAACCCATTGAATCATCGGCTTACCTTGAATATCAGCCAATACTTTACCGGGTAGTCTTGATGACTCATATCTTGCAGGTATCACCACAACAAAATCAGCATTGTTGGTAATACTGTTTTTGGACTTATCACTCATGGCTTGATTTACTGACATTTATGCACCTTGTTCATTTGAAGTGTTAGCCTGATTGTTATCTTCGTAAGGCACGGTACGTGCTTCACTTTCTAGCAGTACAGGAATCCCTTTATCTATGGTGTAAGCAAGACGGTCAAACTTACAAATAAGCTCTTGGGCAGCTTTATCATAATCAAGTTTGCCTTTACACACAGGACAAGCGAGGATTTCCATTAATTTTGTATCAAAGGCCATGATTTTTCTCTCAAATAGGTTTACGTAAATAATGTACTTAAACGGCTAATTTGGTGATTAACAGTTCGGTTATTTTTTGCTGTTCTATTGCTGAAAAGCGAGTATCGACAGGTAAATACCACCAATGCGCCTGACTAAAACCATAACATTTCACCGCATCTTTTTCCGTCATTAATAGCGGGATATTATCGTTAAAATGGCTAAAATCATCAAGACAAAAAGCATGATGATCGACAAAGCTTTGCGTATTATTCAAGCATAATTGTTGTGCTGATAAAGTATCAAAAAATCGTTGTGGATCACCAATACCAGCAATAGCATTTACTTGAGGGTTGTTTTGTACGAAAGTACTAAGCGTAATGCGTTCACCCGTTTTAATATTACACACAACTTTAGCTGTTAACTGCATAATAGCATTGGGAGTGGTTAATTTTCTTGGCCAAAGTTCTGTATTTGGGCTGCCATTAAAAATAACTAAATCACTTTTATTTAAGCGCCACCTTCCCTCACGTAAAGGACCCGCAGGCAGCAAAAAACCATTACCAAATAACCGTTTAGCATCAACAACTATCAGCTCTAATGCTCGCGCTAAGCGATAATGTTGTAAACCATCATCACTAATAATGACATTACAGCCTTGTTCAATCAGTAGTTGGGCGCTGGCAATTCTATTGCTACCAACGGCAACAGGTACTTGGCAACGTTGATGAATTAATACTGGCTCATCGCCTGCAATATTTGCGCTGGTATCTTCTTTAAGTAAGTAAGGGTAATGTGGCGCATTACCGCCATAGCCGCGCGATATCACGCCAGGTTTAAAACCCAATTGACGTGTTAATTCAACAAGGTAAATAACCATCGGTGTTTTACCATTGCCGCCAATGCCAATATTACCGACAACAATAACAGGTGCCGTTAAGGTAACTGATTTTTTCAAACCAACAGTAAATAATGCGCGTCGTAAAGCACTTATAAAATAAAATAATAAGGTTAACGGCAGTAATAGCGGCACAAGTAACCATTTTGCAGGATGCCCACGAAACCATACTTTTTCAATTAAGCGCATATCAGTTATTTATCATGTGTAAAAAAGGTTTATAAAAGCACATAACCATTATGAGTCGAATTGAAAGTTATGTAATTGTGCGTAAGCGCCATTTTTAGCGAGTAAGCTTTGATGATCGCCCTGCTCAATAATTTCTCCTTGATCCATCACCACAATTTTATCGGCGTTTTCTATGGTGGATAAACGATGTGCAATAACAATAGAAGTACGATTCTTTTGTAATGTTTGTAACGCATCTTGAATATGACGTTCAGACTCGGTATCTAAAGCACTCGTCGCCTCATCTAAAATTAAAAACGGTGCATCACATAATAAAGCGCGAGCAATAGCAACACGCTGTCGTTGTCCGCCTGAAAGTAAGGCACCATTTTCACCAATATTAGTATGAATTCCTTGCTCCATATTTTGTGCAAACTCCATTACATGGGCGCTTTTAGCTGCTGCAATGATATCGCTTTCACTGGCGTCAGGTTTACCGTAAGCAATATTTTTTGCTAAGGTATCGTTAAATAACACCACCTGTTGCGATACATAAGCAAATTGATTACGTAAGTCTTTTAATTTGTACTGATTAATATTAACGCCATCAATTAATATCTCACCGGCACTTGCATCATAAAAGCGCAACAATAAAGCGCTTGCTGTTGATTTACCGCTACCAGAGCGACCAACTAAAGCTAATGTTTCTCCCGGTGCTAAACTTAAATTAACATTATGAAGCGCAAGTTTATCAGCCCCTTCATAAGCAAAATCTACCTGATTGAAATCAAGCTGTCCTTTCGCCCGAACAATTTCTTTGGTGCCATTATCTTGCTCTTTATTTTGGTCAAGTACCGCAAAAATACTGACCGAAGCGGCCATACCTCGTTGGAATTCACTATTCACATTGGTTAACAGCTTCAGTGGTCTAAGCAACATAACCATGTAAGTAATAATACTAACGAATATCCCCGGAGAAATACTCTCTTTTAACGTTTCAGACGTTACGGCATAAAAGACAAATGCCAGCGCAAATGAGGCAATAATTTGAATAATAGGAACGCTAGCAGCCTTAGTTGCTAAAAGCTTCATACGTTGTTGACGATTATGCTTATTAATTTGACTAAAGCGCTCAGATTCACGTTGTTGACCATCAAAAGTAAGCACAACTTTATGACCGTTAAAGGTTTGCTCTGCAGCCGTAGTTACCTCGCCCATAGCACCTTGGATTTTTTTACTGACTTGGCGAAAACGCTTGGAAACCATGACTACAATGACGGCAATAATAGGAGTAATCAGTAAAAATATTACCGATAGTTGCCAGCTTTTATAAAACATTAAACCCAATAAACCAATAACAAAGGCGCTTTGCTGTACAATAGTTAAAATTGATTTACTTACTGAATTAAGCACTTGCTCAGTGTCAAAAGTTAACTTAGAAATAAGTGAGCCGGTCGACTCTTTATCATGAAAGGCAACAGGCATTCTCATAATATGTTCAAATAACTTTTGTCTTAAATCATTAACAACATGATTACCTACCCAACCAAGGCAATAGGTAGCAACAAAATGAAAGCAACCACGAATAATAAACGCAACTACGACGAAAATAGGCGCCCATTTCATAAACTCAGGGTTAGTACCTTTTAAGCCTTCATCAATAAGTGGCTCTAATTTAGATAAAAAATACACATCAATGGCGGCATAGCCAAGCATGCCAATAATTGCCGCAATAAAGCCCAGTTTATAAGGCTTAGCGTAAGTTAATAGTCGTTTAAAATTTTGCCATGTATTCGCAGGAGTGAGAGTTAATGTCTCTGATGGCTCTGATGGCTCTGAAGAAGATTGGGTCATTGATTATAATACTCTTGAGGAACTTGAAGGTAAATTAGTCACTACTATTAATGTTTTTAGCACAGAACGTTACCATATATTTGCGCCATAATTACATTAGCGACTTAAACGACATTAATTGAATTAAGCTTAAATAAAATCAGCTTCGGCTAGGCTAAAGTTAATACTGTTTTTTAATACTGCTTTTTTAGCCTTTTACTATTAAACATCTTGATTTTACCGTGATTTAGCTCGACAACCAACTAATTAATTAGCAAACCAAAAAGGACGTAAATGTTCACGGTAGCTTTGTACGGTAATATCGTCTTTGTAAATAGTTACTATAATTTGTCCTGAAATAGCGGTATTTAATAACGGACTGTTAATATCTTGATATCGTTCAACAACCTCATTAACAGGCATATGCCAGCGATTGAGAAAACCGGCACTCACTAAAGATATTTCAGGTGACAACTGCTGTAAAAATGATTGGCTTGATGAAGTTTTCGAGCCATGATGCGGAGCAACTAATATTTGCGTATTAAGTTTAGGGTATTGTTGCAATAACTGCTTCTCTACCTTATTTGAAATATCTCCGGTCAATAAAACCCGTACTCTCCCATCTGAAATTAAAATGACACAAGAGTTATCATTACTTTGCTTAGTATTATGAATAGAGGCTAGCGGTGATAAAATATCAAAACGCAAGCCTTGCCACGAAAAGCTACTTCCTTGATGACAGGATGCTATTTTTTTCACTGTAGTTGGTTCACGAACAACTGCTTGAGTATGATTATTTTTAGCATCATTAAATTGTTCAGCAATGCCGGCATCATTAGTAACTAATTGTTTAATAGCGACACCTTGAGACAACGATAATAAGCCCCCTGCATGATCATTATCGCTATGACTTAAAATAACCTTATCTAGTACGCTAATATTGGCATATTGCAAATACGGTAATATTACCGCCTCACTCATATTAAAACCGCTTGGATAAGCCGCGCCGGTATCATATAAAATAGCGTGTTGATTGCGCTGTAACAATAGCGATAAGCCTTGGCCGACATCAAACATAATAACTTGCCACGGTTGCTGGTTATGTTGAGCAGCCTCAGCTTTATTTAATAAAGGCGTGAACAAAAAGCGATAACAGACAACACTAACCAGTAAAGTAGCGTAAATAAATAACCTTGGACGACTACCCGTGCGACTAAAAAACATAAACCATAATGCCAAGCCGCCACACAAGATTATAAGTATTTGCTCTGTTAACGAAACATTAATGGTCGAGTAATTAACGTCTGCTAAATAACTAAGCCATTGCCATAAAAAAGCGAGTGAATCTGTACTTAATGAAATCAACCCTTTTGAGAACTGGTAACTTACTGGCTCTACAAAGAATACAGCAAAAAAACTTTCAATTAACATCACCACAACAGAAAGTAAGGTTAACGGTATCGTAAATAAGCTCATCCAAGGAACAGCTAACAGGTTCGCAAATAATGCCACTGTTGATACTTTTTGAAAAAACACAGCTGCAACGGGCAATATCAATAAAGTTAGACTTAATTGAATAACAACTAAACCTTTAACAAAGCGAATGAAGCTATGACCCCCCTGTAAATAATAACGAAATCGCCATAAGGTAAAAAAAATAATTACCACCGCATACACCGATAACCAAAAACTGGCGGTGAATAAACTAAATGGGCTAATCATAACTAAAACAAATAAAGTCATTAGAACCCAGCGTATAAGTGATAATTTGATAAAACATAGCCGGCTCAACCAGTACAAAAGTAACATCACTAAAGCTCGCTGTGTCGGTAATGAAAAACCCGCTAAATAACCATAAAAAAACGCCAATAAAACACTAAAGCCGACTGCTAAATAACGGCTATTACGTTGCTGAAATCCAATGCTATTAGCGCCGAGTGAAAGCAAAGCACGTTGAGGTAATATTCGTATAATAAACATCACCATAAAAAATCCACTACTAGCGACTAAGCCAATGTGTAAGCCTGAAATTGCAATTAAGTGACCTGTGCCTGTTGCTTGCAATAGCTGCCAATGCTCAGGCGTGAGCTCGCTACGTTCACCAAACCCTAGAGCCAACAATAAAGGTGAGAGCTGATGTTCAGGTAAAAGACTTTTATATTGAGTAAATAATTGCTGCCGAAAAGAAGCGTTACCGCTTAACTGATATGCTGCTGGGTTTGTATTGTAGGTCTGACTAACAATTTTCTTGGGTGCTGTGACATAACCTGTTGCCGCAATATTTTGACTTTTCAGCCACATTTGATAATTAAAGCCCCCTAGGTTTGCCAAGCCATGGGCAGGTTTTAGCTTTACCGTCAGCTCAATAACTTGTCCTTGAGCCAAGGGGTTAAACATATTAATTTTTTCATTTGCCAAGCTAAGTCTTGCGATAAAATGTTGTTGTAACGTGGTACCATTAACATTTAACACTTTGACATTCAGTTTACGTGCGGGTGATTTACTTAAGCGTTGTTTGCCAGACTGAGTTAGGTTATTTTTTTGCAGCTCATTTACTTGTGATGGTTGTTGTAAATTCAATATTTCAGCTTGAATCAACATACTTTGCTTATCGTGCATCATGCTCACCAGCTCAGACGGTAATTGATGCTGATAATGCCAAGCGTGTAGTAAAACCCAGCACATTGCAAACAATAAACCAGAGCTTGTACGCAACGGTTTATAATAAAAAAACACTAATGCGAACAAAAGAAGACAAAATAGCTGAAAAAGCGCTGGCACTATTGGTAAAAATAGTGACAATAGTGCACCGATAAAAAATGTAATAAGCCACCAATCCATAGTGCAACTTAATCCTTTGTATTTAAGCTACATAAAGGATAGTAGAATAATCACTATTTCACGACATTGGCGCTTTAAAGGACTTTAGATAATTTATGCCAAAAAAGACTATTAAACGTTTTATGCCTGATCATCAAACCATCAGAGATAATAAGTATTTAAAAGTGTTCGGAGATTTACTGCACAATCCTAATCTTTGGCATTTAAATCGTCACTCGGTAGCAAAAGCTTTTGCGATAGGCTTATTTTTTGCGTTTATACCCGTACCATTTCAAATGGTACTCGCTGCAGGCGGCGCCATAATATTTCATGCAAATTTACCGCTTTCAATTGCTTTAGTGTGGCTAACTAACCCATTAACTATGCCAGTTATTTTTTATGCCTGTTACTTAGTTGGAACATTATTATTAGCCGTACCCGAAAGAAAATTTGCTTTTGAAGCAAATTGGCAGTGGGTTGTTGATAGTTTATCGACTATTGGGCCTGCCTTTTTTGTAGGTTGCTTATTTTTAGCCATTGTTTTTTCTGTGCTTGGCTATTTTGGTATTCAAAGTTTATGGCGTTATAGTGTAATTAAAGCATGGAAAAGCCGCGGTCATAAATAACCTAAACTCGGGATAATAAATTCATCTCGAGCTACTATTTAAATCACCAAGCACCTTGAGTTCATTTGCAATAGATTAGCTTCAGTTCAAAATAGCTATTGTGACGGCGAACGCTCAATGCCAAAGTGTTGGTAGGCTCTATCGGTAGCAATACGCCCTCGCGGCGTTCGCTGTAAAAAGCCTTGCTGAATTAAAAAGGGCTCTAAAACATCTTCAATAGTTTCACGTGCTTCACCAATGGCGGCGGCAACATTATCAAGACCAACAGGGCCGCCCATAAACTTATCAATAATGGCATGTAATAATTTACGGTCCATAATATCAAAACCTTCATTATCGACCTCAAGCATATCAAGCGCGGCAGCAGCAGTTGCTCGATTAACGACTCCTTGAGTTTTTATATCTGCGTAGTCTCGTACTCGCCTTAATAAACGGTTAGCAATACGAGGTGTACCACGAGATCGTCTTGCTACTTCAAAAGCCCCATCATCATCTAAATTTAAATTAAGAAAGTGCGCCGAGCGACTGACAATACTCGTTAAATCTTCCACATTATAAAACTCTAAACGCTGCACTATGCCAAAACGGTCTCGTAAAGGTGAAGTTAACGCCCCTGCTCGTGTGGTCGCGCCAATTAGCGTAAATGGCGGTAGATCTAATTTTATGGAACGTGCTGCTGGCCCTTCACCAATCATAATATCTAATTGGTAATCTTCCATGGCGGGGTAAAGAATTTCTTCAACAACAGGGCTTAATCTATGTATTTCATCAATAAATAAAATGTCGTTTTCTTCAAGATTAGTCAGTAATGCCGCTAAGTCCCCTGCTTTTTCTAATACGGGTCCTGAAGTGGTACGAATATTCACTTCCATTTCATTGGCAACAATATTTGCCAAGGTGGTTTTACCTAAACCTGGGGGCCCAAAAATAAGTAAATGATCGAGTGGCTCGCCTCTATTTTTAGCTGCGGGAATAAAAATTTCCATTTGTGCTTTTACATGAGCTTGACCTGTATAGTCTTGCAACATCTTAGGACGAATAGCGCGATCAACACTTTCATCTTCAATGGTAGCTATGGGCTCTATTAAACGATCAGCTTCTATCATGTAGCTCTATTTTCCTATTATGTTCATTATACTCAGCATCATTTATAGCTGGCACATGGCAATTTTTATAACATCGATTTAAGGGCGTCACGGATAATGTCTTGACTGACCATCCCTTTTTGATAAACAGATTTTACCGCTTTATCTGCTTGTGCCTGTTTATAACCTAGTGATAATAATGCATTAATCGCATCACCTTTTTCATCATTAACAAAGGTATCTTCAAAACCATTTTCACCTGAAAATTGCGCTAACAATTGCTCTGGCATACTATCATCAATAATAGGCTTTTGTACTTGCCAATCTTTTAAGCGGTCTCGCATTTCAATTAATAGACGCTCAGCAGTTTTTTTACCCACTCCTGGTATTTTAACAATAGCACTAACATCATCATGTCTTACGCAACTGACAAACTGATCAGCAGACATCGATGATAATATTGCTAGTGCCAATTTAGGGCCTACGCCATTCACTTTAATAAGTAAGCGAAATAACTTACGCTCAACTTTATTAGCAAAACCATAAAGTAGTTGAGCATCTTCGCGCACCACAAAATGCGTGTAAATTGTCGCTTGTTGCTCAAGTTCAGGTAGTGCATAAATGCTTGTCATTGGCATGGTAACTTCATAACCAACGCCAGCACATTCAATTAAAATTTCAGGGGGCAGCTTCTCAGCTAAAGTACCGCGTAAACGTCCAATCACAACGAAGACCTATTATTATTTCTTTAGTGAAAAAATAATAACACTATATATATATACAGTAAAGACGCTACAATATTTTTAATAAATCATTCTTAAAGTATTAGCGCAGTCGGCCACGTACTGTTTTACTGGCTTGCCCGGATAGTCGCGCAATATTAATATGACTATGACCATGGCACAACGCAACCGCGAGAGCATCGGCAGCATCAGCTTGTGGAGTACCTGGAAGCTTAAGCATATTTTTAACCATATGCTGTACTTGATTTTTATCTGCAGCGCCCGTACCAACAACGGCTTGTTTTATTTGCCGTGCTGAATATTCAGCAATGGGTAAACCGACATTCGTTGCCGCCACAATAGCTACCCCGCGGGCTTGACCTAGTTTTAAGGCTCCCCCAGGGTTCACGCCCATAAAAACCTGCTCAATGGCAAACGTGTCTGGTTGAAACTGTAAGATAATTTCTGAAACGCCAGCAAAAATAGTTTGCAGACGCGAAGCAAGATCTTCTCCCTGACTAAGGGCTTTGATACAACCACTCCCTAAGTAACTAAAACCTCGTTTCTCTTGTTTGATAACGCCGTACCCGGTAAAACGGGAGCCAGGGTCAATCCCTAAAATAATAGTCAATGGCTAACCTTTTATTAAGCGGCATGTTTTAAGTTATAAAAAATGCAGCTAAAACTTAATGTTCTCGCTGCATTATATTGCCATAACTGTCTTAGTGACTAATACAAATTATGATTTATTTCTATTTAAAGAGGAGCGTCGTTTATTCGCTAGGCTCTTCATTTTTTGCTGCTGGGATAACCGCTACACCTAATTCAACTAATTGCTCTGGGTTTGCATTACCTGGTGCATTAGTTAATGGACACGCTGCAGTTGTTGTTTTAGGGAAAGCCATAACATCACGAATTGATGAAGCCCCCGTCATTAACATCACTAAACGGTCTAAACCAAACGCTAAACCTGCGTGTGGCGGCGCACCATATTGTAGTGCTTCAAGTAAGAAACCAAATTTCTCTTGAGCTTCTTCGTCGCTAATACCTAAAATTCTAAAAACTGCTGCTTGCATATCTTGATTATGAATACGTACCGAACCACCACCTAATTCACAACCGTTTAATACCATGTCGTAAGCATCAGATAAAGCGCCAACAGGGTTAGCCTCTAATTCTGCTGCGGTTAAATTAGTAGGTGCTGTAAATGGGTGATGGATAGCATGCATATGACCATCAACCTCTTCAAACATCGGGAAGTCAACAACCCATAATGGTTTCCATTCACCTTGTAATAAATCTAAGTCTTCACCTAACTTCAAACGTAAAGCACCTAATGATTCTGTTACCACATTATAAGTATCAGAGCCAAAGAAAATAATATCCCCTGTTTTGGCGTTAACGCGATCTAATAAAGTGTTAACTGCTTCTTCAGTTAAGAATTTCAAGATAGGTGACTGTAAACCTTCAAGACCAGCATCTCGATCATTTACTTTTAACCAAGGCATACCTTTAGCGCCGTAAATGCCAACAAATTTAGTTAATTCGTCAAGACCTTTACGTGAAAATTTCGATGCTCCATCAGGTACACAAATAACGGCAACACGACCTTTATCGTCATTGGCAGGGCCTGAGAAAACTTTAAAATCAACATCTTTTAAGATGTCGTTAACATCAACAATTTCTAATGGGTTACGTAAGTCTGGTTTATCGCTACCGAAACGTGTCATTGCCTCTGAATAAGGCATACGAGGGAAGTCACCTAAATCAACATCAAGCATGGTTAAAAATAACTCACGGATCATTTTTTCAGTAACTTCCATTACTTGATCGCTGCTCATAAATGAGGTTTCAATATCTATTTGTGTAAATTCAGGCTGTCTATCTGCACGCAAATCTTCATCACGGAAACACTTAACGATTTGATAGTAACGCTCCATGCCAGACATCATTAACAATTGTTTAAACAATTGTGGTGATTGTGGCAATGCAAAAAACTGGCCTTTATGTGTACGACTTGGCACTAAGTAATCACGTGCGCCTTCTGGAGTTGCCGCTGTCAAAATTGGCGTTTCAATGTCTAGAAAGCCTTGTGATTCAAGTGATGAACGAACCGCTGATGTTACCTTTGCGCGAAAACGCAAACGATCCGTCATTTCACTACGGCGTAAGTCTAAATAACGATATTTTAAACGTTGTTCTTCTGAATTTTTCTGATTTGGATCAAGTGGTAATGGTGCCGATTTATTTAAAATGGTTAGCTCTAAACCGAGAACTTCAATACCGCCCGTTTTCATGCCTTTATTGATTTGCCCTTCTGGACGAGCACGTACTTTACCTTTAACTTGCACACAAAATTCATTACGTAAGGTATTGGCTTTTTTAATGACCTCAGGTAAATCAGGATCATAGACAACTTGAACAAGGCCTTCTCGATCGCGTAAATCTAAAAATATAACCGCGCCTAAATCACGACGTTTATTAACCCAACCACATAAAGTAACTTCTTGACCAATGTGAGATTCATTAACCTCACCACAATAAAGACTGCGCATGTATTTTTGCCTTACGTTTGTATCGAAATAATTAACGAACACTAAGGTACAAATAGAGATATTGTACTGCTCGTTATGATAATTTTTCGCATATTATAAAGCAAAGATTGTTAATGTCACCCGTCTATCGTCAATCGACGTTTAAGTTAACTGTCATCGTGTCGTTTAACATATTAGCAAGGTGAGTTTAATTGAACATATAATGATTTTTACCTGCTGCTTTTACTTTATACATTAACGTATCTGCAACTTTGAGTAGCTCATTATCATCAACTCCGTCCTCTGGATAAACAGCAATACCAATACTGCAACCAATATAAGCGCTATCTGTTGATAGAGTAAACTCTGCCTGCATTAACCTCAGAACTTTTTCGGCAACATATGCTGCCTCATTATTACTATGTAGCCCAGTTAACAGTAAAACGAATTCATCGCCGCCAAAGCGTACTATAGTGTCAGACTCTCGCACGCACCCTTTTAAACGAGAGGCTACTTCTTGTAAAAGTTCATCACCAACATCATGGCCATAATTGTCATTAATACTTTTAAAGCCATCTAAATCAATAAATAATACGGCTATTTTTAATTGCTGCCTTTGATGAAAGGCTATCGCTGAATTTAAGCGATCTTTAAGTAGCACTCTATTTGCCAGCCCCGTTAGCTCATCATGAGTGGCCATATGCTTCATTATTTTTTCTAATTGTTCTCGGCGTTTAATTTCTACTTGCAAGCGCCGGTTCCACATAACAATAACCACTAAAACAAATAAAATAATAACACCAACTTGCGCGGCAACCTGCATCACCATTTTTTTGTTTAAGCCCGTATTTATTGATACGCTAAACCAAGCATCGTAAATAGCCTGAGTTTCTCGCTCGCTAATACTCAGTAAGCCTTTATTTATAATACTTTGTAATAAAGGAAGTTGGTTGTTAATACCAAAATGACTTATGTCTAAATTAACCTCTTCTACTACTGAGATCATTAACGGTACTAAATGCTCTTTTTTAAGTAACTGCGTTGCTGATGCCATGGTAGTTACAAACCCTGCCACTATATCTTGCTGCATAGCAACCACAGCTTGTTCTCGATTATCAACTAACTTAAAGTTAATTAACGGGTATTGTTCTCGTAACATCCCTATTAAATAATAGCCTTTAACAATAGCGAGACTCTTACCATAAAAATCTTTTAAGCTTAATTGTTTACCTGTTTTTTGTTGATGAAGAATAACCCAAGGCATTTTCCAATAGCTTTCGCTAAATAATATTTCTTTCTCGCGCTGCTCCGTTGGAGTAATACTGGCAAGCATATCCACCTTATTATCCAATAATGCTTGGTATAATTGTTGCCAAGAGTCATAAGCCACATAGTTAAACTTAATATCAGTGCGCTGACTGATTAGGTTAATAATATCGCGATTAATCCCAACAAAATCACCTCGCTCATTTATTGACTCTACTGGAGATAAGTCTTTAATTAATCCGAAATTAACTGTTTTATAGTTCGCTAAAAATTCTTGTTCTTGTGCGCTTAAGGTCACTTTTTTAGCCTGTCGTTGGTAATAATGCTCACCACCGTTTAACCAGCGTTTTTCCAAAGCGACAAGATTTTTGATATCCAGACCTTTAAACCCATCATTAATAATACGAGCCAATTTCGCATTATTCACATGTATTAATGGCGATAAATCAAGCATAAAATCTGGTTGTTCAATGTGGTAAAACTGTGCTTGTAAGTTATTTTGAATAAGGCGGGTACTTAATATATCTTCAAGCCCAATCATTGCCGATATTTCGTTATCTTCTATCGCTTTAAGTATTTCAGGTACGGTGTTGAAATAACGAATATTGAGTGCTGGATAGAGTTCATTTAATTTATCTTTAAATGAGCTCTGCTGCCATACACCAATCACTTTATTCGGGTAACGCTGAGAAAGCTCCTCTAGCGAACTTACTTCAACACTATTATCTGTAGTAGTATCAAGAAAAGTTTTCGCTATATAAGTTTTCATTTTGCCTTGATAAATAGGCTGAGTAAATAACGTATTGCTGGGCGGAGTAGCTACCTCGGGATAAGCAAGCAGCACATCAACTTTATTTTGCTGAACCAAGTTAACATCATTAGTAATTTCTCTTGCGACAAACTCAACCGCTATGCCGGTATTTTTTGACCATAAACGCCATATATCAATTAATAAGCCTTGAGGTTTTCCTAACGGGCTAAGTGCCATATAAGGTGCATAATTCGGATCAAAAGCAACAAGTAAACTGTTTTTCTTTTTTTCAATCCCCAACCACTTTCGTTCAATCGTTGCTTTTTCTTCTGGGTCTATTTTAGCAAACCCTTCCTCAATAAAGCTCATTAATACTTTGTTATCTTTGGCGACAGCAACAGCGTAATCACCTTGCTGGTAGCGTATTGTTTTATAGGCAGGAAACATCCCCGTTAGTCGATCATGCTCAGGATAAGCATCAGAGAGTTTCTCCATGCCTGTGAATACAAAGATTTCACCTTGTAATGCCGCTTGGTAAACAGCATAACGATTAATATAAGGCCTTAATGGTAACCACGGATAGCTTTTAGCTAGCATCTCAGGCTGTGCTGAGTTTTTCACAACACCAACCGTATATGGTGCTAAGTCATTTATCTTATTAACCTCATGAAGTTTTTTATTGACATAAAAATACATATAAATAGGAAAATGAGGTGTAGAAAATCTTAAATACTGCTTTCGACTATCAACAATAGACAAACCAGCATGAATATCCACTTTGCTCTCGCCAACACTGGTTAAGGTATCACTCCATGGCATTACCACAAACTCTATCTCAACTTGTTGCTTTTTAGCCCATAACCGCCATAAGTCAGGCATGATACCAGCGACCTCTCCTTCACTGTTAACATAATGATAAGGAGCAGAAGTGCGATTAACCGCAATAGTTAACGGCTTTGATAAGTCAAGTTCAGTGCCTGAAAATGGCTCAGTAGCTAGTGCATATGATTGTTTACTTAAACTAAAAAAGCCTAAAGCAACAAAGAGTAACAGCATGATTGCACTTTTTTTACTATTACATTGATAAATTTTTTTCAAAAAAAACCCTATAAATATAGCCTTGCCAGTGAGATCAGTTAAAATAACCATTATTTTCTCTAGGTACTAACACTATGCATCATTCTGACACTGATTTAATTTACTCTAAAGCACACAAACAAGTAAAAGACTTTGCTTTTGATGCGCAAGTAGTGGAAGTTTTTCCAGATATGATTGCCCGCTCAGTACCCGGTTATAACACTATTATCGACACAATAGGTCGACTTAGCCAACAGTTTGTCCAAAAAAATACCAATATTTACGACTTAGGTTGCTCACTCGGTGCTGCCACACTTGCTATGCGTAAGGGGGTTAACGCCGATAATTGTCAAATTATTGGGGTCGATAACTCAGCCGATATGGTGAAGCGCTGTAAAATGCATGTAGATGCGTTTAAAGGAAAAACTCCCGTTACAATTGTTGAAGGTAATATTCAAGATATTGATATTAATAATGCTTCTATGGTGGTTTTAAATTTCACCCTGCAATTTATTGAAAAAGAACAACGCCAAGCGTTACTCAATAAAATATCACAAGGTATGTTACCCGGTGGCTTATTAGTATTATCTGAGAAAATAGCTAAGGGCGATAATAAAATAGATGAGCTACTTATAGATCTTCATCACAAATTCAAACGTGATAATGGTTACAGTGAACTAGAGGTTGCGCAAAAGCGTAGCGCATTAGAAAAAGTGATGCTAACCGATACTATTGAAGTACATACAGAGCGTTTAACAAATGCAGGTTTTAATCATATTTCTCCCTGGTTTCAGTGCTTCAACTTTACCTCGTTTGTTGCAATAAAATAGTGCTCAATTAGCACTACCTCCAATATAACGCTATTCACCAACTAAGGCCTTAATTTAATACTTATGACCCGTTTTAATACTTTTTATCAACAAATAGCCACTAACCGTTTAAGCCACTGGCTAACAAGCTTACCTGCTCAATTAAGCGATTGGCATAATAATAATTTACATGGTGAATATCAACATTGGCAAAAAACCTTAGATGCTTTACCAACAACTAAAAACGGGGCAACTGTTGATTTACAAAGTACAGTAAAAGTAGGTGAATTAGGTGACTTTACCGAGGGCGAATTCAAACGCCTTGAAAACCTAATGAAAAAATTTAAGCCTTGGCGCAAAGGGCCTTACCATATACATGGTTTACATATAGATACTGAGTGGCGAAGCGATTTTAAGTGGGATCGCTTAGCACCACATATTGCTGACTTAACAGGGAAATATGTGCTCGATATTGGCTGTGGTAGTGGTTATCACTTATGGCGTATGCGTGGTGCTGGCGCTGAATTTGTTGTTGGTGTTGATCCTACCCAACTATTTTTAATGCAGTTTAACGCAGTACAACACTTCATTAACGATCCTCAAGTTAACTTACTACCGTTAGGAGTTGAGCAACTTCCTGAGTTAGCCGCATTCGATACGGTTTTTGCAATGGGTGTACTTTATCATCGCCGCTCACCTATTGATTTTTTATACCAACTTAAAGCCCAGCTGGTTAAAGGCGGAGAGTTAGTATTAGAAACATTAATTGTTGATGGGGATGAAAATACCGTATTAGTACCTGGTGAGCGTTATGCTAAAATGCGTAATGTTTGGTTTTTACCCAGTGGAAAGGCAATGTGTGCTTGGCTAGAGCGCTGTGGTTTTTCAAATGTGCGTATGGTAAATATTGACGTAACAGCCCTTGATGAACAGCGTAAAACATCATGGATAGATACAGAGTCGCTCCAAGACTTTCTTGACCCTAATGACAATACTAAAACGATAGAAGGCTACCCTGCTCCTAAGCGTGCTATTTTTATTGCTAATAAATAACGATAACCATAAGAAGCCGTTTAGTTATAACTAATTAAAAGCTAGCGTTGGTATTTATCAAGTATTTTCTGATAAGTACCGTTAGCTTTTATCACTTTTAAGCCTTGGTTGAATTTATCTCTATCCGCTTTATTTTTAAAACCAGCGCCATACTTAACTGGTTTAAATATCTGATGCACAATATAAGATTTCTTATATTTATCACCATGATGCTGCAATAAAAAATACTTAAATATACTTATATCAAGCACTAAAGCATCTGTACGTTTAAAAAACAGCATATCTATTTGCTTCATTTGATCGGCCAACTCACGATAATCTTGTGCTTTATTGACGGCACTAACATAATCAGGACCTAAAAAGTTTTTCGCCATTTGAAAAGCAACAATTCTCTTATTAGCTAAATCACTTACATCATTAATCTCAATATTATCTTCTGCTAATGTAATGACAACATTTTGATAACCAATATAAGGGTCAGATAAATAAACGTCTTCACGCTGATGAGTTGTTGGTAACGTAATTGTCCCGTCAAAGTGCCACTTATTAATACTAGAGAAGCTACGCGCTAAAGGAACATGAATAAAATTAACGCCTTGCTGCTCTGTAGCAAAAGCAGCTCTAATAACATCAAGTTGAATACCTGAGTTTTCATTATCATTAGCAATGACAAAAGGAGGTTTTGATAACCCCGCAGACAAATCTATGCTTCTTTCAACGTGAGTTAGTGCACTAACAGAGCTAGAAAATAATGTGAAACAGCAACTTAAACATAAAAAGGCAACGAATCTGGTTGTAAAAATAGCTATATCTCCTCACTATAAGCTCTCATATAAGCGTATAACATTCAATAAATATACGTTGACTCTGAAATCACTACAAGTTTAAGGTTAAAACTATAGTAACATTAATGAAATCTATGTTGAATAATAGTTATGAAAACACTCTGTGACCACATTTATCAATAAGTAACACAGTGTCAGGTGCTATTAACTTCAAAGCGTCACTGTCTAAGCTCATTTAACGGAAGTAATAACGGATGAAAATTGAAAAATATTGGGTTGCACGACGATTAGAAAAAGTGACGGCGCGCAAAGCAGATCACCGAACCCCATTTCAACGTGATCGTGCCAGAATATTACACTCGGCTTCGTTTAGGCGTTTACAATCAAAAACACAAATAATGGGTAGTCGTGGCAGTGACTTTTTTCGAACTCGCTTAACTCATTCGTTAGAAGCAGCTCAAATAGGCTCTGGTATTACTTCACAGTTACGTTACAAATATCCTGAGCTTTGTCATACTTTACTCCCCGACAGTGATAATTTAATTGAAAGTATTTGTTTAGCTCATGATATAGGTCATCCGCCCTTCGGTCATGGTGGTGAGGTGGCATTAAACTATATGATGCGTAACGACGGAGGCTTTGAAGGAAACGGACAAACCTTAAGGATTGTTGCTCGACTAGAAACTTTTAGTGAAAGTTATGGTATGAACCTAACGAGAAGAACACTACTGGGGTTAATGAAGTACCCGCAAACACTCAGTAAACTGCACTCTCAACTAACCTCTGATGTTCCTGTTAACTTTAGACAACTAAAGTCCGCACTTTGGCACCCGCCTAAAGGGTTATATGACGATGACCAAGATATTATTGATTGGGTACTAGCTCCACTATCTGATGCCGATCGCAGCTTATTTCAACAACAAAGCCAACCATGTAATGAACTCGAACACGCCAAAACGTATTACAAGTCATTAGACTGTTCAATAATGGAGCTTGCTGACGATATCGCTTACGGTATTCACGATTTAGAAGATGCCGTAGTCACTCAAGTGATCAGCCCTAATGATTTTGAACAACATGTAGTAAATAAGTTAGTGCTAATTGATGATATTTGGTTACAAAGCTTCTGTAAGGGACTAACTGAAAAATTATTCAGCCATAAACATCACCTACAAAAAGATGTTATTGGAGATTTAGTCAATTACTTAATTACCGCGATTGAACTAACCGACCTTAACACTAGCCACAACACTACTTTTAATGAACCACTATTACGCTATAATGCGACCTTGCCCGAAACAAGCGCACAGGTATTACAAATATTTAAACGTTTTGTATTTAAGTTTGTGATTAAACAAACATCGATTCAACGCAAAGAGTATCGTGGTCAACAAATAGTGATGGAATTATTTGAAGCACTTTCTTCTGACCCTATAAAATTATTACCTGATAGTACTGCTGCACGTTGGTTACACGCTAAAAACAACCAACAAAATCACCAACGTATTATTACCGACTATATTGCAGGCATGACAGATGATTATGCTATGGGCCTTTATCAATCTCTTTTTCACGCTAATAGCGAGTCGGGTTACCGCCTTAGTTAAACAGTTTAATCACCAACGAATAGAAAATTATGCTCGATATTTATGCTGGAAAAAGCGCAAAAAAAGCCCTATTAACACACGGTTTCACCCCTCATTTGTTTACTCACTTTTTAGGTGCTAGTGGCGGCCCTAAGTGGTTTACTTTATTTGGATTAGACAAGTATATATTTAGTGAGTTCTTCAATAACACTAATATGGCTAATGCTGCACCGTTAAATATTGTTGGCTCAAGTGCAGGTGCTTTTAGAGCCGCTTGTTTTGCTCAAAAAAATCCTGTGGCTGCAATTGAGCGCTTGGCTTATAGCTACGCTCATACAGAATATTCAACAAAGCCTACCGCAAATGAAATATCAACTAAGGCAGTAACAATTGTCGACCATATTTTTGGTGAGCATGGCGCTCAAGAAGTAATAAATAACAAGCAGTTAAAAGCACATTTTATTGTCAGCCAGTGTCGTGGCTTAACGGGCTATGAAAGTAAGTTAGCGCAAGGCGCAGGTTTACTCGCTAGCATGACGTTAAATAAAATTAATCGAAAGTTCTTAGCATTACAGTATCAGCGCTATGTATTTAAAGCGCCTAGCAGTAATATTAACATTGTCGATCCACATAATATTCCAAGCCATTATCACAACTTATCATTAGCGAATATTAAATCAGCTTTATTAGCATCAGGCTCTATCCCCATGGTAATGTCGGGTGTAAAAAGTATTACTAACCTCCCAAATTATACCTACCGAGATGGCGGAATTATTGACTACCATTTTGATTTCACGTTAGAAGATGCGCAAACAGTATCGGTAAATGAGTCACCAGCATTAACCTTATACCCACACTTTAATAGCATGCCTAAAGCGGGCTGGTTTGATAAGAGCAGTAAACGAGGTGTATCTCAGAAAAGTTACGATAATACCGTATTACTAGTGCCGTCCGCACGCTTCATTCAATCACTCCCCTACCAAAAAATTCCAGATAGAAACGACTTTACTCAAATGGATGCTAAAACACGTATTCAATATTGGTTAACGGTATTAAGTGAAACTGAGCGTTTAGCACAAGCATTACATGACTTATTGGAGAAGCAGGATTGGTCTAAAGTAAAACTTATAGAAGCGTAACTTAAGCTACGAATAGGCGAACTTGACTAAATTTTAGCAACTAACTCATTAACGATGAGTTAGTTGCTCTTCCTTAAGGTGCTAACCTTAAGTAATCATTTTTAATACAATTAGCTATTAACTAATAGTGTTAAAAAATCTTTTGACTCAATACGGTTAGTAAATTCAAAAAATTGTGTGCCTGATTGATCTTTAATAACAACATTTAGTTTGTTAACAGAGATTGATACTAACGGCGATACGATTGAAACTACTTTACCTTTATAGGTATAAGACATAATAAAACTCCTTTAAATTGCGTTAAACGCGACTAAGAAAGCTAAATTATTGTTTACATGAAAATTTTATAAATGAAATCTGTTTTAATGACAGAAGATTTTACGTAATTTTTTAACTTGAACTGTTAACTCAAAGTATTTAACGACACTATCGAAAAATATGACAATAATTATGCTTACTATTTGAGGTGCTGACTGACTGTGAAAGGGAAAGGCATAACACGTGTTATCTCATGGATAACTTGTTAATTAAACTAGATAGGAATAAACAACAAGCGCGAATATACAGTAACTTCAATATAAAGCCAACGTTTATTTTATTATTTTTTCAGCTGGGTTAGTAATTCAGACAGTTTCTCAATTTTAATATTGGACAGTTGTCGGTAATCAAAATAAGGACAAACAATCAGCTTACTTGCATAATCAATAGCAAATTCGTCATCTAACCAAATTAATGAAGCCTGTATTTTTTCACTCGCCAATAATTGCTTAGCATAGGTTTTACCACAAATAATATGCACTACATCTGACCGAGAAAGCTCTGGTGGGCTAAAAAGTAATGCGGTTTTACTGTGTTGTTGAAGTAAATAGTGGTCTCGGTATTGCTGCCAAGTTTGTGCATTTTTTGAAAAAGTATAATAAGAGCTATTTAAGGCATAAAGTAGCTTAGCATAAACATTAAAAACCTTACGCCAACCATTACCACACGCTTGATTAATGCTATTTATTTCGCCAGTCACTAACGGATTAACGCTAGTGAGATTTTGATATTCAAACATATTGGGTTGATTAGCAATGTAAACGGCAAAATTAAAGTTACAATCACCAAAGCCTTTTAACTCCTCCACGATGTTTTCATTGGCCAACTGCTGCGCTGTAATTATTGCTGTCATATTATTATCACTATTATTCATAACACGCTTCATTCGCTCACTTAATAACGAGAAAACTCAAGGGAAACACTGTGCTTAATGATATCGTAATTCTTGTACCTTGCCCCAGAAAACTCGGTATGAAAAAGCGGTATAACTTGCAATCACTGGAATAACAACAATAGCGCCCCACAAAATAAAGCTCAATGACTCAGGTGCAGAAGCGGTTTCCCAGATAGTTAATTTGCCTGGCACAATATAAGGGAAAAAGCTAAACGCCAAGCCAATAAAGCATAAAGTAAAAATAATAACCGTTAAAAAAAATGGCAACCAACAATGTCTATCTTCTGTTTTAGGTAAGTTTTGTAAAACGCGATAACTCACAGCAAATAAAGTAAAACATAACAATGGCAGAGGTAAAATATATAAGGTGACAGGCCAAGTAAACCATTTAGCGTAAACATCAGCATTTATCAGTGGGTTAACTATTGACACTAATAGCACACCAAAAAAACAAATCCAGCCAGCTTTTTTAGCCCAGTTCACCGCTTGAATTTGTAATGCTCCCTCGGTTTTCATAATTAGCCAACATGCGCCAATATAGCTATATGCTGCAGCAACACCAAAAGCACTTAACATACTAAAACAATATGCCGCCATTGAGCTTTCAAACCCCATAACATACATACCTAACATGTAGCCTTGGCTTAATGCTGCTAGCAAAGAGCCTGCTTTAAAAACCTTATTCCACGTAGGCTTATGACTAAAAGCCGCTTTAGCCCTAAAATCAAACGCAACGCCACGTAGTACTAAACTAATCAGTAAAATCGCGGTAGGTAAATACAGCGCCTCAAACACATAACTATGGGCAACAGGGAACGCGATCAGTAATAAGCCAATAGCTAATACCAACCACGTTTCGTTAGCATCCCAAAATGGACCAATTGAAGCTATCATAGTGTCGCTATTGTCGGCTTGTTCAAGAGGTAATAAAATCCCAACACCTAAGTCATAACCATCGAGAATGGCATATAACAAAATAGATACGCCCATTAACGCAGCAAAAATCGTTGCTAATGTATTAATTTCAAACATAATATTACTCCTGCGCTAACGTAGCGTTTATGCTAGCTTGCTTAAGTGATGGTTGCTGCTCTGTTTCGCTAATCTCTTCAATTTCAATAGCTCGACCTGCCATTGTAAAAATGGTGTGTAAGTAGGCAACCATTAAAACGAGATAGAGCAATAAGTATAATGATAGCGATAAAGCAACATTGCCTGGCGCGATTGTCGTTGCAGCATCTTTAACCGTTAATACACCGGTAACTAACCAAGGTTGGCGACCTATTTCAGTGACATACCAACCAGCTAACGTACCAATCCAACCTGAAAAGCTCATCATCACGAGTATTTTTAACAACCAACGAGGTAACTTATCTTTACGCCATAACTGAATACGGGCTAACCAAGCAAGAAGTAACATCAACATACCTAACCCCACCATCACCCTAAAAGCATAAAATACGGGCTTAACAGGAGGGTGATTACCTTCAAATTCATTTAATCCTTTTATTTCGCCATTAAAGTCATGAGTTAAAATAAAACTCGCCATGGCAGGAATCGCTAGCTCAAAAGTATTTTGCTTGTTTTTTTCATCGGGAATCGCAAACAAAAGCAAAGGTGCAGACTTTTCGGTATGCCATATTCCTTCCATCGCCGCAATTTTTTGAGGTTGATGCTTCAGTGTATTTAAGCCATGTAAATCACCAACAAATATTTGCAATGGGGTTAACACCATCGCTACGCTTAGTGCTATTTTCAACGTCAGTTTAGGGGCTCTTTTATCATCTCCTTTCAGCAGTCTATAAGCGCTAATACCAGCAATTAAAAAGGCAGCTGTTAGCCCTGATGCTAATAACATGTGGCTTAAGCGATAAGGAAAAGACGGGTTAAATATAATCGCTAGCCAATCAACGGGAAAAGCTACGCCGCCTCTCATTTCATGCCCTTGCGGAGTTTGCATCCATGAGTTGAGTGCTAAAATCCAAAATGATGATAAAGTTGTGCCAAATGCAACAATTAGCGTAGAGAGCGTATGCACTTTGGCAGAAACACGATTAATACCAAAAAGCATAATGCCAAGAAAGCCCGCCTCTAAGAAAAATGCCGTCAGCACTTCATAACCTAATAACGGCCCTGCAATATTACCAACCGTTTCCATAAACTTCGGCCAGTTTGTGCCAAACTGGAATGACATGGTAATACCGCTGACAACGCCTATAGCAAAAGTGATAGCAAATATTTTTACCCAAAAACGATAGGCTCGCATCCATACGGGATCAGCCGTTTGATCAAAGCGTAATTTAAAGAAAAATAAAAACCAACTTAACGCAATCGTAATAGTAGGAAAAAGAATATGAAAGCTAATATTCGCAGCAAATTGAATACGAGATAACATTAAGGTTTCAAACATGTGTGACTCCTAATGATTGCATTTTCAGCGCTCTTACGTTCAATGCTGACTTACTGCAATCGGTTGATTTTATTTATTGTTATATTGAAGGCTAGCGATAATATTAATAAAAAGGCTCAAAGCCTCACTATTTATAATCACCGTTACTTTAAAAGTCGGTCTTTCATATCAATAACTTTGCTCACCCCTGCTCCCAATTTCATTAACGTATTGAGTTTTTCAGGGCTTAAACTTTGCAGCTCTGCCGCCCAATGAGTGATTGTTTCTAATAAGTCATGAATCTCTTTCATTTTTTCTTGCGCAAAAAGTGCTTCTTGCGTATTAGGAGTTTCCAGTAAATTACTGCGCAGTAATGATAAAGTAGGGTCTACCTCACGTTTACGACGCTCCTCAAATACCCGTATTGCCATTTCCCAAATACTACCCGCTGGTGTGTAATATTCTTTTCGGTCTTTAGGTTTGTGTTGTACTTGCACTAAACGCCAAGACTGTAACTCTTTAATGCCCATACTGACATTACCTCGAGATATGTTTAACGCTTCTGATATTTGTATTGCACTGAGCGCTTGTTCGTTAATAATTAACAAACCATACATTTGACCGACAGTACGATTGAACCCCCAACGGCTCCCCATTTCGCCACAATGCATAACGAACGATTCAACTTGCGATGACATTAACATTAAAAAACCAACTATTAAACTTTCAGAACATTCTGAAAGTTTAAACCTAATTTGATTTAGATCAAGGTTTATTTGCAATACTTTGTTGGTAAATATTGGAAGTTATGACTGACACTAGCGCTACATATAAGTGCAGAAAGGTAAATTGCTACTAAAGTTGGAACTAAGGCAGGATAAGGTAGGAACTAAAATAACGTTATGTAAGCGACAACCAATCCCGTTGCCAAGCTAAAATATGTTTTGCCTCCATAGGTTTAGCAATAAAATAACCTTGTGCTATATCACAACCCATTTCAGTGACTAAGCTCATAACGCGACTGTCTTCAATACCTTCGGCAATGGTGCGCATATTAAGTTTTTTAGCAATAGATAAACTTGTGTTAATTAAAGAGATTTGATTGGGGTTGTCTTGGTTATCAATAAAATAACTTTTATCGAGTTTTAGATAAGTTAGGGGAAGCTCTTGTAAACGCTCAATGGTTGAATGTCGTTGCCCAAAATCATCGAGCGCTAAAGCAACACCTCGCATTTTAAGTCGATTTAAGTTTACCAATTCTTGTGCTTGGTCATTAGCTAATACCCCCTCGGTAATTTCTAAGCATAACCTATCAGCTGGCATCGAAAACTCTGTCAGAAGACTAAAAATAGTATCTGCAAATTCAGGCTGCTGCAGCGCGATAGGTGAAATATTCACAGAAAGTTTTAAATCTAGCCCATAGGCAAACCAATGTTTCCAATCACGCATTGATTTTTTTAAGACCGCTAAAGTAATATGAATTATCAACTCACTTTCTTCTGCTTTATCAATAAATCGATCAGGAGAAACCATACCTAAACTGGGGTGGTTCATACGGCATAAAGCTTCAACGCCGATAAATCCTCGACTAGATAACTCAACTTGTGGCTGATAACGCACTTCAATATTATCGCTTTTAATCGCCCTAATAATTTCATAGTTTTTTAATGACTCTAATGTTGGGCGTTTTACTCTTGAAGTACCTATTTTATTAAATATATTTTCAAAATCATCTTCATGAATGGGTTTTACTAAAGTGCCTAGGTAATTCAAGCCATACTTTTTAGCTAATAAACCAACCGATGAAATTATTTTTGTAGAAATGCCACTCATGATCACAACATAACCTTTATATTCAAGTTTACTCAGTTTTTCTAATAACTGAATTCCATCAATATTTGGCATATTAAGATCTAAAAAGAGTAAATTTATTTGTGTACTTTGACGAAGTATTTGCATGGCTTCGGGAGCTGAAGTAGCGACATGTTGGTGCCTGATATTGAAGTTATTCACTAGTACTTTGCTTACATAGCTTAAAATAGCTTGGCTATCATCTACTAACAGTACATTTAACCAATCAAAGCTAGGTCGTTCCGTTGTTGCTTTCATGTAGCCTCCTGCCAATACAAGTTACGCCTACGGTTCAATAAACAACCATATTTACATGGTTAAGTATTAACTCTGTACGACGAAAAGCAAATATTTAACTGAATTAACCTTTTCATTGTTGCCTATAAAAGCTCAATGAAAGCAGTTGGACCCATTTGTAAAATAAAAACGAAATAGCTAGGGGGTTGTTCTTTCAGCCTCAGAGGTAAGCAAAATATTAAAGCCGCTCTAAATGTAGTCACTTTTAGAGCAGCTAACATTAAGAATAAGCCAATTTATAGAGAAACCTACTCAGGCTCAGAGTATCCCGCCCAAATATCGGCATTAATTGTGGTTTTCTTTTTACGCTTTTTCTTTCCGCTACCTTCGGGTTTTGCCATAGGTTTAGCTGGGGCTAAAATAGAGTCCTCGGTAATTTCATCAGCCTCAAAACCTTTAACTTGTTCACGCTCTAAACGAATTTTATTTTTCTTTTCAATTACTTTAAAGTGATGAAAATCTTCATGATCAATTAAAGATAATGCTAAGCCGACTTCGCCTGCTCGACCACTTCGACCAATACGGTGCATATAATCAGCAGGACTTCGAGGTAAATTGAAGTTTATCACAACGGGTAGCTTTTCAATATCTAAACCACGCGCAGCAATATCTGTGGCAATTAACATTGCTATTTCACCCGATTTAAACCCCTCAAGTACTCGCGTACGCTCGGTTTGTCCTTTATCACCATGAAATACTTCTGCGCTAATACCACGCTTTGATAACTTTTGCGCTAAATGCTCACAGTGATTTTTAGCGTTAACAAAAATCAATGCTTGTCGCCATTGGTGTTGCTCAATTAAATGCGCTAAAACTGCCGTTTTTTCACCTTGATTAACGGTAAAAACACGCTGTACTAAAGTGCTAGCATCGCTGCTTTGCACTTGTATTTCAACTGGATTATTAAGCAATTCTTGTGTTAGAGCTTGTACTTGTTCAGGAAAGGTTGCTGAAAACAATAGTGTTTGTTTAGTTTTAGGGGTTAACGCTAATAACGCAGAAAGCTCTTCAGTAAAACCTAGGCTTAACATACGGTCGGCTTCATCAAACACTAAGGTATTAACTAAATCGAGTTTAATAGCATTACTTGAAATTAAATCAAGTAATCGTCCAGGAGTTGCCACTAAAATATCACAGCCGCCACGTAACGTGAGCATTTGCGTATTCACTGAAACGCCACCAAAAACCGCAACGGTTTTAATTGCACCATTTAAATGTGCCGCATAAGATTTTATGCTATCGGCAACTTGCTTGGCTAATTCTCGCGTCGGCACCAAAATAAGCCCAGCAACGTAATTACCGTTATGCTGTTTTGTATTTTTTACTGAAGCTAACTTTTCAGTGTGCAACTTTTGCAGTAACGGTAAAGCAAAAGTTGCTGTTTTACCTGAGCCCGTATTTGCGCCAGCAATTAGGTCACGTCCAGATAATACACTTGGAATAGCCTTTTCCTGAATGGGGGTTGCTCGCAGATATTCCAGCTCTGTTAGTCGTGTTAATAAAGGCGATATTAGCCCAAGATCAGTAAAATTGATTGGTGTTTTGGCTGAGGTCATTAAATTATTAGGTTCAAAACAAAAAGGTATAGCACATTTTAGCGTATTTCTGCCTCGCTCAGTTAGTAAATTCGCTAAAACGCTACATTGAAGCTTTCATGACGCAGTGTTATTATCCAATAACATGATAAATAAATTCAATTAATGGCATTAAATAACAAACTCACATATCAGTATATTTGTTATTACAGCTCTACTTATTTTCTATTCTCTTGCTTATACGCTCACTAAACTATTTGAATGCTAACTAATTAAAACTTATGACCAAAAACACCTTTACCCCTGAATTACTTGAAAAACACTTTAGTAAAAATGAATGGAAAAAAGGCACAAGAATTTTTCAGGACAAAGGCGTTAACACTTGCGCCCTTGATGGCGGCATAATTAGGGGAGTAGTATTAAGTGAGCGTTCACGCCAATCGAGTTACTTAACAAGATTAGTGTTAAATATTAAACACGATGGCATGGCGAGTTATTGCGACTGTTACATTGGGCGAAATTGTAAACATGCGGCTGCCTTAGCACAGCATTTTATTAACGAGCATTTTGATCATAATAGCATCGCCTCTTCTGAAAAAACCGTTGATAAGTGGTTAAGCCGTTTTCAAGCTCAACCTAGTAGATACCAGCCAAACATCCAACAAAAATCTTTATTATATTTTTTAAAGCCTAACAGTTATGTTGACGGGGATTATTTCACCTTAACAATTAAGTCAACCAAACCTAAAAAAAACGGTGGTTGGAGTAGCACACTTGGCAGCGAACACTCTCCTAGCTCGTTAATTAATAGTGCCTATGCAACAAGCGATGATGTATTAATTATTACCGAACTCATGCGCACCAACCAATATGGCGACAATATTAAATACTTTGACTTATTTGAACGTATTATTAAAAGTAATCGCTGCTTTTGGCATAATAATTACAATTTAAACGACGCCATTACATTGGGTGAGCCTATAGAAGCCCAGTGGCAATGGATAGCGCTTGGTAACCATTTACACAAGTTACAGTTAATTTTACCTGAGCCCTCAAGCAGTATTCATATAATTAAAGCCCAACCTCTTTGTTATTATGATGAAGAACAAAACAGCTTTGGCAAGCTCAACACCAATACTCAATGTGACTTTGAAGCCGATTTACTCAACTCCCCTATTTTTGAAGAAGATAAACTGCCTTGGATAATGAATAAGCTCTCAATGTCGCTAGGCGATGCCGTAAAACGGTTGCCTAAACCTAAGACTGAGTTTTCACAAACCTTAAGCACACCCGAAGTGCACTTGCACTTTTCAACACCGCTAGAAAAAGATCCGCAATCAGGCTACGTAAAAGTTAACTTTTCCTACCAAGGAAATTTAGTTAATCCACACAATGACAGTGTTACTATTACGCCCGAAACTTTAGATGATGATGGTAATACAATAAAAATTTATCGTGATTTGGCTTTCGAGCAAACTGTTATTGATAAGCTTATGACCTTAAAGTTTAGCCCGCAGCCTAAAGCGAAACGTTATACCTTTACTAATGAAGATTACTTGAATAAAAACAAAGATCCTAAATATTCAATGCTGCTGCAAGGTCGCTATTTATGGCATCACTTTTTAGATCAGGAATTACCACTACTTAATGATTTAGGTTGGCATATAAGTTTTGCTGATAATTTTTACTACAAAGCACTTGCTACCAATAGTGTTTTTGATGCCGAAATTATTGAGACTGACGACCATGATTTTTTCTCGCTGGGGTTAAACTTAACCATTGATGGCAAAAAAATGCCTGCATTTCCTATTTTATTAGGCGCTATTGAGCAATTACCCAAAGCTGTACTTCTTGATCGTGAAAAAGAAACGCAAATTCCTGCAGATTTACCTATTTATGTTGACTTAGATAAAGGCAACTTTGTTGCCCTACGCTACCAAAGCGTACAGCCTATATTAAAACAATTTATTGAACTGTTTATGCCTAATGCCTTAACGAAAGATGGCACCATGGAGCTATCTCGATTTCAAGGGCATCAAACCTTATCTATGCTAGACGATCAAGGCATGGTAGCAACGGGAACAAGTAAACTCAGAACGCTAGCGAAGAAATTAAAGAACTTTCAACAAGTAACCACCGTTGCCATACCTGAAGGCTTAAAAGCAACATTACGCACCTATCAACATCAAGGGTTAAATTGGTTACAGTTTTTACGTGAATATCAATTAAACGGTATTTTGGCCGACGATATGGGCTTAGGTAAAACAATTCAAACCTTGGCTCATTTATTAATTGAGAAACAGCAAGGTCGACTTAACAAGCCTGTATTAATTGTTGCGCCAACCAGCGTTATCTTTAACTGGGCCAATGAAATAGAAAAGTTTACTCCGCAGCTTTCTTATCAGGTATTACACGGTAGTAAGCGTAAAGAGCATTTTGACTGCCTTGAAGGTGCTAATGGCATTGAACGCCAAGTTGATATTATTATTACCAGTTATGCGTTAATCGCAAAAGACTTACCACATTACTGTGAGCAACAATTTTATTATCTTATTCTTGATGAAGCTCATTATATAAAAAACACCAAAACCAAATTGTATCAAGCCTTTATATCCCTTAAAGCACAACATAAATTGTGTTTAACCGGTACGCCAATGGAAAACCATTTAGGTGAGTTTTGGGCACAATTTAACTTTTTATTACCCGGATTTTTAGGCGGACAAAGACAATTTAGTAAACTCTTTAGAACCCCTATTGAAAAGCACGGCGATCAAGAACGTAAACAGTTACTCAACCAACGTATTAAGCCTTTTATATTACGACGAACCAAAGACAAAATAGCCACAGAGTTACCGCCAAAAACTGAAATTATTCAAACACTACGTATTGAAGGGCAACAGGCGGAGTTATATGAATCGGTACGTTTAGCTATGGATAGTCGCTTAAAAGATATTATTGCCGACAAAGGCTTAAAGCGTAGCCAAATTGAAGTGTTAGATGCGCTATTAAAGCTAAGACAAGTTTGTAACCACCCAAAACTATTATCACTTGATGGCGCTAAAAAGGTAAATCAGTCAGCTAAACTTGACTATTTAATGGAAACTTTACCTGAGCAAATTGATGAAGGACGTAAAATATTAATATTTTCACAATTTACCAGTATGCTCTCTTTAATTGAAGAAGCACTTATCGCGGATAATATTGGTTATGTTAAGTTAACTGGATCAACAACAAACCGACAAGAAGTGGTAGACAAATTTCAGCAAGGTGAAGTACCAGTATTTTTAATTAGTTTACGCGCTGGTGGTGTTGGTTTGAACTTAACCGCCGCAGATACCGTTATTCATTTTGATCCTTGGTGGAACCCAGCGGTAGAAAATCAAGCAACCGACAGAGCTTACCGTATTGGGCAAGACAAACCCGTATTTGTTTACAAATATATTATTGAGAACTCAATAGAAGAAAAAATTCAGAAAATACAACAAAATAAAGCTGAACTTGCCAAAGCACTATTATCAGAAGAGGTCAGTGACAATAAACTCAGCTTAACCGATGATATTTTAGACTCGTTACTTGCCCCATTAAGCTAGTTTAGTCACTGTTACCGTGTAATCCCCAGAGCGTTTAAAGTCGTTAAACGCTCTGTAAAGCAACTGAGCACGATAAAAACCAATATCCATTACTCAGCTTTGCTTAACTTACTTATTGTTAATATATGTTGTAGCGGCGCTAACAATGCATACTATTTATTAATAGAGGGTATCTCCACTTTTAGCGGCAATGGTATTTATTAAAAGTTTAGGGTTGTCAATTTTTTCAAGCATAGCTTGATCAGGTAAACAGTCATCGTCAACATAATCTGCAAAGTCAGCGGCTGAATCAAAAACTAAAATATCGAGTGCCAGCCTATCTAAGCCATATAAACCACGGTGGATCATATCTGCAGAAAATACTAATAAATCACCTGCTGCAAGTGGTATTTTCACCCCGTAGGTTAAATCTTCGCTACTATTTCGCCCTTTTTCTTCCTGCCTTACATTATGCTCTTCTTCATTATCCCAACGTTGGTGTGTACCAGGTACTAACTCCATTCCTAACTCGTCAAATAAAGGGACACGTAAATGGACGACTTGTGTTTCTTGAATCGCTTTTTGTTGTCCTGCCAAGTCATGATCATACTGACAATCTCGGTGCCAAAAATCTTTTTGCTCGGGGTTAACAGGGTTAAAAAATAATTGAGTATTCATAAAAGCAGGCTGTTCAGGGACAAGCGCCTCAACAACCTCCATTATTTTTTTAGAGCAGATAAAGTTAAATAACTTAATGCGATCATCTGCCTTTAAATATTCGCTGCCGGTAATGAGTGAAGAGTTAAACGCCTCTTCTTGATAAAAAGTTTCATTGTCTTTTTTCCATGCTTGATGAAACTTTAATACGGTTTTTCGAAGTGCGGCTATTTCAAGCTCATCAAAGTAGTCTCGAATAACAAAATATCCTTGGCTATTATATTCGCTACGGTATTGCTGGTAATTAATTGACATAGATTACAAACGCTTCACTGGTTATATAAATTATGAGACTAAAATACGGGTTACGGTGCAAGCTGCTTTAAAATACAAACAACAGACATAAAAAAACCGAAACACCTTAATTAAGGTTATTTCGGTTTATTATTTTTTATAGTCTATGATTTAGTGGTGCGGATGGGGGGACTTGAACCCCCACGACCTAAGTCACCAGCCCCTCAAGCTGGCGCGTCTACCAATTCCGCCACATCCGCGCAAAACTAAATCTTATTATTCACTTTAACATTAATTTATTTAAATGATGCAATACTGAGGAAGTATTAACTTCAATAAATTAACTCACGACTAGTTTGGTACGTCGCTTTCTTGTTCTTTTTTAGCTGGAGCTGAAGCCGGTACATCACTGTTTAATGTTGCAGGTTCAATACTTTCAGCCGGAATAGCATCAACAGCTTGTTCAGCAGGAACACTTAAGTTGTTCCATTCATCAACCGCTTTAGTACGGTTAGCTGTTAAGTTACCTAAAATTAGGCTGATTGCAAAAAATGCTACCGCTAAGTAGGTCGTACTTGTTGTTAAGAAGTTACCTGAACCACCAGAGCCAAATACTGTCGCTGAAGAGCCAGCACCAAATGATGCTCCCATATCAGCGCCCTTTCCTTGTTGAATTAATACTAAACCGATTAAGGCTAAAGCAATTAATACATAGGCAATAATTAAAACTTGATACAACATTTTATTTTCCTTTCGCTGCTGAACAAATTACGCTGAATTCGTCAACTTTTAAACTAGCACCACCAATAAGACCACCGTCAATATCAGCTTGTGCGAATAATGCTTCACAGTTAGAAGCATTGACGCTTCCACCATATAATAAAGGCACTTTATTCGCGATTTCAGCATCACATTGCGCTAAAAACTGACGAATAAATTGATGTGTTTCTTGTGCCATTTCTTTAGAGGCTGTTTTACCTGTACCTATTGCCCAAACAGGCTCGTACGCTATAACAACATCTTTAAATTTTTCTATGCCAATTTCATCAATAACTGGCTGCAGTTGAGATGATAATACCACCTCTGTTTGCTCAGTTGCACGCTCACTTTCACTTTCGCCTATACATAATATAGGGGTTAAGCCCGCATTTAATACTGTTGCAACTTTATGGGCAACTTGCGTTGATGTTTCTTTGTAAAGCTCTCTACGTTCAGAGTGACCTACAATAACAAACTTAACTGAGCACTCTTGTAGCATATCGGTAGATACTTCACCGGTAAATGCACCGCTAGCTTTATCACTAACATTTTGAGCACCGAGCGCGATTGTGTTTTCTAAGCTATTTTCTTTTAACTTATGGGCAAGTTCAGATAAATAAACAAAACTTGGACAAATTACCACATCAACATTGTCTGATAAGCTAATGTTATGTAAACCACTTACCATAGTATCGACTAGGGCTGAATTACCGTTCATTTTCCAATTTGCGGCAACAATTGCTCGTCTATTCATACTTACCTCATAATTTATGCTATCAAATCATTGCTAAAATGAAGCCGCGAGATAGTAACTAACCTACGCAAAAGATACAAGTATTTAAGTGAATATCTTTTACTGATTGCAGCTTATTTGTACGTAATTAATTACCGCGGGCTTTTCATTGTTAAAATTGCCGCGACGAGCGCCTCATGAAACCAGATTAACAAGGGCTTGGCACAATAAAACCTTATCAAGTCGAAGCGAGCTGCAGGTGACTGCGCTACTTTAGCAACCCAAGCAGCGATAACGCTGCTTGGGTTTAGCTCATATTACTTAACTACTTTTACTAGGTCGGCAATTTGATTAGCTAAACTCGTAACTTCGTCTAATTCAGGCCCTTCTACCATAACGCGAATTAAAGGCTCAGTTCCCGACTTTCTTAAAAGTACGCGACCACGTCCTGATAAAGTATCATTAACCTTAGCCACTTCGGCTTGTACGCCGCTATCTTTTAATGGGTTGTTTTTGCCAGAAAAACGTACGTTAACTAATACTTGTGGCAACATCGTAATGCCTTGGCGTAAATCATATAACGATTTATTACTTTGACAAACCGCAGTTAATACATTTAACGCAGCAATAACGCCATCACCCGTTGAGGTATGATTTAGGTTAATTATATGTCCTGAGTTTTCAGCGCCTAACTGCCAACCTTTTTCTCTTAGCAACTCCATAACATATCTGTCGCCAACATTACTACGGGCAAATGGTACATCAAGTGCCTCTAATGCTAACTCTAACCCCATATTACTCATTAGGGTGCCAACAACGCCACCTTGCAGATTACCCGATTTCAAATCATTACTAGCAATAATATAAACCGCTTCATCACCGTCGATAACGTAGCCGGTATGATCTACCATCATTAGTCGGTCGCCGTCACCATCAAGAGCTATACCTAAGTCAGCCTCGTGTTCAACCACAGCTTTACTGATCATATCCATTGAAGTCGCACCACAGCCGTCATTAATATTAGTGCCGTTCGGTGAACAAGCTAACTCAATAACTGTTGCGCCGAGCTCTCGAAAAACATTTGGCGCAATATGATATGTAGCCCCGTTAGCGCAATCGACAACAATTTTTAATCCTTGTAGCGATAATTGACTTGGGAAGTTACTTTTACAGAACTCAATATAACGGCCAGCCGCATCACCAATTCGGCTCGCTTTACCTAAACTAGCTGACTCTACACAGCCCATAGGCTCGTCGAGTAAGGCCTCAATAGCAAGCTCAACTTCATCGGGAAGTTTTTGACCGTCTTGTGAGAAAAACTTAATGCCATTATCATAAAATGGATTATGTGACGCACTAATAACAATACCCGCTTCGGCGCGAAATGTTTTAGTTAAATAAGCAATACCTGGTGTTGGCATAGGCCCTAAAAGACCAATATCAATACCTGCAGCTGAAAAACCCGCTTCAAGAGCAGACTCAAGCATATAACCAGAAATACGTGTATCTTTACCGATTAAAACTTTTTTTGTTCCTTGCGCCGCAAGCACTTTACCAGCAGCATAGCCTAACTTCATGACAAACTCAGGAGTTATTGGGTATTGTCCCACTAAGCCTCGCACCCCATCGGTGCCAAAATATTTTCGATTAGACATGGTTAATCCTTATAAATTAAACTTTTGTTGTCGTTATTTTTGTATCAATTTAATACGTGATAATTATTGGTTGCTTTTAAAATATTGAGCGCATCAACCGTTTCTTTAACATCATGCACTCGAATTATACTTGCCCCTTGCTGCATTGCGATAATGGCTGTGGTTAAACTTCCCGCAAGACGCTCTGTTACCTCGCATGATAATAAATTGCCAATCATTGATTTACGAGAAGTACCCGACAAAATAGGCAAACCTAACGCTTTAAACGCTGATAGTTGATTAAGTAATTGGTAATTTTGCGATAGCGTTTTCCCAAAACCAAAGCCGGGATCTAAAATTAAACGTTCGCGTGCAATACCTGCCGTCAAGCAAGCATCAATACGTTGCTTGAAAAAGTCACTAATGTCGCCAATAAGATCATTATATTTGGGGGCCTGTTGCATCGTCCGAGGTAAACCTTGCATATGCATTAAACATATAGGCACTGTTGTATTGGCCATAACATTTAAACAGTTGTCATTTTGCAGTGCTCGCACATCATTGATGATATCAGCGCCATAGCTGATAGCTTGCTCCATAACGCCGGCTTTACTGGTATCAATAGACACTTCAACCGTAAAGTTTTCTTTGATCGCTTTTAATAGCGGAATAACTCGCGCTAATTCGTCAGTTTCACTAACCTCAGCAGCACCTGGTCTGGTTGACTCGCCGCCTATATCAATAATAGTGGCACCATCGTTTATCATCGCTTCAACTTGCTGCAACGCTAAGTCGGTATGCAAGAATTTACCGCCATCGGAGAATGAATCAGGCGTTACATTTAAAATTCCCATGATTTTAACTGTGGATAAGTTTATTGCAGAGTTTACAGTCATAATATTAATTGTATTTCTTAATTTTTGAATAAACGTATTTTTTACTGATGCTAGTTTACATCATTATATACAATAAAGCCTCGGTGTTTACTCAACACCGAGGCTTTACATTAAGTTAACAAGTAAGGCTTAACTTGTTGATGAATTGCCTTCTGGTTTAGTTAAATCAGGTGTTTCATCTGATTTACTTTCGGCACTTTCACTATTAGCCGTTTCTTCTGCTTTTTCACCACCGCCTTTATTAGCACGATTATCAGGTGATGAATCACTGCTGTTATCGTCCCAATCAGCTGGAGCTCTTACGTCAGTACGTGCCATTAAGTCATCAATTTGTAGCGCATCAATCGTTTCATACTTCATTAAAGCATCTTTCATGGCATGTAAAACATCCATATTTTCTTTAATCAAGCTTTCAGCGCGTTGATAGTTACGGTTAATAACCGCTTTAATCTCATCATCAATAGCTCTTGCCGTTTCATCAGACATATGTAAAGACTTGGCAGACGTTCTTCCTAAGAATACTTCACCTTCTTCTTCTGCAAACAGCATAGGCCCCATTTTTTCAGATAAGCCCCATTGAGTAACCATTTTACGAGCAATATTAGTTGCACGTTCAATATCATTTGAAGCACCCGTTGAGACTTTATCACTGCCATAAATAACATCTTCTGCAATACGACCACCGTAAAGTGATGATATGTTGCTTTCTAAATGTTGCTTAGAGTGACTAAAGCGGTCTTGTTCAGGTAAGTACATCGTGACACCTAAAGCGCGACCACGAGGAATAATACTCACTTTGTAAACAGGATCATGGTCTGGCACTAAACGTCCAACAATAGCATGGCCTGCTTCATGGTAAGCAGTCATTTCTCTTTCTGACTCACTCATCACCATAGTTTTGCGCTCTGAGCCCATCATGATTTTGTCTTTAGCTTTATCAAACTCGTACATACCCACTAAGCGTCGTGATGTACGTGCAGACCATAACGCTGCTTCATTGACTAAGTTGGCTAAATCAGCACCAGAAAAACCAGGTGTACCTCGCGCAATAACCGATGCATTTACATCGTCAGCTAATGGCACTTTACGCATATGAACTTTTAAAATTTGCTCACGACCACGAATGTCAGGTAAACCAACCGTGACTTGACGGTCAAAACGACCTGGTCTAAGTAATGCTGGATCTAATACGTCTGGACGGTTAGTTGCGGCAATAACAATAACGCCTTCATTACCTTCAAAACCATCCATTTCTACTAACATTTGGTTTAATGTTTGCTCACGTTCATCATGACCGCCACCCATACCAGCACCACGTTGGCGACCTACGGCATCAATTTCATCAATAAAGATAATACAAGGCGCTGCTTTTTTCGCTTGCTCAAACATATCACGTACACGAGACGCACCAACACCAACAAACATTTCGACAAAGTCTGAACCAGAAATGGTGAAAAACGGTACTTTCGCCTCACCAGCAATGGCTTTTGCTAATAATGTTTTACCAGTACCAGGCTGGCCTACTAATAAAATACCTGATGGAATACGACCACCGAGTTTTTGAAAGCGAGTAGGCTCTTTTAAGTAATCAACTAACTCTGCAACTTCTGCTTTTGCTTCATCACAACCAGCAACATCTGCAAAGGTTGTTTTAATTTGCTCTTCGGTTAACTGACGTGCTTTACTTTTGCCAAACGACATAGCACCTTTACCGCCACCGCCTTGCATTTGACGCATGAAGAAAATCCACACACCAATAAGAAGGATGAACGGGAACCAAGATACAAAAATAGTCGTTAAGAAGCTTGTTTCTTCTGGTAATTTACCTTCAGCGCGAACACCTTGCTTAACTAAGTCGTTAATTAAGTCGCGATCAAAACCACCGGGTATGGTGGTAACGTAAGCTTCACCGCTTCTTTTTTCGCCGGTGATCACACCATTTCGATCAACTTTCGCATCACGAATCTGTCCTTGGCGGACATCTTGAATAAAGCGGGTATAATCCATTTGCTGTTCTTGAGCAGTATTTGGAGAAAAACTCTGAAATACACTCATTAAAACAACCGCAATAACTAACCATAAAATAAGATTTTTTGCCATATCGCTCAACTTAATGACCTCTTGTGGTGCGTGATAATTTATTAAAAAAAGTTTTAATAATGTTAATTGTGTTTAATTTACTACAATTCAAGTCTAGTCGCCATTTAACTTTAGCAACAAGTTACAACTGGTTACAACTTGCCTAGGGGCTGTTGACCTTTCGCGGTTAAATTTTGTTCGAGATAAAAGCGTTTTAATCACGGCGGACAGTGTGTTGCCTAGTCATTCTAAGCAAATACTGTTCAACAAAGAGTAAAACGCTTTTAGCCGAATCCTTCGGACAGCATTTGTTGGGTATTTTTACTGCGTTATCACCTTTTTATGTGGCGCTACATGGATGTAGCTTATTAGACAATGCAGGAGCTTATTGTCCTGAATAACCACACAACAAAGGCTCTGCCTTGTATAAATACCCAACAAAAAGCTGCAAAAACAATCTCGAAAGGTCAACAGTCCCTAATTAATTGGCGTTAACTCAATGGAGTAATTAATAGGTTAGCTAAGAAAATAAATTAACCTTTATATCCTGTAGCTACCAAATAAACTTCTCTTGAACGTGCTCTTGATGATTCAGGCTTACGGGTTTTAACGGTTTTAAAAACAGCTCTAACATCTTTCATGTATTGCTCAAAGCCAGCCCCTTGGAATACTTTCACCACGAAAGCACCATTAGGCTTTAACACTTCACTACACATATCTAGTGCAAGCTCAACTAAGTACATACTACGTGCAGAGTCAGCACTTTCGTTACCTGTCATATTTGCGGCCATGTCAGACATAACAACGTCAATATTTTTCCCGCTAATGCGCTCAAGTAATGCTTCTAATACCGCCTCTTCTCGAAAGTCACCTTCTAAGAAATCAACACCGGCAATGGCATCCATAGGTAATATGTCGCATGCAACTACTTGCCCTTTATCGCCAACGGCTTTTACCGCATATTCAGACCAACCTCCTGGCGCAGCGCCTAGATCAACCACTTTCATACCAGGTTTAATTAATTTATCTTTATTATTTATTTCTTCTATTTTAAAAACAGCACGAGAGCGTAAACCTAAACGCTGCGCTTTTTTAACATATTCATCTTCAAAGTGCTCATCAAGCCAGCGCTGGCTACTTACTTTGTGTTTTTTATTCGTCATGTTTGCTTACTCATTAAAAGCACATTAATTTATTGAGATTATACCATTAGGATTGAGGAAGTAGCCAAAGTCGACTGTAATAAATTTTATCAGGTGACTTAAAGCGACTCATTTATAACAGATTATAAAATTAGTGCGATTGGTATTAGTATTAATTACTAGATAAGGGTAAAATAGCGTCAATTCAAGCCAACAGATAATGAAATTGAGTAATGAGCTTAAACAAAAAACAAATTCAACACCTTAAAGGTGTAGCGCACCCTTTAAAACCAGTGGTTTTACTTGGTAGTAATGGTTTAACTGAGGCCGTTGTTGCTGAAATTGATTATGCCTTAAATCATCATGAATTAATTAAAGTAAAAATTCCAACAGATGACAGAGAAACAAAGGCATTAATTGTTGAAGCAATTTGTCGTGAAACTAATGCAACCCAAGTACAAGTTATTGGTAAAACATTAGTCATTTATCGTCAAAGTGCAGAGAAAAAGATCCATATTCCTAAGATCTAATATTATTGCTGAGCCGATAATACCTTTGCGCGAAATTGTAAAATATTTCGCGCAAAGTATGAAATAACATGCAAAGCATTATTATTCTTTAGCCGTGTTATCCTCCACCATGGTAATAACTTTTTCAACCAGCTTTACTCTACCTGAGTCAACAAGCGCCTTTCTTAATACATACTCTATTTGTGCATTAACACTACGTAACTCATCGTCAGACCAACGCTGCATTGCAGCAAGAACCTCTGGATTAATTCTTAAAGGGTAGCTTTTTTTAGCTGCCATTATTACTCCTCTGCTGATGTTTGATCACTTATCACAAATAATAAACCTAAAACTATAAAAGTAATCTATTTACTTAAGTTGCACATGATTAATACAAACTACCAGTATTAACAACGGGTTGCGTACTTTTATCACTACACAACACCACAAGTAAGTTACTCACCATTGCCGCTTTTCGTTCTTCATCTAACTCGACAATATGCTTCGCTGAAAGCTGGCTTAATGCCATTTCAACCATACCAACCGCACCATCAACAATCATACTTCGTGCGGCGATAATAGCTGATGCCTGCTGCCTTTGTAACATCGCGTTGGCTATTTCGGGGGCATAAGCTAAGTGGCTAATACGTGCTTCGTGAACTTTCATACCTGCTTTACCTAAACGTTGTTGAATTTCTTCTTTTAGCGCTTGAGATATTTCCTGCGGATGGCTTCGCAAGGCAATTTCATCACCTTCATGTTGATCATAAGGATAACTAATCGCCATATTACGCAGCGCTGATTCACTTTGAATATTAACAAAACTAAGGTAGTCATCGACTTCAAAGAAAGCTTCAGCGGTATCATCAACTGACCAAACAACCACAGTTGCAATTTCAATAGGGTTACCATGGTAGTCGTTAACTTTCATTTGGTTAGATTCAAAATTGCGAATACGCAAAGAAATGCTTTTGCGAATAAACAAAGGAATTGTCCATTGTAAGCCGTTTGATTTAACCGTTCCGACGTAGCTGCCAAAAAACGTCATCACCATAGCCTGATTAGGTTGTACCATAAAGAAACCAGGAATAGTCAGTACCGCTATCATTGCAACAATAACAGTAGCAATATTGATGTTATTAGTTGCCGCTTGACTCAAAACAAAGCCTGCAATGACTAACAATATTACAAAAACTGCATAACCATTTAATGAAAAACCTTTTTTCTCTTGCATAAACACCTCGGATAAAGTGATATCAAAAAGATATCATTTGGAATGACTTTGATTATATTGTCTTTTGTTATTTTGTCAATAACAGCCCTAGTTCAAAGCAATAAAAAACCCCAGACTCAAAAGAGTATGGGGTTTTTATTTTCAATCAAGTTAGCTAGTTCTATCAATTAACTCGAGCAATTGACTCGATTAACTAACGGGTAAACTAAATGTGATCAACGGCAATAATTTCATATTCAACAACGCCGCCAGGGGTTGTTATTTCAATTTCGCTATCAACCATTTTACCAATTAAACCACGGGCAATAGGTGAACTAATTGATATACGGTTTTGCTTAATATCCGCTTCATCATCACCAACGATTTGATAAGTAACTTCAGCTTCTGTTTCAATATTAAGTAACGTAACTGTTGTACCAAATAACACTTTACCTGTATTGGTAATTTTTGATACATCAATAATTTGAGCGTTGCCCAACTTACCTTCAATATCTTGAATTCGTCCTTCACAGAAGCCTTGTTGCTCACGCGCTGCATGGTATTCTGCATTTTCTTTCAAGTCACCATGCTCACGAGCATCGGCAATTGCAGCAACAATTTCTGGACGTTTTACTGTTTTCAATTGGTTTAGCTCTTCACGCAATCTATCTGCGCCTTGAACTGTCATTGGATATTGGCTCATAATCTCTTCTTTTTAAAGAAAAAAGTTGTTAAAAAACAACTTTTTTATTTTGATCCGCGTCTATTCTTTTTACAATAATAAGAACCTAGTCATACTTAACTAGCCTTGAAATAACGTTTTTAAGCCGTTATTTCAAGGTGACAATTAGAATACTTTATTTACAACGTGTATGTAGTTCTTGAATTGATGTTACCGTATTACGGTCATCAGCGGCATGCGACATACAAGCAGCGAACGCAGCATTTAACGTTGTAGTGTAAGCTACTTTATAACGTAATGCCCCGCCACGTAAAACTTTTGAATCTTCAATCGCTTTACGACCTTCTGTTGTATTAATAATGTAGCTGTACTCACTGTTTTTGATTCTATCAAGAATATGTGGACGACCTTCATGTACTTTATTAACGCGGCGAACTGGCACACCTGCTTCACGTAAAATAATCTCTGTGCCGTGCGTTGCATCAAGCTCGTAACCTAAATCAACCATGATTTTAGCTAACTCTAATACTCGCTCTTTATCGCTATCACGAACAGAAATTAACGCGCGACCTTCTTTAGGTACTGATACACCAGCGCCTAAGTTAGCTTTAGCGTAAGCTTCTTCAAAAGTATTACCAACACCCATTACTTCACCTGTTGAGCGCATTTCTGGGCCAACAAGCGGGTCACTACCGTGGAACTTGTTAAAAGGAATAACGACTTCTTTAACAGAGAAGTATGGTGGAATAACTTCTTCAACAATACCCTGCTCTTTTAGAGATTTCCCTGCCATAACACGCGCACCAACTTTGGCTAAAGGTACAGATGTAGCTTTAGAGACAAATGGAATAGTTCGTGCTGCACGAGGGTTTACTTCAATTAAGTAAACTTTGCCATCTTTAACCGCCATTTGCGTATTCATTAAGCCAATAACACCTAGCTCAAACGCTAAATCGGTTACTTGCTTACGCATAATATCTTGTACTTCTTGACTTAAGCTGTATGCAGGAAGTGAACATGCACTATCACCCGAGTGAACGCCTGCTTGTTCAATGTGCTGCATAATGCCGCCAACAACAACATCGGTACCATCACATACTACGTCAATATCAACTTCAATGGCATCATCAAGGAAGTGATCAAGTAATACTGGTGAGTCATTTGATACGCTTACCGCTTCTGTCATATAGCGACGCAAGTCTTCTAAGTCATAAACGATTTCCATCGCACGACCACCTAATACATAAGATGGGCGAACAACTAATGGGAAGCCAATACTTTCGGCTTTTGCCATTGCTTCATCAAGTGAAGTAACCGTTGCATTTTCTGGTTGTAGTAAACCTAAACGGTCAACCGCTTGTTGAAAACGCTCACGATCTTCCGCACGGTCAATAGCATCTGGTGAGGTACCAATAATTGGTACTCCTGCCGCTTCTAAAGCACGGGCTAGCTTAAGTGGTGTTTGACCACCGTACTGTACGATAACGCCTTTAGGCTTTTCAATACGAACAATTTCAAGTACGTCTTCAAAAGTAATTGACTCAAAGTATAAACGATCTGATGTATCGTAATCGGTAGAAACTGTTTCAGGGTTACAGTTAACCATAATAGTTTCATAACCGTCTTCACGTAATGCTAAAGCTGCATGTACACAGCAGTAATCAAATTCAATACCTTGACCAATACGGTTTGGACCACCACCTAAAATCATGATTTTGTCACGATTACTCGGGTTAGCTTCACACTCTTCATCATAAGTAGAGTACATGTAAGCGGTATCTGAGCTAAACTCAGCCGCACAGGTATCAACACGCTTATACACAGGGTAAATATCTGCAGCATGGCGCTTTTTACGAATTTCAGTTTCGCTAACACCAATAACACTAGCAAGGCGAGAGTCAGCAAAACCTTTACGTTTAAGTTTACGTAAGTAATCGGGGGTTAATACTTTTAAACCACCATCAGCAACATTTGCTTCTTCTTTGATGATATCTTCAATTTGAACTAAGAACCAACGGTCAATCTTAGTAGCGTTAAAGATATCTTCTACCGTTAAACCTAAACGGAATGCATCCGCAATGTACCAAATACGGTCAGCACCTGCTTCTTGAAGCTCATGCATGATTTTAGTTTTAGCGCCTGGTTGGCTCACATCAACAATTGGATCAAAACCGTTTACGCCAACTTCTAAGCCGCGTAATGCTTTTTGCATTGACTCTTGTTGGTTACGGCCAATAGCCATGACTTCACCAACAGATTTCATTTGCGTCGTTAAACGGTCTTCTGAGCCTGCGAATTTTTCAAAGTTAAAACGTGGGATCTTAGTTACAACGTAATCTATTGTTGGTTCAAATGATGCTGGTGTTTTTCCGCCAGTAATATCATTAGATAACTCATCAAGTGTGTAACCTACCGCAAGTTTTGCCGCAATTTTAGCAATTGGGAAACCAGTTGCCTTTGATGCTAAAGCTGATGAGCGAGATACACGTGGATTCATTTCGATAATAACCATACGGCCTGTATCTGGACAAATACCAAACTGTACGTTTGAACCACCAGTTTCAACACCAATTTCACGTAATACCGCTAATGAAGCGTTACGCATGATTTGGTATTCTTTATCTGTTAACGTTTGTGCTGGTGCTACGGTAATTGAGTCACCCGTATGAATACCCATAGGGTCAAAGTTTTCGATAGAACAAATAATGATACAGTTATCATTTTTGTCACGAACTACTTCCATTTCATACTCTTTCCAACCAATTAATGATTCATCAATCAATAGTTCATTAGTTGGTGATAAATCTAAACCACGAGTACAGATTTCATCAAACTCTTCAATGTTATAAGCGATACCACCACCGGTACCACCCATAGTAAATGAAGGGCGAATAATACATGGGAAGCCAATGCGCTTTGATGTTTCATGCGCTTCTTCAATAGTATGTACGATTTCTGCACGTGGACATTCTAAACCAATGTTTTTCATTGCTTGGTCAAAACGTTCACGGTTTTCTGCTTTGTCAATTGCATCAGCTGTAGCGCCAATCATTTCAACATTAAACTCTTTTAATACGCCTTTAGCTTCAAGTTCTAGCGCACAGTTTAATGCAGTTTGACCACCCATTGTTGGCAATACTGCACATGGGCGTTCTTTTTCAATAATTTTACGAACAACTTCCCAATGAATTGGCTCAATGTAAGTAGCATCGGCCATCTCTGGGTCAGTCATAATTGTTGCAGGGTTAGAGTTAACTAAAATAACTCGATAGCCTTCTTCGCGAAGGGCTTTACACGCTTGTGCACCTGAATAATCAAACTCACAGGCTTGGCCAATAACGATTGGTCCAGCGCCTAAGATCAAGATACTTTTTAAATCAGTTCTTTTTGCCATGGTTGTCTTTCTCTCTTGTCTTGTGAGTTTATTGGTTTTCTTTAAATACTTTAATTAAATCAATAAAGTGATCAAATAATGGTGCCGCATCATGTGGTCCAGGGCTTGCTTCAGGGTGACCTTGGAAGCTAAATGCTGGCTTATCGGTTAAATGAATACCTTGAATTGAGCCATCAAATAATGAAGTATGCGTCACTTTAATGTTAGCTGGAATGTTAGCTTCATCAATTGCAAAACCATGGTTTTGTGAAGTTATCATTACCACATCGCGCGCATGATCTTTTACTGGGTGGTTAGCGCCGTGGTGACCAAACTTCATTTTTAATGTAGTTGCACCGCTCGCTAAACCTAATAATTGATGACCTAAACAAATACCAAATACTGGAATATCTGTTGTTAAGAACTCTTTAATTGCCGTAATTGCGTAGTCACATGGCTCTGGGTCACCTGGGCCATTAGATAGGAAAATACCATCTGGATTCATCGCAAGTACTTCGCTAGCAGGTGTTTGAGCTGGCACAACGGTTAACTTACAACCACGGTCTACTAACATGCGTAATATGTTACTTTTTGCGCCAAAGTCATAAGCGACAACATGGTAATCGTAACTCGCTGGTTTAGTGAAACCGGTACCTTCACCATCGGCTACTTTCAGTGTCCAGCTACCTTCGTCCCATTGATATTGTTCTTTAGTTGAAACAACTTTAGCTAAGTCCATGCCTTTAAGACCTGGAAATGATTTAGCTTGCGCTAAGGCTTTTTCTTGCTCTGCTACTAAGCTTTCTTCATCGCTATCTGATACATTCACGATACAACCGTTTTGTGCGCCTTTCTCACGTAAAATACGTGTTAATTTACGCGTATCAATATCAGCTATACCTAAAATGTTATGCGCTATTAGGTACTCACTTAAGCTTTGTTCATTACGGAAGTTACTTGCTAGTAAAGGTAAATCACGAATAACTAACCCTTTAGCTACAATACTATTCGATTCTTTATCTTCGCTATTTGTACCTGTATTACCAATATGTGGGTAAGTTAGGGTAATAATTTGCTCTGCGTAAGAGGGGTCGGTTAGAATTTCTTGATAACCTGTCATTGAGGTATTAAATACCACCTCACCAACAGCCGATCCTTTTGCACCAATTGCGGTGCCTTTAAACACAGTGCCGTCTTCAAGCACTAAAATAGCAGATGTAGCCAATGTAACCTCCAAAGGAAGAAAAAATAAACGCAAAATTTGCACATAAAAAATGTCAAAAACTTAAATTCCTCTAAATTTTTGACAAAATCCACTTATTTTACGCTTGTAGTATTATTTCGTCTAGTAATAAATCATAAAAAACAGCTCTTTTAGGTGATTTTGTTTTCAAACCGTCAAAAAGAGCACTTATCTTCGTTATAACATCCTAAAAACAAGTTAAAAATTATAATCAGGATGGTTTTATCAACCTTTTAGCTTTTTAATCCTTTAACCCTAAAACGTCTTGCATATCATAAAAACCATTGTCTGCATTTTGCAGCCAAAAAGCAGCTCGCATTGCACCTAGTGCAAAAGTCATACGTGAACTAGCTTTATGGGTTATTTCAAGGCGCTCACCTAAATCAGCAAAAAAAGCAGTATGCTCACCTACAATATCGCCGGCTCTTACTGTCGCAAAACCAATGGTTTCTTTTTTACGTTCTTCGGTGATTCCTTCTCGGCCATAAACTGCAACCTCATTAAGGTTTCGCCCTAATTCATCGGCAATCACTTGTCCCATTTTTACCGCAGTACCTGACGGTGCATCCTTCTTAAAACGGTGATGGGCTTCAAAAATCTCTATATCAGTATAGTCGCCAATCGCTTTTGCGGTAATTTGTAGTAATTTAAACATTAGGTTTACACCAACACTGGTGTTAGGCGCTAAAATTACCGGCATAGTGTTACCTGCGTTTTTAATGGTAGCAACTTGTTCGTCGCTAAAGCCTGTTGTGCCTATCACTAAGGCTTTTTGATGTTCGTTACACCAAGCTAAGTTTTCTAACGTGGTTTCTATTGAAGTAAAATCAATAAACACGTCGGCATGACTTAACTGTGTTAATGATGTTGAAGTTTTTAGACCAATTGCGCCGATACCTGCTAATTCACCTAAATCAAAATCAACAAAAGATGAACTTTCACGCACACTACCACCCACTAGCTCAATGCTTTCGTGTTCATGTGCCGCTTGTATTAAATTACGTCCCATGCGGCCGCTACAACCTAAAATAGCTACTTTTACTTTCATACTTTTCTCTTTGAGTTTTCTTTAAAAGGCAATTTAAAAAATAGTTAAATTGCCTTTAATAGTTTTTAATTGATGCTGTTTAATATATTAAGGTGCCATTAGTTAAGCAGTAACCGATATTGAGAATGAATGCTCTAGTGATAATGAATTACTAAGCTCATGAGAAATGACATTCATTATTTTTAATTCATCAGCTACAACTAACACATGATATAGCGCAGTAAAATCAGCAAAAATCTGCTGGTTACCATCGAAAAAATCCCAATCAATGCTCACTAAAAAAACCGTTTCGTCTATTTGTTGGTAACTGGCTTTTCTCGCTACTATATTAGAGGTTTCAGCTTCTTTTAACTGAGTAAATATTTCCCCTAGTGCTGCATGGCACTCTTGCTCATTAACAACAAGCGTTAACTTATCAGGCGTATTTAATGTACAAGGTAAGTGATAGCAACTAGCAATCCCCGCTAAGTTGTACGTTTTAAAGTACTGCAAGTAACGAGTAAAAAGATTAGTTATTTTGTTAGTATTCATTCTTAATATCAGTTCAATAAAAAGCCCTCAACGGAGGGCTTTAAAAATAACTTACTTAATGCTTAATAACTCAACATCAAATACTAACGTTGCATAAGGAGGAATAGCACCTTGTGAACCACGTTCGCCGTAAGCTAAGTTATAAGGAATAGCTAAACGCCATTTTGAACCTTCAGTCATTAACTGTAATGCTTCAGTCCAGCCAGCAATAACACCATTTACTGGGAATTCAGCAGGTTGTCCACGCTCTACAGAGCTATCAAATACATCGCCATTTGCAAATGTACCATGGTAATGAACACTTACTGTGCTATCTGCTGCTGGCTTTTCGCCTTCACCAGTAGTAATTACTTCGTATTGTAAACCTGATTCAGTTACAGTGACTTCTGCACGTTGAGCATTTTCAGCTAAAAAGGCTTCGCCTGCAGCTGCTGCTTCTTTGGCTGCTGCTTGCTCTAGCTCTTGTAATTTTTTAGAAACAACAGTGAATGCTTCATTTAAATCTTCATCCGATACTTGGCTTGCAGCATCAGCTAATGCATCAGCAATACCTGCTTGTACTGCCGTAATATCAAACTCTTTAAAAGGGTTGTTACGTAATTGGTCACCTAGTTGACGACCTACACCATAGCTTACACGTTGTTCAATTGTTTCAAATGACATTATTCACTAACTCCAGATATTATCAGCCATTCATAGACTGAATATTTTTAGATAGGGTTTAAAATTTGTCGGATTTTATCATAAATCTTTACGTCACTGTAGTGTAGTAACAAAGTAAATCGTAATAAATTATACGATGGCTTAATAAAGCTATTATTAAAGCACTCTATTTCTTTATGGTCGCAATAAAGCGCATTAATCTTTACATAATCCTCCCAACCCCATTTAGCCATCTAAACATCTATATTGACAGTTTCTGTTATGCTTTTATAATGCACTCTATTGTTGATAATACAGAACATTACTATGAATCATGAAGAACAACCTTCACCTACATTTACTAAGCCAAGTTTAATTACTCCAAAACTCAGTGCGTTATTACCTTTTGCGGTGTTTTTAAGCCTATTTTTAGGTACCGGCATTATATTAACGTTACAAGGTGTCTATTCTGCCTTTTCTCAATTACCTGCAAGTATTGCTATTATCCCAGCGATCTTGGTAGCGATATATGCCGGTATGCGAATAGGTACAGGCTCACTTAACCAACAAATTGCTCAATTTATCTCTGGTGCAGGTAATAGCAACATTACTACCATGTGTGTTATTTACTTATTAGCAGGTGCTTTTGCGGTGGTAGCAAAAGCGACAGGCAGTGTTGATGCAAGTGTAGAGTTAGGGCTAGCCATTTTTCCAGATTATCTACTACTGCCTGGTTTGTTTCTGGTTGCTGCACTTTTATCTACAGCTATGGGCACATCAATGGGAACCATTGCCGCAATCACTCCCATTGCACTTGGATTTATCGACTCAGCACAGCTTGATGCAGCGCTTGTTGCTGGTTGTATTGTTTCTGGTGCAATTTTTGGCGATAACTTATCTATTATTTCAGATACCACGATAGCCTCAACGCGCAGTCAAGGCGCACATATGAAAGATAAGTTTAAAGTAAATTTTAAATTTGCCGTACCTGCAGCGTTAATCTGTTTGGTGGCTTTTGCTATTTTAGGTGGAGAGGTCAATCATAGTATTAGCAGTGATGCTTCGTTAATTGGCCTGCTCCCTTACGCGGTTATTTTAGTTCTAGCTTTGATGGGGGTTAATGTTTTTGCTGTATTAGTTGCAGGAATAATACTCGCCGCTGTTATAGGTATGTTAACGAGTGATTATCAAGTATCCGCTTGGGTAAACGACATTAATAGTGGCTTTGCAAGCATGCAAGATATATTCATTTTATCTTTATTTATGGGGGGGTTAAGTGAGTTAGTAAGACAACAAGGTGGTTTAGCTGCATTAACAAAGGCAATAGAGTCACTCGCTAGAAAATTAAGTCCAAGTAATAATAAGCGTGCCGCTGGTTTTGGTATTGCCGGTCTAGCTTTTCTGTGTAATTTTTTTACTGCTAATAATACCGTATCAATTATAGTGACCGGCGACACCGCTAAAAACCTCGCCACTGACGGCGAATTAAGTCCGGCAGAGTCAGCAAGTTTGTTAGACGTTTTTGCTTGTATCAACCAAGGGTTATTGCCTTATGGCGCTCAAGCTTTATTATTAGGGGCCACCTTAAAGATTTCACCTATCGAGGTGGCAAGCCACGCTTTCTATCCTATGGTATTATTTTTTGTTGCCGGCTTTTCTTTTTGGCGATTAACCCGAAAAAACAACTAACTTCATGCTATGATCAATAAATGATTAAAGGATTTTGTATCAAAAGCATTTTTTAAGTGAAGACTAGAGGCTGTTGAACTTTCGCGATTAAATTTCGTTCGAGATAAAAGCGTTTTAATCACGCAAGACAGTGTGTTGCCTAGTCATTCTAAGCAAATACTGTTCAACAAAGAGCTGCAAAAACAATCTCGAAAGTTCAACAGTCCCTAAGGTAATAACATACGGATGAAACTTTACTGCTCCCCCGACTTATTCCACCTAATTGCCCAGCGGTTTTTATCTTTGCGCTGGCGTTTATTAGGCTGGAGTACTCCTTTACTTATATTATTTACGTTAATACAGGCACAAATTAACGCCAACACACCAACGCTGCTAGTTTGGTTAGCCTTTTTGATTTTGTTTAGTGGTTTGCAGTTGCTGGTATTTAGCGCTTTTATTTGGTTTTTTCAGCAACTTCCCTCGAAAAAAGAAGCGGCTAAAATATCTTCGGAAAAAAGTAAATCGTCCAGTTATTGGTTTAAACTTTACCGAGCAGTTGAATGGTGCGAAGCGGTATTATTTTTTATTTTATTACCAATGCCAACGTTGATATTTTTATACGCGATCATTGTCGTCGGCTAACCCCTCCATTAAGCTAACAACACAATAAAATAAAATAAAATAAAACACATTAGCTATTATGTCGGCTAATGTGTGTTTGTTACGCTTAAATATGTCGTTGTTTTTGTGCGTAAAGCGCTAAAGCAGCAAAAATCACAACAATAGCTGGCGCAAGGTATACTGTTGGTATATTCGCCAACTGCGCTGCCAGCAAACTTGTTAGCCAAACGGTTAATAAACCATAGCCAACCGCACAAATAAAAATAAAAGCGCACAGTCGTACAATTAAGTGTTGCTTGCTTAAGAGTTTTTTTATGCTGGCATTAATGTCGTTACCAAAAATCACCAGTAATGTGGCAATAATAGCCAAAGCAATTTGATATTGGTAAGGTCGACACCAAAGCCCAAGCTCATTTAAAGCAGATAATATCAACGCTTTCATAAGGTAATATTATGTTCAGTAAACAGTGCAATTAGCTCGTCTTCCGTCAGCACTTTAACTCCTAAGTCTTGCGCTTTCGTCAATTTAGAGCCTGCTTTATCACCGGCAACTAAATAATGAGTATTTTTTGAGACACTGCCTGATACTTTGGCACCAAGCGATTGTAATCCTGCTTTAGCTTCGCTTCTGCCCATTCGAGTTAGTGTCCCTGTTAATACAAAGGTTTGCTCGGCTAAGGGCTGCTCATCAGCAGATTTTTTCACAATATCAGGCCACGACATTAACTCGGCTAAGGCACTAACAACCGATATATTATGGGATTCTTTAAAAAAGTTAATAATATTTTTAGCCACGACCTCACCCACATCGGGTACCGCTTGCAACTGCTCTATCGTTGCCTCTTCAATGGCAGTTAAGGTATAAAAATGTGCGGCTAAGTTACCAGCAGTTGCCTCTCCAACTTCACGAATACCTAGACCATAAATAAACTTAGCCAAAGTAGTATTTTTTGCTTTTTCTAGCGAGGTAATTAATTTAGTGGCTGACTTTTGCCCCATACGTTCCATTGTCGATACTTGTACTTCAGTTAAATTAAACAAATCAGCAGGTGTGTTAATCATGTTCTCATCGACTAATTGTTCAACCAGTTTATCGCCTAAGCCGTCAATATCATGTGCCTTACGTGATGAAAAGTGTTTAATCGCTTCTTTACGCTGCGCGGGACAAAACAGTCCTGCAGTACAACGTAAAACGGCTTCACCTTCGGGCTTTGCAACGTCAGAGTCACATACTGGACAAGTACTAGGGAAAACCACATCACGCGCATTTTCAGGGCGTTTAGCTAACACTACGCTAACAATTTGTGGGATTACATCACCCGCGCGGCGAATAATAACCGTATCAGATATTTTTAACCCTAAACGCGTAATTTCGTCTTGATTATGCAAAGTTGCATTAGAAACAGTAACACCACCAACAAAAACAGGTTTTAATCGGGCTACAGGGGTTATTGCGCCAGTTCTACCTACTTGAAACTCAACATCTTCAACGGTTGTTAACTCTTCTTGCGCAGGGAATTTATAAGCAATAGCCCAGCGCGGTGCTCGCGCAACAAAACCTAAGCGTTTTTGCTGATTAATATCATCAACTTTAAATACCGTTCCATCAATTTCATAACTCAACGCGGCGCGCTTGCTGAGAATGTTTTGATAAAATGCTTCACTCTCATTTTCATTTGATAACAAGCGTACTTCTGGACACATAGGCAAGCCCAACAGCTTTATTTGACATAAACGCTGATAGTGAGAGCTTTCAAAAAATTCTTCAGTTAACTCATCACCTTGCAAGTTACCGACAAAACCCAAGCTGTAAGCATAAAAAGCCAAATTACGTTTAGCTGTTATTTTAGAGTCGAGCTGACGTAAACTACCTGCGGCGGCATTTCTCGGGTTAGCAAATATTTTGTCACCACGTTTTTTGGCTTGCTCATTAAGCTGCTCAAAGCTTGCTTTTGGCATAAATACTTCACCGCGCACTTCGACAACCTCAGGGTAATCAGTCTCCAATACGCCAATTAACTTCAATGGTATAGACTTAATAGTACGAATATTTTCAGTAATATTTTCACCAATGGCGCCATCGCCACGCGTCGCTGCTTGTACGAGAATACCTTTTTCATATCGAAGGCTTACCGCTAAACCATCAAGTTTAGGCTCGGCACAAAGCGTTAGAGCCTTATTACTATGTAAACGCTCTTTATTACGCTTTATAAAACTGTTGAAGTCAGCTAAATCAAATACATTATCAAGAGATAGCATCGGTAATTGGTGCGTTACTTGAGTAAATGCTTTTAACGCTAAGCCACCTACTTTTTGACTTGGGGAGTCGGTAGTTTTAAGTGTTGGGTTCTCTTGCTCTAGGGCAATTAATGCCTGCATTAATCTGTCGTATTCTGCATCAGGAACACTTGGCTCGTCTAAAACATAATATTGATGATTATATTGATTAATTAGTTTTTTTATTTCATTGATTTGTTCAGTGGGGTTTGACATATAAATGCTTCAATAAGGCTATAGAAAAAGAATAAAATAAGTGGCGATAATACTAAGAATTATATGGGTTAATTAGAAACCATTTGACGACTTTTTAACGGTAAGTTAGCTCAAAACACTATAATTACCAACACACAACCTAAGCAGTAATAGAGCTTGTATATTGGTAATTATTATTCGTTATTACTTTAAGCGGAAGCTATACGGTTTAAGCGATCGAACTCACGAATTTTACTCATATAATGCTGCTCTGTTTGTTGAGTCATGACATTTCTTTTATCATCGAGAATTTGCGCATTAAACTCTGTAGCTAACTGTTTGGCAGCGTTAAGCATCTGCTCAAAAACAACAAAAGGATCACCGTGGTTAGGTAACATCATAAACAAGCTAACCCCAGCCGTTGCAAAGGTTTCCATGCTATCTAAATCAAACGATCCCGGCTGCATCATGTTCGCTAAGCTGAAAGTAACATCACCATTACCGGCGTTATCTTGATGACGATGAAAAATATTCATTTCGCCATATTTAAGCCCTAAAGTTAATAAGCTTGGTAATAGTGCGGCACCTAACATTTGTTGATTGGCAGGCATAACTACTGATAAGACAATAACCTGTGGCTCAACTTTTTCAGCGGTTTGGCTAACGGTGTCTACCGTACTTTGAGTATCGCTCACTTGTTCTGTATTAGTTTCTTGTACTGGCTCAGCAAAGTTAATTTCCATTTGTTCACGCTTTACAGGCTCTTTATTAACAGGAGGTTTAACACGAGACGGTTTTGCTTTAATTACGGGTTGCTGATAAACGGGCTCTCTTTTTACTTTTGTGTTTTCTTTAGCTAGTTCTAGCTCGGGTTCAGGTTGAGTCTCGCTTGTTGCCACTTGTTGCGTTAAAACAAGATCGTCTCCTAATTCTTCTTTACTAAAGGTTTTAGGAGGCCCTTCATTAAACCAGTCACTATTTTGGGCTGAATCAAGCTCGGTATTAATTAAAGCTTCACTTTCATTAATCGATGTATGCTCTTCTTCGAAGCTATTTTCAACTGGCTGATTTGTTGTATCTTGCCATGACGATTGTTTTTTTACCGTCACTTGACCAATACCATCTTGATCAAAACCACTACCGTCAAAATCACGAGAAACAGGCTCTACCCGTTCTTTTGTTGCTTTGAGTTTATAAGGGTTCTTCTGCTTACGAATAGTCCATAAACCATGTACAAAAATAGCGCCAATCACAAGGACACTAATAATAATTAATACGTTTCTGAAGTTATCTTCCATTTTTTAAGCCTGTTTACTAACCGTGTTGATATATTACATACGCTATTCGTTACGTTCTGCGTAACATCATATCAAGCAACTTTATCAGAAACTTTGGTATTTTGTAACAAGTTAGTGCTGTTATTACACTGAGGCGCAATTTATACTGTGTCATCGTTTTTAATGCGCTAACATCTTTATTTAATTATAAAAAGTACTCTTAAATGGAAAACTCTATGCGTACATTACCTGTAACTTCTAATGGAGCCAGTTATTTTTTTCGTGGCTTGGAATTGATCACTCACAAAAGCTTAAGAAAATTTGTCTTTATTCCGCTGGCAATTAACATCATGCTCTTTTCTATTGCGTTGTATTTTATGGTATTAGAGCTTGAGCATTACATGAACGCCTTACTCGGCTGGCTCCCCAATTGGCTTAATTGGTTAAGTATGGTGTTATGGCCACTTGCCGTACTCACTATTTTGGTGGTTTTTTCTTTTGTTTTTAGTAGCGCTGCCAATTGGCTAGCTGCGCCTTTTAACGGTTTATTATCTGAAAAAGCAGAAGCACTTTTATCGGGTGACTCCCTTCCCCAAGAAAGCAATTTCGCTGTAATTAAGGACATTCCCAGAACACTAAAACGTGAAGCTAGTAAGCTCTATTATTACTTACCAAGAGCTATAGGCTTTTTTATCATTATGTGGTTTTTACCCGTAATAGGCCAAATCATTTGGTTTTTATTTGTTACTTGGATGATGGCTATTCAATACAAGGATTACCCGTTTGATAACCATAAAGTGCCGTTTAATGAAATGAAAGTAGCATTAAAACAAAAACAAGGCTTAAGCTATAGTTTTGGGGCAACCATCGCTATATTCTCTATGTTACCAATTATTAATTTTATTGTAATGCCTGTTGCTATTTGCGGTGCAACAGCGATATGGGTAGATCACTATAAAAATAATTTTGTCACTCGAACATACTAATTTTTATTTAAGCAAGTTTTATCTATTCTTTAAACAAATTGTTGATGTTACCAACAAAAATAGGCTTTTTATCGCCTAAGCGATAAAAATCGGATATATTGAAATAAATTTATAAAGTAAAATATTCAACAGCAGGAAGTTACCACAAATGAAAGTATTACAACAACCGCAACTAACTATCGTTTTGACGGTGATTTATGCCAGCATCAGTTTTTCTGCTACAGCAAACACTAGCCAAAGCACAAGTTCCGATCATCCTAAAGCGATGATGAGTGGTGCTGCTTACAAGTTTACGGTTAATGAAGAGCCTGATGTTGTTATTCCAAAACTATCAACACCTGATATTGTTAATGCCAAAAACTCTGACAATAGTCCAGATGATACCTCCGCTACTGAACCTCGTACAGCAAAACCTTTAGCAAGTAACCCTACACTATTTTTGGAACACATCACCAAAAGTGAGAACCAGTTTATTCCTGTAATACAAGACGCTATTATTTTCGCTAATTTTGATGATGAACTGCCCGCTATTGTTAACTATTATACTTTTGCAAACCAAGCTCATATTATCAAGTTTTATCAAGAGGCTTATGGAGAGTTAGTGAGTCAGGGTACTCAGTACGGTCGTTTGACGTTGCACTTTCGTGCTAATGAACAGCAAATACGGGTGATTATTTCACCACAAGATAAAAAGCAACAAGTTGACGTTATTGTCACTTTATTAGATAAAAACACGCTTCTGTAGTTAGTTTTCTCAATTTAATAACTCAATGTTATCAATACCCACTGAGCGGCTTACTTTGCGGCCGCTCATCGCTGCTGATCAAGACATGTTTTGTCAGCTATACACTAGTAAGCATACCATGGCTTATATGTCAGCTCCCTATAGCGCAGAAAAAGCTAAAAAGACTTTCTATAGCGCTCTACATTTTAATAAAAACCAAAACCGCGTCATTAACACTTGGGCTATTACTTTGAAGTGCTTAAACGCTCCTTATACAGCGACAAATATGAGTTTTGGTATTGTCATGGTATACGATGAATGGAAGCAAGAAAGACTCGCTAATATTGAGATTGGCGTATTGCTCTTACCTGAAGTAACTAAACAAGGGTTTGCTAAAGAAGCATTAATGGGTTTATTAGGTTATTGCTTTAACAAGCTATCTTTAACCCAAGTTAACATTCGCTTTCATCAAGACAATAACTTAATGCAAATTATTGCTAGAAAGTTAGGCTTTACATCACTCGCTCACAAATCGCCTAACAATTTATCGCTCAGTAAAAGCAAATCGACACTTAAGAGTAAAAATGCCATGTTAGTGCAGCAATTAACTGCACAACAATGGCAAGCCGGTCATGTTTAAAATCATTAAAATAGGCGCACACGCGTAGAAGGAATATTATGAAGGGGAGTTTAGTTTGCGTAGGCACTGGCATGATGCTTGGTGCTCATATTAGCCCTATTTGTCAAAGCCATATAGAGCATGCCGATGTGGTTTTCTCTTTAATGGCCTCTGCAATTACTGAGCGCTGGTTAGCAGAAAAAAATAATGATGTACGTAGCTTACAAAGCTTTTATCAAGAAGGTAAAAACCGCAACCACAGTTACAATGAAATGGTTAACGCCATTATTGATGAAGTAAAAGCAGGTAAAAAAGTAGTGGCAGCTTTTTATGGTCACCCAGGAGTTTTTGCTTGTGTTGCTCACCGTGCAATAAAAATAGCTCATATTGAAGGGTTTAATGCTCACATGGAGCCAGGGATATCTGCTGAATCATGCTTATATGCAGATTTATCGATAGACCCAGGTAGCTATGGCTGCGCTCACTTTGAAGCGAGTCAGTTTTTATTTTATCAACGCCAGATAGATACCAGTGCATATTTAGTACTATGGCAAGTAGGTTTTACTGGTGACAGGTCATTAACAAAATTTAATACTGATAAAGCTTATAAACAAGTTTTAGTGGACTTATTAACGACATTTTATCCTGATGATCATCTCGTAATATTATATCAAGCAAAAGTACTACCAATAGAAACAGTGCGAGCCGATAAAGTGCCTTTAAATGAGCTAGCAAGTCATAAAATTTATCAACATACTACACTGGTCATTCCACCAACAAAGAAAATGCTAGTAAATCAAGTCATACTTGATAAACTCGAAGGCTTAGGGCGAAAAAGTAACCAGCCCAAACTTAAATTAGTTTAACGCTTAATTATAAAAACAAGGATATTCTATGAAAAGTAACACTGTTAACAATCTCATTACTGATGCCGAAAAAAATACGATTAAATTAATTGAACAACTGGCGACACAGTCGACACTTCAAGAGTTACAACCTAAAAGTCATGCGATTAAAAGTACAGACATCACATGCGAATTAAAGAAAGCACTACTTGAGCAAGATATTTCGAGTTTAGAAGCTCAACTTAACCTTAGTGGTAACATAAAGTGTGTCGGAATTTTTCCTGCTGAAGACGAAGAAGAGCAAACAGATGAGCAAGAAGGTGATCAAGAAGATAACAAAGAAGCACAAAGCCTCATAAAATTTGCCATTTAACTTACTCATTGACCAAATAAGCCGAGTAACTATTACTCGGCAGTTATAAAATTAATATGTTGATAAATCTCTCTCATAAATACAATTTTTTACATAAGCTTTATTTAGGCTTATTTTATGCGCTTTTTATACTGTGTAGTCACGCTAGTTATGCCACTCAAGGTGTTAGTGAAAATAACCTTTTAAATATCGATAGTATGCTAATTGAGGCTGATAAACTACGTAGCCATGCTCCTGCTTTAGGGCAAGAGATCATTACCAAACTAGAGAATAATATTACTAAGTTAAGCGAGTCTCAACGCCATCATTTAACTTACCTTAGTGCTTCCAAATCAATTTATCAGGGAAACTACCTTGAAGGCGAAAAAAAATTCTTAGCTTTATTAGGCTCGAACACCAGTGAGTTAATCAAATTCAGAGCAAACTATAGTTTGATAAATCTATATACGTTACAACAACGTTGGCAAGAAGGTTTACAGCAAGTAGCCAAGGTACTGACAACCAGAAAGAGTATTGAAGGGGATGAACACTTTAAATTAGCACTTGTGTCAGTAATAGCCTTCTATAACCAAATTGAGCAATACCAGTTAGCTCTTGATTATAGTGAGCAGCTATTACACAACATCAGTGAAAAAAGAACTCATTGTATAGTTAATCAATTGGTATTATTGGCTAAATTAGAAACCCAACAACTATCTATTAAAAGCAATGAATTAACAAAAGGCATTGAAGTTTGCCAACAAGCCAATGAACCGATTTTTACAGGAATTATTCGAAGTTACCAAGCTCGCTTGCATTTAAATGAAAAAAACGCAGATGATGCGATTAATGCCCTACTGCCACATTTAAATGCTGTTAAGTCTACCCATTATAAAGTTTTGATTAGCTTAACTTATAATTTATTAGCGCAGGCATATCATTTGAAAAGTGATATAGATAAGACAAAAGAATATGCTCTTTTAGCTGAAGATGTAGGCGGTGGTTTAACAAAAAATAAAGAGATTGCGGCAACTTACAAACTACTTTTTCAAATTGCGGAGCAAGAAGGTAACTTTGAACAGGCTTTATATTTTCATAAAAAATATAGCCAAGCGACGCAAAAACACCTCGATGAAGTGCAGGCAAAACAAATCGCATTCCAATTAGCTAAACACAATGATTACGCGAATAAACAGCGTATAGAGCAACAAAATCAGCAAATTGATTTACTTAGTGTTCAACATCTATTAACTAAAAAACAAGCTGAAAACTCATTACTTTTGATTATGCTTTTAATCGTATTTTTAATGGCACTTGCTTTATGGGCTTATAAATCATGGTTAGTTCAGCAACGTTTAAAACAGTTAACCGAGTATGACAGTTTAACCAAGGTACATAGCAGAGGTCACTTTATTCAGCTCGCAAAAAGTTCCTTAAAGCACTGTCAAAAAACAGAGCAGCCATTAACTTGTGTATTATTTGATTTAGATAATTTCAAACGCATTAATGATAACTACGGTCATGCTATAGGCGATAAAGCCTTAAAAGAAGTCGCGAGAGTCTGTAGAAAAATTGGTCGGCAAAATGATATTTTAGGTCGCTTAGGTGGCGAGGAGTTCGCCTATATATTACCAGGGTGTAGCGTTATTATCGCCGAAGATATAGCCCAACGATGTCGATTAAGTATTCAACAAATTGACTATAAGGCTTTAGGTCTTAATGACCAAATAACGGCAAGCTTTGGTATAAGTGATGTTGCTATATCTGGCTTTGAGTTAACTGACTTACTCGGTGATGCTGATAGTGCGATGTATGCTTCTAAAGAACACGGAAGAAATTGCGTTAATACTTTTAGATAGTACCTTTAGAGTGTACCTTTAGAGAGTACTATTAAAAACAATAATTCAGGTATTACAAAGTCAGATTATTTACTATTTCACTGCTTTTTGATTTTATATTTAAATGCAGCGAACTTTATTAAATTATAACAAGTATTATCACACTTATAGCCTGAAAATCACTTCAATCTTATACTCCATTCGTAACCACATTAGGCGCAAGCGCTTGAAAGTATATTCATGGACGCCTTAGTATTAGAATGTCTTTTGTTCGTTTATTACTATTAACTTAACCTGATCTCGGCTTAACAAATGTTTCTCTAGCAGCTACTCTTCCTAACTTCTTCGTTAAATTTACTTGCAATAGCTCCCTATTGACGCGAAATTTGCTTTGCTTATCATATGAAAAGAAGAAAAACTATCAAGCTAGAGGTTCATGAAAGTAATTTTTGCTGATATTTCAATTTGTTAAATATCTCTTAAACCGAGTTCAGGTTAATTATTAGAGAAAGCCGCCATAAAAAAAGTAATAAAAAAGGGCTAATGCCCAATGCCAGTCAGTTAAGCTGACTGGCATTTTTCTTTTTATGGGGATACTTGGATGGTTTAGGTTTAACCCATCGGGGATATTTTCTATCTTCTCGGCGAGTCGGAAGCTTAAATAAGAGT
>NZ_BAAAFA010000009.1:0-256048 GCF_039523295.1 Colwellia asteriadis | reverse complement strand
ACGCTACTCTTATTTAAGCTTCCGACTCGCCGAGAAGATAGAAAATATCCCCGATGGGTTAAACCTAAACCATCCAAGTATCCCCATAAAAAGAAAAATGCCAGTCAGCTTAACTGACTGGCATTGGCATTTATGCTCCTTTTTCGTCACTGGTTAAATTTTTAGGACCACTATTTTTATTTTCAATAAAGCTCTATTTATAAGCTTTTTAGAAAGTAGGTTATTAGTCCTGGCAATTTCAATAGGCATTCTCTTACTTGCTTGGCTTATAGTACAAAAAACGCTACCTAACCTGATAACAGCGTTATTTTAGTAACACTTTTAAGTATCTCTTACTCATCATGTGTTTCATGTAAAGCAATAGTGGTGGTGCTTTTTACACTTGAATGAAAGTGCTTCTGCTTTATTACTAAGTATTCAGGGTTAGCGAAAAAATCTGTCATGACTTGCTCAGATGGAAAAGTAATAGTAAATACGCGATTAATATTATCGACCGTTTTAGTACGTAACACTTCAGCTACTTTAAAGTCATAACCAAATGCCCCTCCAAACCTTTTAAGCAGTGGTTCCATCGCTTCTCGGTAATATTGATATTCCTTATCATCAATAACTTCAAGTCCCATTATACGTTCAAATGCCATATGTACTCCCTTTAATGCAGTTAAAATATCATGACGAATGTTACATTCTTTAGGTTTATTAAGTAAGCATCCTCTTACCTTTCTCTTATTATTCTTATGACTATTTGATGCATAAAAAAGCGATTACAGAAAACTGTAATCGCTGTTACTTCACCAAAATTTTATTTAATAATCTCTAGTAAATGCCTTTCAACAAATACCTTTCAGTAAGTACCTTTCAGTAAATAAATCCTAATCATTAACTTGCTAAAGCAAGGTTAGAATTGGTTCATGGTATTATCTTTGCCTGATGCTTTTAGCGCAGCATCACCTGAGAAGTATTCTTTATGATCATCACCAATGTCTGAGCCAGACATATTCTGGTGTTTAACACAGGCAATACCTTGGCGAATTTCTTGGCGCTGTACATTTTTAACATAACCTAACATGCCTTGTTCACCGAAGTATTCCTTCGCTAAATTATCAGTAGATAATGCCGCGGTATGGTACGTTGGCAGTGTAATTAAATGATGGAAAATACCCGCTTCTTTAGCCGCATCAGCTTGGAATGTACGAATACGCTCATCAGCCAGTACCGCAAGCTCAGTAGTATCGTAATCAACATTCATTAAGTCGTCTCGAACATAGTTTGATACGTCTTGACCCGCTTCTACCATGGCATCATAAGCTTGTTGACGGAAGTTTAAGGTCCAGTTGAATGATGGTGAATTGTTGTAAACTAATTTAGCATTCGGTACTACTTCACGAATGGCATTAACCATTGCGCCGATTTGACCAATATGCGGTTTTTCCGTTTCAATCCAAATTAAATCCGCACCATTTTGTAATGAGGTAATACAGTCAAGTACACAACGCGCTTCACCAGTACCTTGTTTAAATTGGAATAAATTACTGGCTAAACGTTTCGGGCGCATTAATTTGCCATTTTGTTTAATAACCACATCACCATTACCTAACTCTTCAGGTGATATTTCATCGCAATCTAAGAAAGCATTATATTGGTCGCCTAAATCACCAGGAGTTTTGGTTACCGCTATTTGTTTAGTTAAGCCAGCGCCTAATGAATCGGTACGCGCAACAATAATGCCGTTATCAATACCTAACTCAAGAAACGCATAACGCACCGCATTAATTTTTGCTAAAAAGTCTTCATGAGGTACGGTCACTTTGCCATCTTGGTGGCCACACTGTTTTTCATCTGACACTTGGTTTTCAATTTGAATACAACAAGCACCTGCTTCAATCATTTGCTTGGCCATTAAATAGGTGGCCTCCGCATTACCAAAACCTGCATCAATATCAGCAATAATTGGTACTACATGAGTTACATGATTATCAATTTTATCTTGAACAGCTGCTACCTCTGCGGTGTTTCCTGCCGCTTTTGCATTATCCAACTCACGAAATAAACCACCTAATTCACGGGCATCAGCTTGACGTAAAAAAGTATAAAGCTCACCAATTAAGCTAGCCACTGAGGTTTTTTCATGCATTGATTGATCAGGTAATGGACCAAATTCACTACGCAGTGCAGCAACCATCCAACCTGAAAGGTATAAATAACGGCGATCGGTATTATTAAAGTGTTTTTTAATCGAAATCATTTTTTGCTGACCAATAAAACCATGCCAACAACCTAAAGATTGCGTGTATTGAGAACTGTCTCGATCATAATTATCCATATCGGCACGCATAATATCCGCAGTGTATTGCGCAATTGCTAAACCATTTTTAAAATGGTTTTGAGCACGCATACGCGCTACTGACTCAGGGTTGATAGCACCCCATGAGTTACCTGCTTGTTCTTTAATTGCTTGTACTGCTTCAATTGCACTTTGATAATTAGACATAACGCTCTCCAAAGGTGGTTAGGTATTCTTCTTTATAATGTTGTGTAATTTGGGCACTCGAGCCATGATTTTACGCGTTCCGTTTGATATATTATCGAGGTGATAACCCCGTCAAAACTGAATAGTAAAATGTAAGCTTTCACACCTGACAACAAAAACAATAAACCAATACACCAACATTTATAAAATATATAATAACTATTACCATCATTCACATTATGAATAGATAAAAAGTCTTATCCGCAGTAAACTCAAAATAATGTTGACGGTGAAGTTAATGTTAATTAATACACAGAACAGGTATAGACTGCTTTTAGGTGCTGAACTCGGGTTATTTAGATTTATTTTCGGTTGTTTACGACTAATGGCGCATTGAAGTCTATTGCTGTTTAGCTTATATCTATTTTTATTATATAAAATAAGAGAGCCATAGATTTTATGAATATTTCTAAAATTGATCTGAATTTACTCATTTATTTAGATGTTTTGCTACGCGAAAAAAATGTAACTCGCGCAGCAAGTCAATTAAACATTACTCAGCCAGCGATGAGTAATGGCTTAAAAAGACTAAGAACACTCTTTAATGATCCTATCTTGGTGAGAACCTCAGACGGTATGGTACCAACTGAACGAGCACGTACTCTAGCGCCAAATATTAGAAAAATATTATTAGAGCTTGAAGAAACGTTACAAGGTGAAGAAGAGTTTAGTGAGCACAATAGCCAACGTGTTTTTAGGATTATGGCGAGCGATTATGCGGCTTCAACCTTAATACCACCATTACTTAAACAGTTAAATCAAGTCGCCCCTAATATTACTTTAGATATCATGACTCCCAGTGATGTTACCTTTCATGACGTAGAGGCGGGTAAAATTGATATGGCGATTAATCGCTTTGATGAATTACCACAATCATTTCATCAAAAAGCAATTTGGCGCGACACCTTTTCTTGCTTACTCAGTGCTGATAACCCTGTGGTAAGTAAATTTAACTTAAACACTTACCTAGGCGCTAAACATGTTTGGGTTTCAAAAACTGGTTTTGGTGTTGGCGTAGGTATGGATCCAAAAGATGTACAAAAATTAGGCTGGGTTGATGAGGCCCTAGCGCGTTTAGGTAAAAAGCGAGACATTAAAGTATTTACCCGCAATTACCATGTTGCAATGCAGTTGGCTTATGAAGATAACTTAATTGCTACATTGCCGACAAAAGCGGCGATGTTACACAAAAATGATAGTAGTTTTATTATTGTAAAGCCGCCTTTTGATATTCCTGATATTGAATTAAAAATGATCTGGAGCCCTTTACTGCATCATGATGCAAGCCATGTTTGGTTTAGGCAATTAGTCATAGCTGCCGCTAAAAAGTGCCAAGAGTTACATTAAATAGTGTAAAATAATAACCGTCTATTGCTCAAAATGAAGTAAGACCTCGACAAAGGATCTATATGGAACATAGCCCTACCGTGAAACTACAATTTATTATGAAAAATACATGACGGTTAAAAATTTTTGTTACACCCTGTTTGCGATTGCTTTTAGTTTAGCGTTAGGTAAGCTCACTCACGCCTTAATATCAGGTCTGCCAGCGAGTTTGTATGGCATGATTTTTTACTGCGTTTTTCTGCAATTAAATTGGTTTGATGCCAATAAAGTCAGCCAAGTTAACTTGTGGTTAGTAAAGCACATGGGCGTGTGTTTTGTTCCTGCAGGTATTGGTATTATTAATCATTTTGATTTAATAAAGCAGCATGGCGTTGCCTTAATTGGTATTATATTTATTTCTACTTTTATTCTTCTGACCTTAATTGGCTGGTTAAGTGAACGCTTTCTCGTGGAAAAAAACTCAACTAGCGCAACAATAAGTAATCAATAACATGATGTCTCAAGAACAATTACTCGCCAGTATAGTGCTCACATTAGCCAGTTTAATTATTTATCAAATAGCCACTTATGCCCAGCAAAAGTGGCAATCTATTTTACTAAACCCAATGCTAGTAACCATTACTGTACTAGCACCTATTTTAGTCTCCGCTAATATAAATTATCAGCAATACATGCAAGCAACTCAGTTACTTAACTTTATGCTTGAACCCGCGATTGTCGCTTTAGGCTTTCCGTTATACTTACAGTTAAGAAACGTCAAATACCACTGGAAGGAGATCCTCGCTATTCTTTCATTAGGTATCGTTATTGTTATTATCATCAGCTTTTTTGCAACGATGGCGCTTATTGCTATCCCTGAAATTGCAGTAGCGCTTTCCTTAAAGTCGGTGACAACCCCTATTGGTATCGCCCTAACCGAGCAAGAAGCTGGTGATAGTTCAATTACCGCTTTTGCGATAATGATTGCCGGCTTTAGCGGCGCTTTACTCGGTCCTCGCTGGTTACACTTTATTGGCGTTAACTCAGTTAAAGCCCAAGGCTTAGCTATTGGTAGCGCTAGCCATGTTATTGGTACTGCAGTACTGGCTAAAATAAGCGCCGAGCACGCAGCTTACAGCTCGGTCGCGCTAATTTTTTCAGCCTTGTTAACCGCGTTAATCAGCCCTTGGTTGATTCCTCTTATGCAGCAGTTTTACAGCTAAATAGTTATTAATACTTCCATGTATAGCTATTGTTATTTGTTCGCTCGTATAGACTAGCTTCTGACTAAGCCTGTCTTTTTAAGATTACTTCAGCTACCTCTTTCTTCTTTACTCTTTACTCTTTGATTAATATTTCTGTTTTCTATAAAAACAAAACTAGCATTCACGTTATGAATAGTAGTTATCATAAAGTGAAATATTGATAAACACATGAAATAAAAAGTGACACCTTTAATTTTTTATTCTTTTATTTCAATAACTAATATAAAACAACCATACTGACTCAACGGAAAGGTTGTTGTTTTATTTTTTTTCAGTCTGTTAGTGCTATTGCCATAACGCGCTTTCCTCCTTAGGATTGTTTTATATAGAACATTAAGTGGAAGCTTTCATAGCAACAATCAAAAAACTTCCATTAACGATACCTAACGGTTCAATAGTCGTTCTCATACCCGTATTATTGCGTGTTGATTATGGTTATTCACAGCCAATAAATATATCGAGGGGCTTATGTCACAAGCAACAAAGTTAAAAGAAAGCACAGCAGTAAGTAATACCGTGATGGTTAATGGCTTAACGGTTAATGAGTGTTTATTCGAGTTTATTGAAAGTGAAGCCTTAGTTGGCACAGGTATTTCATCTAGCCACTTTTGGCAAGGTTTTGCATATCTTATTGAAGACTTAAGCGGCGAAAACGCCAAGTTACTAGCTAAGCGTGACGCCTTGCAAGCTAAAATAGATCAATGGCATCAAGATAATTTTGCCGAAAAATTTAGCTTTGAAAATTACAAAAAATTTCTTTTAGAAATTAATTATTTATTACCTAGTGTAAAAGATTTCTCGATTACTACCGATCATGTTGATAGTGAACTAGCCACCATAGCAGGTCCGCAACTGGTGGTACCTATTATGAATGCCCGCTTTGCCTTAAATGCGGTAAATGCTCGCTGGGGAAGTTTGTATGATGCTTTATATGGCAGCGATGCCATTAATGAAGATGAGGGTGCTAAAAAAACAGCGAGTTATAACCCCACTCGTGGTCAGCGAGTTATCAATTACGCCAAAGCTTACCTTAACCACATTTTACCGTTAAACCAAGGTAAGCACGAAGAAGTACTAGGTTATCATTTAAATGAGCAACAACTGGTTGTTAGTTTACCTAACGGTAAACAAAGCACTTTAGTTAACAATGATGCTTTCATTGGTTTTACTGGCAGTATTAATCAACCCAGTAGCCTTGCTTTTAAACATAACGGTTTACATTTAGAGCTAGTGTTTGATAGAGATAGTGTTATTGGTAAAACAGATCCCTCTGGCTTAAGTGACGTACTCCTTGAGTCAGCCCTGACCACCATTATGGACTGTGAAGACTCCGTTGCAGCGGTTGACGGTGAAGATAAAGTTATCGCTTATCGAAACTGGTTAGGGTTAATGAATGGCACTTTATCGTGTGATATGAACAAAAATGGCCAACAATTTACCCGCTGTATGAATGACGACCGTCACTATCAAACACTATCAGGTAACACTAAAACCTTAAAAGGTCGCAGTTTAATGTTCGTGCGTAATGTTGGCCATTTAATGACAAATAATGCCATTATTGACGCTAACGGTAATGAAGTTCCCGAAGGTATTATGGACGCGATGATCACTTCATTAATTGCATTACATGACATTCAAGGCAACGGAAAATATCGCAATAGCCAAGAAGCTTCAATTTACATTGTAAAACCTAAAATGCACGGCCCTGATGAAGTCGCCTTTGCCAACACATTATTCTCACGAGTTGAAGGTATTTTAAATCTGCCTAAAAATACGATAAAAATGGGCATTATGGATGAAGAGCGCCGTACCAGTATTAACTTAAAAAACTGCATTTTTGCCGCTAAAGAGCGTGTGGTATTTATCAATACAGGCTTTTTAGATAGAACAGGCGATGAGATACATACTTCGATGATGGCCGGTCCAATGGCGCGTAAGGCGGATATAAAAAATACGCCATGGATCAGCGCTTATGAAGACAATAACGTTGATGTGGGCCTGCAGTGTGGTTTTAGTCAGAAGGCTCAAATAGGTAAAGGTATGTGGCCTATTCCTGAGCAAATGGCCAACATGCTTGCTACTAAAATAGGTCATGTTAACGCAGGAGCTAATACCGCGTGGGTACCATCACCAACAGCGGCCACTTTACATGCCTTACATTATCATCAAGTGAATGTATTTGATTTGCAAGAGCAACTGAAATTGCGTCAGCGCGCCAATATAGACGATATTTTAACGATTCCTTTAGCAAGTGACCCGACTTGGAGTGAAACAGAAATAACCGCTGAACTTGATAATAATATTCAAGGAATTTTAGGCTATGTTGTACGTTGGATAGATCAAGGGGTTGGCTGTTCAAAGGTTCCAGATATTAACAACGTTGGTTTAATGGAAGATAGAGCAACTTTACGTATTTCAAGTCAACATATTGCTAATTGGCTACAACACAAGGTTTGTACTAAAGCACAGGTAAAGGCTAGCTTAGTAAAAATGGCAAAAGTTGTTGATCAACAAAATCAGCATGATAAAAACTATCAAGCCATGAGCATTAACCTTGAACATAACATTGCCTTTCAAGCTGCATCGGCTTTAATATTTCAAGGTGTGCAACAACCTAATGGTTATACCGAGCCACTTTTACACCAATTTAGGCTAGCTAAAAAAAGCGCTTAGCGGTAAGGTATTTCAACAAAAGCAAAGTAGCCATTTACGACTCCCAACCTCGTAAGTGGCTGCTTTTTTTGTTTGTACTTTTTGTTTGTATAAGCATAGCCCAGTTACTGAACTGAATTAATCGACAACCTACCTCAATCCAATAGTATTTTTGTAACAATATATCTATAGTCAAAATACATAGTAACAATTGTAATTTTTTTGTAATCGCTTAAAATATTCGGGTTTTAAATTGCAGTAATAAGCGTGACCTCTGTTTTAAAGGATTCAAACAATGAAATACAGTAAACTTTTATTAATAAATTGTATCGCCGCACTGATATTAGCGGTAACTATTTTACCTGCGCTTGCTCAACCGGTATTACACTCTCCCTCTCTAAAGCTACAAAAACCTGAGATTGATCAAAACATGATTAACAATGGTTTACGATCAACCTTACACCTTAAGGTTTATCGTTATACTTTAGGAGATAGCCGTCCAACACTAGCACTTAGCACATTGTCTTCTGGTTTTAAACATAGCCTTTCAGCAACTCTAATATTAAATAGCCAACCTATTATTGAAGGTAATGAGTTTTCAATGGTTAACAGCAAAAAAAAACGTAATACCTTTTTTGAAACAACAATGATGTTCAATGATAAGTTACAGCAGTTTTTATCTTTTTTCTCACGTGATAAAAATACAGATAACAATGCTGGCACCACTAAAAACAACAAAGATAAAAGCTGCTAACATATATAATATTTTAATAAAATCAACCTAAACTCTACGTAGTTATCATAAATAACTAATATGCTGTTTAAATATAAACCAATCATTAACAATGAATGGTTTGTCGTTAATGCCCCTCCCCAGCCCTTCGCACTATCGTTAACATTTAAGCAATTTAGGTAATTCAATTACTGAATCAATTTACTCAACTCCTAATTTTCAGGTACTCTATACCTTAAGCGGTACCTTAGATAAAGCTTAGCGGTAACCCGCAAGCATCTAATCACCATATATACGACAAGTTACTCAAATAATAATGAAAAAATTCACAACAATAATAACTAGAATAACCTTAGCGCTAATGCTCATCTTAACATTAGCCGTAGCAACATTAGGCACTTGGTTATATAGCCGAGTTGATGGCGCTTTAGCACAACTTACAGGAAAAAGTACCGTTTTTGGTTTATCTGACGTTGTTACTGTTGAAAGAGATAAACAAGGTATTCCTACGATTAAAGCTAAAAACCGTGTCGATATTGCCGTAGCAACTGGCTTTATTCACGCACAAGAGCGCTTTTTTCAAATGGATTTGTTGCGACGAAACTCTGCAGGAGAGCTAGCCAGCTTATTTGGTGAAATAGCACTTAACTATGACAAATCTGTCAGGCGTCATCGTTTTAGAGATCGCGCCCGCACCATAGTCAGCCAACTTCCTGATGATCAATTAGCACTGCTTAAAGGTTATACTCGTGGCGTTAATCGTGGTTTATCAGCACTACGTGCTGACCCTTTTGAGTACTTATTATTACAGCAGGCGCCTGTGCAATGGAGCGAAGAAGACTCGGTATTAACTATTTTTAGTATGTACCTTGATTTACAGTCCCAAGACGGTAAACGAGAACGCACGTTAGGATTACTTAACAGTGTACTTTCATCTCAAGTCTATAACTTTTTAAACCCTAAGGGTAGCCAGTGGGACGCTACCATCGATGGCACAAACTATGCTCCAGCACCTTTACCAACTCTGCCTTGGCCATCAGCTACCGCAAATAATCTTTTTAACAACCCATTACTTGACTCTATTAACTCACTAGAAGCATTTTCCGAAACTAGCAATAAACTATTAGCAGCAAGCAATAATGATAAATACCAAGATGATGAATTTCCAGGCTCTAATAACTGGGCTGTTTCAGGAGATATTAGCCAATCTGGTAGCGCTATTATCGCCAATGATATGCACTTAGGTATTAGCGTGCCGAACACTTGGTTTCGCGCAGTTTTTGAGTATTCACATTTAGGTAAGTTAGTAAAAATTACTGGGGCAACGTTACCAGGCACCCCTAATATGGTTATCGGTAGTAATACCCATATTGCATGGGGATTTACTAACAGCTATGGCGACTTTAATGACGTTATTACCCTGCAAGCTAATAAAAATGGCAAACAGTACCTCACTCCCGACGGCTATAAAGATTTTACCTACCATAAACAAGTGATTGCCATTAAGGGTAAACCCGCACAAGAAATAAATATTAAAGAAACTATTTGGGGGCCAGTTATTGGTAAAGATCATCAAGGTAACTTACTGGCATATCGTTGGGTCGCTCATGACAGGCAAGCCATTAACTTTTACGCTACCGCATTAGAATTAAGTGAAAATATTGATCAAGCTTTTGATGTAGCAGCTCGCTCAGGCATTCCTTCGCAGAACATGATGGTGGGCGATAGCTCAGGCAATATCGGCTGGACTATTATGGGCCCCATTCCTAAACGAGGAGAAAGCACCGGTGAAGTGCCTAGTTCATGGTCAAAAAGCAGTAATCACTGGCAGGGCTATTTAGCGCCAAACGATTACCCTCGTATTAAAAACCCAAAAAGTAATCGTTTATGGACTGCGAACTCACGTGTGGTTGGTGGCGAAAATCTACAAAAAATAGGTAATGGCGGCTATGCACTAGGTGCTCGTGCTCAGCAAATTAAAGATAATTTATTTTCTTTAAACACATTTGATGAACCTGCGTTACTCGCTATTGCTTTAGATGACAGAGCACTATTTTTAAAACGCTGGCATCAGTTTATACTCGACAAAGTGTTAACCGATGAGGCACTCGCACAACATAATGACTTTGCTCAAATAAAAGCACTATTAATTCGCGATAGTAACTTAAGTGCAAATACTGACTCTGTTGCTTATCGCTTAGTACGTAACTTTAGACTAACTATTCGAGATCAAGTATTTTCACGTTTAAACGATAGTTTACTTGCCATTGATCCAAGTTATAGCTTCAACACTATTCGCCATCAAATAGAAACACCGTTATGGCAACTAATAACCGAAAAGCCTGATAATTTTTTGATGCTTCCTGAAGAAAGTTGGTCAGCGTTATTTACTAAAGCATTACAGCAAACCTTTACTGATATGACCCAGTTAGAAAATGGTTCAACACAGTCGTTACTTGCTGCCACATGGGGACAACAAAATACCACTAACATACAGCATCCATTAAGTAAGGCCGTACCTATATTAGGTTACTGGTTAGATATGCCCGAAAAAGCTTTATCTGGCGACAGTTATATGCCAAAAGTACAAGGAAAATCTTTTGGGGCGTCACAGCGTATGGTGGTATCTCCTGGTCATGAAGAACAGGGCATTTTCCATATGCCAACCAGCCAAGCTGGACACCCTTGGAGCACTTATTATGGTATGGGTCATAAAGACTGGGAGCAAGGCAATCCATCTAGTTTCTTACCCGGAAAAACGAAGTACACCTTAACACTCTTGAGTTATTAAAGTAAAAAACGTACTGTTATTAAGCTCTGAACAATTAAGGTAAGCCTAAAGCTCGAGGTGTAAGCCAAGTGAATACCAAAGAAAGAACCACATAAGGATAACTATGACTATATTAATTGCTTGCTTGTTTATCGCACTATTATTGCCTTTTATTGCCAAAGGACCTGTCGCCTATGCCATGGCCAAACTTGGTGGCTATAACAACAATCACCCAAGAGAGCAGCAGAGCCAACTAACAGGTTTTGGTGCGCGTGCTTTAGCCGCGCACCAAAATGCTTTTGAGTCGTTAATTATTTTTGCGCCTGCGGTGCTGCTAGCAATTTCAACATTCAATACCGGCTATGTTATTACCACGCTAGCAATTACTCATGTGGTTGCGCGTATCGCTTATAATATTTTATATTTACTTAATATTGGCTTATTGCGCTCAATTGTTTGGGCAATAGCAACAGGCTGTAGTTTTGCCATTGTTTATTTATGTATTCCCTAAACGCTATATCGTTTCAACTCTGTGCTGCTGTGCAGCACTCGATGCATCAATAGGTAATGTAATAATAAATCGTGCTCCTTGCTGACATGGCTCAGCAAAAATATCCCCAAACAAGTTATATTTAACGGCATTAAAAACCACATTAAGCCCTAAGCCTAAATGGTTTCCGCCTATGTTAGTCGAGTAAAAAGGCACAAAAATATCTTTTAAAATAGCGCTATCAATGCCACTACCGTTATCTTGAAAAGCAATAGTCACCGTATTTAAATCTCGTTTAATATCAATAGCAATAGCGGCTTGCTCAACATCTTTAAAGCCATGTTCATAAGCATTAATCACCAAAGTCTTTATAACATCCCCAAGAATTGTTGGAGCTGTCACTATAGTTGCCTCATCACCTTGTATTTGAAAGGATACTTTTTTAGCCAAGTAACCTTGCAAAATTGTCATACGCTCTGTTAAAAAAGCTTGTAAAGATAATTCAGATAAAGGTTTATCAGCTTCAATCGAAACATTAAGCGCTTTAAACTCATTAACCATTTGATCAAGTCGTTGAGTATTACTACTAATTAATTGATTAGCACTATGTGAGCTTTCAATGAATTGGCTAAAACTTGCAGCGCTAAGCTTTTTATCGCTAAATTGTTGAGAAACCGACTGTAAGTTATCTTCTAAAATAGAGTTGGCTGTCACTATAGTGCCGATAGGTGTATTTAGTTGGTGCGCCATACCTGAAACAAGCACCGTTAATGAAGCGACCTTTTCAGCCTCAATTAAGTGTTTTTGTGTTTTTTCTAACTTGCTTAACGCATCAGCTAAGCGCTTATTTTTTTTATGAATGCTAACTATCGCAAAATACCCGCCCAACAAAAAGACAAGTAAAGAGGTAGCAATAGCTAACGATAAATTTTGAAAGGCTTTGGCTTTCGCCTCTTTTAGTTGAGCTTCACGAGTCAATACGGCAATTTCAGCTTCTTTAACTTTTAAGTCAATTTCTGCAATTGCTTTGGCGAGATTAACATCGCCTTGTCGCTTAATAAGCTGCGCTTGTGCGTCATTATGTTTTTTATAGGCATTAATCGCTTTTTTATAATGCCCTTTAGCTTCCAAATAAGTCGATTTAAATTGATAAAATTCTGAAACAAAAACTAAGTTAGTATCACTGTTAATTTGAGCTGCTACTTTATCGATATATAGCTGAGCTTGTTCATCATCTCCCATATCTGCATAATTTTTTGCTAGATTAAAATATACCTCAATGATCTCATCAGGGATATTTAACTTCGTCAACAGTTCAAGAGATTGACCATAATAGTTTATAGCAAGAGCATAGGCTTTTTTTACTTGTTTAACTTGCCCTAATAGTAAGTAAGACTTAGCTAAGTAGCGATTAAAATTATGTTCTTTTTGCAGAGTTATTAGCTCAATTAATAATTGTTCTGCCTTTTGGTGTTCATGTTTTAAAAATAGCGTTTCTGCTAAGTTTCTTTTCGCAATAACTTCACTAAGCGGTTGGTTAACACTTACAGCATACTCACTATAGTCGGTAAATACTTTCTCAGCTTCATCTAACCTATTTAAGGCTAAATAAACATTACCTATATTGTTTAAGGTTTGATTAATCAAACTTTTATTAAGGATTTTAGCTTGTTCAAGTGCCGCTAAAAGGCTCTCTAATGCCTGCTGATGTAAATTTAACTGAATATAAATACCACCGGAAATATTATAATAACCATACATCAAACCTGGGAATTCTGGCGAATCAGCTTTGCTTTTATAAAGCACTAAAGTGCGCATAGCCTCTGAAAGTTGGTTAGTGTCGAGCTGAAACCAAGCTTTATAGTTTAAGAAGGCAATATAGTGTTTGGGCTCCAATGCCACCTTTTCTAAAATACCTTCAACTTGTTTTAAAGCAGTATGCGGTGCTCGAGCATAAGCCTGCCTAATATCGCTTTGTAGTTGTTCAAACTCTTTTTTAGTTAATGGATCTGTTCTACTTAAAGGCTCAGCTAAACTACTCTTTGCGAACATATAAAAAAAAGAAACAAAAGAAATAAAAGAAATAAAAAGTACTAACAACGCTTTTTGGTACATAAATACAACTAAATCGATATATATAATAAACAAAGTATGACACATACTTATCAACCAGTTAATACGTTAACTATTATTTTTGCTCTTTATTGTCAACAAACCTACTTAATAGTTAAAAATAAGCTACTCTTTGCGAATATATTCACAAAAAAAGATAGAAAAATAAAAATACCAACACTTTCTTTTATTGCACATAAACACAATAAATAAAGCAAGTACAAAATATGACACAGCTTGTCGATCAGTTAATGCATTAACTACTATTTTTGCTCTTTTATCGTCAAACAATATTGTAATACCGAAACTATTCTTATTATTTTCACCTTACTTTTAAATAGAACAACCGTAAAGTTTCTACAACACCTAATAAAAAGGTATAAGGAAATTGTTGACACTATTTAGCTAAGATAGCTAGAGTAAGTGCTCGAAATAATAGGTGCTCGAAAGAATAAGAACACACTTACAGACATTACATTTATAAAAGGCAGGCAAGTGAGCGAAATATTAGACTTAAACGAAATACGTCAACAAATCACCGTGTTAGATCAAGAGCTGTTAACGCTTTTTGCCAAGCGCCGTGCCTTAACCTTGAATGTTGCTAAAAGTAAAGTACAACAAATACGCCCAATACGTGATCAACAGCGTGAACAAGAGCTTTTAGTACGTTTAATTAAGCATGGTAAAACCTTAGGCTTAGACGCCCATTACGTTACCAGTGTGTTTCAAACTATTATTGAAGACTCTGTATTAAATCAACAAGCATATTTACAAAGCTTAGCGAATCCAAATATTCAAGTACCAACGGTTAGTGTTGCCTTTTTAGGGAATAAAGGCTCGTATAGCTACTTAGCTAGTCACCGTTATTTCTCACGTCGTGCTGAAAAAATTATTGAATCAGGTTGTCAAAATTTTGCGGATATTTTACAACAAGTAGAATCAGGTCAAGTAGATTACGGCATGCTACCCATTGAAAATACAAGCTCAGGTAGCATCAATGAAGTATACGACTTACTACAACATACTAACTTATCTATAGTAGGTGAAATAACTCAGCCAATTGAACATTGTTTACTAACGGCAGTTAATACCAGTTTAGATAAAATCCGTACTATTTATGCGCATGGTCAACCTTTTGCACAATGTAGTAACTTTCTGGATAAGCAAAAAAACATTCGTATTGAGTATTGTGACAGTACTGCTGATGCCATGGCGCAAGCTTCTGAATTACAAGATGAAACTATTGCGGTTATTGGCAGTGAAGAAGGTGGGCAATTATACCAATTACACGCTTTAGAGAAGTCTATTGCTAATCAACGTGAAAATCACTCTCGCTTTATTTTAGTTGCACGTAAGTCGGTAGAAGTTGCTGAACAAATACCTGCAAAAACGGCGCTTATATTAGCGACAGGACAAAAAGCAGGTGCATTGGTTGAATGCTTATTAGTGTTAAAAGAAAAAGGCATTAATATGTGTAAACTAGAGTCTCGTCCTATTCAAGGTCGCCCTTGGGAAGAAATGTTTTACATTGATGTAGAAGCTAATTTAAAGAGCTTTGCCTTACAAGAAGCAATTAACACAATTACTCAGCACACTAACTTCATTAAAGTGCTAGGTTGTTACCCGATTGAGCACATTAGCCCAACCAATGTGCCAAGTGATGAGATCTAGCGTCTTCATTTTTTAGCTTTATTTTTTGCTTTATTTTTTGCTTTAGTTACTTAACCTGAATTCAGGTTACTTAAAATAAAAAAACCGTACTTGAAAGAGTACGGTTTTTTTATGGACTTCATGCTACATCAATTCTAAATAAGTACTAAGCTAACCTTTAGCTGGCTTTGCATCGTTTGGAGCTGAGTCTGTTTGTTGCTCAATTTGAGCTATTTCATTGGCAATGGCCTCTGGCGATCCGGTATTACGACATAGCCAGTAATAAGCTCCTGGTACAATAAATAATGTAAAGATACTCGCTAATGAAACGCCAGCAAAAATTACAACACCTATGACCATACGACTTTCAGCTCCTGGACCAACCGCTAATACCAATGGAATAGCGCTGGTAACCGTAGTGAAGGTGGTCATGACAATTGGGCGTAGTCGTTGCTGTGCAGCGCCAACAATTGCTTCTTCAAAGGCAATACCTTGATCACGTAATTGATTAGCAAACTCAACAATTAAAATACCGTTTTTAGCTGCCAAACCAATAAGCATTACAATACCAATTTGGCTGTAAATATTTAAGCTCATTCCCATAAACTCTAATCCGGCCAAAGCCCCTACTAATGCAAGAGGTACGGTCAGTAATATAACTAATGGATGTATAAAGCTTTCAAATTGTGCTGCTAGCACTAAATAGGTAATGAGTAACGCTAATAAAAACACGAATAAGATAGAGCTGCCTGACTCTTTAAGTAGTAACGACTCACCTTTGTAATCAATTTGCACATGCTCAGGCAGTTCCGCTTTAGTAACATCAACTAAAAAGTCTAACGCTTCACCTAATGTATAACCGTCAGCCAAACTCGCCGTGATGGTAATACTACGTAAGCGATTATAGCGATTAAGTCTTGACGCTGTAGCGTTCTCACCAATAGTAAGTAAGTTCGCTAGTGGAATAAGTTTATTGGTTGTTGCTGAGCGCACATACACATGGTCAATATCGGCAGGGCTTTTAAATTGATGTTCATCCCCTTCAATCACCACATCGTATTCCTCACCCCGATCAACAAAGGTAGTAACTCGCCTTTGTCCCATCATAGTTTCAAGGGTTTTAGCTATATCGCCAACCGACACTCCTAAATCATAAGCACGGTCTTTATCTATTTGCACTAAAAGCTGCGGATACGTTTCTTTGTAATCACTATTAATATTAACCAATTTAGGGTTCTTTTGTGCCGCATCAATGATAATGTCACGCCACTGCGCTAGCTCACTAAAAGTATTACCTTGTAAAACAAATTCAACGGGGTTATTACTTCCACCGCCGCCAATACCTCGACGCATAATAGCAAAAGCTCGCACATCAGTAATACTTTGCACATCTTTATTAATCTTATTGATAAAACTAAAGGTATCTACACTACGTTTATCCCACTCAGGTAAACCTACAATGGCAATTCCGCCTGAGCCACCAAAACCCGGTACACGTACTAATACTCGCTCTAACTCGCCTTCTTCTTGATAAGCTAATAATTTCTTTTCTATTTTCTGCATATTGACAACATTATTTTCATAACTTGCACCTTCAGCACTTTGCATAATCAAAAAGAAATTTCCACGATCTTCTTTTGGTGTGTATTCAGAAGGAAGCTTATTAAATAGAAAATATACCGATGCAAGCGATAGCGCTAATATCACCACTACCATCAACGGTTGGCGAATACTGTGTTTTAATACTCCGCCGTAATATGCCTCAAAACGACTAAAAGCGCGATCTAGTTTTTGACCAAAAGATGAACTTCGCTCACGATGCTTTAGCATTTTAGAACACATCATCGGTGTTAACGATAAAGCAGTTAAGCTAGAAAAAACAACCGCCGCGGCAATGGCAATGGCAAACTCGGTAAATAAGCGACCAACATTACCCGACAAAAAGACCAACGGTACAAAAACCGCGACTAACACTAACGTGGTCGCAATAACCGCAAAGGCAACTTCACGCCCCCCTTCATAGGCTGCCATTAATGGCGTTTGTCCGTTCTCTATACGGCGGTATATGTTTTCAAGTACCACAATGGCGTCATCAACCACTAAACCAATAGCAAGTACTAAAGCAAGCAAGGTTAATAGGTTAATAGAAAAACCAAACATAGATAATACAATCATTGAGCCGATTAACGCGACAGGCACTGTCACTGCAGGAATTAACGTTGCACGAACATTTCCTAAGAAAAGGAAAATAACTAATACCACCATTAACATTGCAATAAATAAGGTGTTATAAACTTCGTCAATAGAGCCTTGAATAAACACTGAGCTATCGTAACTATTAGTGATTGTGGTACCAACAGGCAAAGCATTACGAATAGCTAATACTTCTTCGCGCGCTGATTTGACAACATCAAGGGTATTAGCCGTTGATTGTTTGATAACCCCCAAGCCCACCATGTTTTTCCCGTTACCACGGAACATGTTTTCATCGTCTTGCGCGCCAACAAAAACATCTGCGACTTCGCCTAATCGTACTAAGGAGTTATCTTTTGAGCGACTAACCACCATACGAGAGAAGTCTTGTTCAGTTAAATAACTACGCTCTACGCGAATAGAAAAATCACGGTCTACTGATTCAATTCGCCCAGCAGGTAATTCAATATTCTCTTTACGTAAAGTGCTTTCGATATCGTCTACAGTAATATTACGCGCCGCCATTTCAATGCGGTTTAAGCGTATTTTCATGGCGTAAGTACGGCCCCCACCAACTCTGATACGAGCAACACCGTCAACCACAGCAAAGCGATCAACAATATAACGATTAGCATAATCAGTTAGTTCAAGTGAACTCATGGTTTCACTTTGCAGTACAAACCAAACAATAACGTCTTCATCGTCATTGGCTTTTGAAACTTCAGGTGGATCAGCTTGCTCTGGTAGGTTATTTAACGCGCGTGAAATTCTATCGCGCACATCGTTTGTTGCCGCGTCAATATCACGGTCTAGCTCAAACTCTATAGTGATATTTGAGCGCCCTACTCGGCTATTAGAGTTAATGGCTTTAATACCTTCAACACCACTAATTCTATCTTCGAGTAATTGTGTAATTTTAGTTTCAACGATTGCTGCTGAAGCCCCTGGGTAGTTGGTACTAATATTAACAACTGGCGGGTTAATATCAGGGTACTCTCGCAGCGGTAGCATCATAAATGCCACAATACCAAAAGTAACAATTAATAAATTAATTACCGTTGCAAAAACAGGCCTTTTTACCGATAAATCAGATAATATCACGAGGGTTACGCTCCTTTATCGTTAGTATCAGTTGCTGTATCTTCTACAGCTCCAATCACTTTCACGGCTGCGCCATCTCTAAGCTTTAACGCGCCTTCAACAACAACATTTTCGTCTTCAATCAAACCAGAAGCGACTTCAACCACGCCAGGGTGTCTTCTACCTAACACAATAGCCTTACGTACCGCTTTATTATCAATAACCACAAAAACATAATGCTTATCTTCAATAGGAATAATGGCACTTTCAGGTAGCTGTAATGTATTTTCAGTTGCTAATAACACCTCAATGCTAAGTAACATACCAGGACGTAATTTAAGGTGTTCATTTTTAATGCTCGCACGCACTTTGATCATACGAGTACTGGCGTCGATACGACTATCTATTGCGCTTATTTCCCCAATAAACTGTTCGTTTTTATACGCTGTATTTGACGCACTTACTTTCTGCCCAATAACAATCTGCGTTAATAAACGCTCAGGTAAAAAGAAGTCAACTTTAATGACAGACAAGTCATCTAAATTAGTAATGACGCTACCAGCGTTAATATAAGAGCCTCTGCTCACTTCTCGAAAGCCTAAAACCCCAGAAAAAGGAGCACGAATCGTCAACTCTTCTACTTTAGAACGAGCACTCACTAACTGTGCTTCAATCGCTTTAGTTTTGGCCGTTTGTTGATCAACAATAGACTTTGACGTAGCTTTACTTGTAAGCAACTCAGATAGTCGTGTTAATTGCGCGGTAGACTCTGATAAATTAGCCTCAAGCTCACTTACTTTGGCCAACTCTTCTTGATTAGTAAACTTAACCAGAAGATCTCCTTTTTTTACTACCTGACCATCTTCAAAATACACTTCATCAATCAAATTAGAGTACTTACTGGTCAATAATACCTGCTCATTTGCTCTAGCAGTACCAACGGCTTCAACACTATCAACAAATTCAGCCAACACTACTTTCGTCATTTTGACTGGCACTTCACGTTTAAAGCTTTTTTGCGCTTGCTCACTCGCTGGCCATTGTAAGTAAATAATTAGTCCAACTAATACTGCTGTTATTAATAATAAAGGGATGCGACTCGCCAAAGATGACTTACCTGCAGATGAATTATTTGACATACATAGCTCTCGAATAAGAAAAAAAGAATATGAACAATGCTAAGCTATTTAAAACTGCACTTTAAAAGACCACTTATATTGCTTACTTAAAATAACTATTTTTTGCATAATAATTTAAAAAAACAACATAACTTAACAAAGCTTATCTACTATAACTGATAGACCTGTTAATAGCATTTACCCCATCAGTAACTTAGCTTAAAATACTGCCCATTGAACGCAAACGGAATAATAACATTGAATAAATTAGCGGTATTAGCTTTCTCATTACTTCTCTTTTTAAGTGCCATATTATGGTACCTAGCTAAAGGCTCATTAGATGATTACTTGAGAAGCCAAGTGATATTACAAGGACATTATTATAGCGGACAACAAACGCGTATCGGTCAAGCTCAATATATACCAGAAACCAATATTGCGCTGTTTAGTCAATTTTCTCTTACTAATTTAAAAGGTTACACTCAATCAGAGGCACTTATTATTGATAAAATTAGTGCAGCTTTACTCAGTCCACAAGAAAGCACTCAGCCACAGCAATTAACTCGCGGTTTAAGTGCTAGCCAAATAATTACCGTGGAGCAGTTAACTTTAAATAAAGTGTCGGTTAACTTTGAGGTTCGAGATAACAGTACCAGCAACATAGCTAACTTAAATAAGTTAGTAACACTACAACTCGCTAAAGATTACCCTGCGCTTTACCCTAATGTAGCAGCTAAACTCTACGCAAAAGAGCACCCAGAGTTAGACGCTGAACTTATTAAAAAGTCACATGTAGCGACAGCACCAAACGAAAAAACAGAAGTAAACAAAGCCGTTATTGCTTCAAAAGCAGAAAGAAAACAAAATAAGCTATTAGGCAAAGCTAAAACCCGTATCGCTGTACAAGCTATTATTATTAATGAGTTAACCTTAACCGTTACTCAAAATAAGCAAACTAAGGTGTACTCATTTAAAGGCGTTAGTTTAGGTGAGGTTGGCGATGTAAATGGTTTAGCCAGTAATCAAGTAGGCGGCGAAATACTTAGACGCTTATTAGAAAAAGTACAAGCCATGAAACCATAGCTTGTACTCTATCGTTTTAGCCCCAATTAACCACCGAGTCAAAGGGGCTGAAACAAAAAAACCTTATTTAATTAAGAATTAACGGCGCTTTTAAGACACGTTACAATCTTATAATAATTACCTGATAAACTTTCACTTATACAACCTAGATCAAGTAGCATTAACTCATATTTGCTATAGTAGCGTTTATATTGGCTATGATAGTATTTTATAAACTCAGCAAGGCGAGCTACTTTTATGTCACTGACAACGGTTCAATTAATTTCCGTTACCGATCTAAACGGTAACTACACTTATGTTAATAATGATTATTGTGAAACTACAGGTTATCCAGAAGAGACCTTACTAAACACTGATACTCGCCGCTTAACTCATCACAAAATGCCTCGGTTAGTGTTAGAAGAGCTTTCAAGTACACTCGCACAAGGCTTATCATGGCAGGGCTTATTACATATCGAAGGCAATAACAAACAAGAACTCTGGTTTGACACCTTCATTACCCCGCAATATAGTCACGGTAAAGTAATCGGCTATCAGTCAATTAGTACTTTGGCAAAGCCAGCGTTAATCACAAACGCAAAGCATATATATCAAGCACTTAATAACGAGCAGTCATGGGCTACTTTTGAGTTCACTAAAAACCATAAGTTTGCTTTTTTAATTTTACTCTCACTTATTGCTCAAGGTTTTATTTATGCTTATTTAGGGCTAGCCGCTTCGATTGTTGCAGCCTTAAGTGCCATCACTCCTATTTTAGTGTTTTGGTCTGATATTATTCCCACCGCAATACGGGCTAAAAATATCCAAAACACCTTTGACTCCATTTCACGTAAAGTCTATTTTGGTAAAGGTACGGCGAGCGTTTTTGACTTTACTTTTTCATTACTCAAAACCAAAATAAGAGCTATTATTGAACGAACTCTTGATGCCGCAGCACCAATAAAGTCGGTAATGAATGCCGTCAGCCAAGGATTAGAGCAAAACAGAACAACATTAGCCCAACAAAAGCATGACTTAGCTCAATTAAGTGATGCCATGGAGCAAATGCAAACCTCAACCGAGGATATCGCTAAAAATACGGTAAGTGCCGCTTATGATCTTGAAAAAACCTTCAGTCAATGTGAACAATCTCAAGACAGCATTGCTCAAACCACTGACAAAATTAAGCAGCTCGCTCATGCTGTAGAAAACGCCTCAAGTTCAGCCGATAGCTTAACGCAATCTGCCAATAGTGTTGGCGAGCTTATGCAAGAAATACAATCTATTGCCGATCAAACTAACTTACTTGCCTTAAATGCCGCTATTGAAGCTGCACGCGCGGGTGAACACGGTAGAGGCTTTGCGGTAGTTGCAGGAGAAGTAAGAAGTTTATCGTCTCGCACTCAAGAGTCAGCGTTAAAAATACATCAACGACTGACCGCAATGCTCGATACTATTGCGCAATGGGTATTATTGATGAATAAAAATAAGGAAGAAGCTAATTACTGTGTTGAAAGCGCTGAAATATCTCATCAAAGAATAGATGAAGTAGTCAACAGCATGCAAAACGTTAATGTTGCCGCCATGCAAATATCTAGTGCCGCAGAGCAACAGTCTATGCTTTCCAATGAAATTAATGATCACCTGCACGGCATTGCCCAAACCACTGAAACAACTTGGCTTGAAACAGAGAAAGTCTCAGAACAAATGCACACCTTAGCACAAAGTGTTGAAGAAATTAGTGACTTAGCGAGTACTTTTGTGCCGCAAATTAATAAAGGATAATTTGATGATGTCATGGAAAAACAGCGAAAACCGTTATGGCGCTTTATCTATTAGCATGCATTGGCTAATGGTAGTACTGATGATTTTCGTGTTTGCTTCAATTGAGTGCCGCGTATTTTTCGAAAAAGGTACAGAAGCACGTGATCTGTTTAAAATGTGGCATTTTATGTTAGGGCTATCTGTATTAGTGTTAGTTGTTGCACGTATCTATTTACGAATAAGTCAAATCGCCCCTAAAATCACGCCGATGCTTTCAACGTTACAACACACCGCAGCAAAACTAGGCCATATCGTGCTTTATACTTTTATGGTAATAATGCCAATTATGGGCTGGTTAATTCTAAGCGCAGAAGGAAAAGTCATTCCTTTTTTTGGCTTAGAACTGCCGCCATTAGTTAGCCCCGATAAAGCCTTAGGTCATGATATTGAAGAACTACACGAAACTTTTGGGTTAGTTGGCTATTACTTAATAGCCTTGCACGCACTTGCTGCTTTGGTCCATCATTATTGGCAAAAAGATGATACATTAACGCGGATGCTACCTCAGCGAAAAAACTCAAACCACTAACCTTAGCTACTAACCTTCACCACATAATAAATAACAAACGGCGTTATTAACAATAAGTAACAGAGGTAAAATAAATTCTTTTTACCTGCTGTGTCTTTGAGTTAACTCCCCTTATCATGCAATGGAATATGTATATGGAAACATTAAGAGAATGTTTGGCAATTTTTATTTTTATGTTAGCAGTCGCCCTTATTTATGCTGTAATAGATGATTTTTCTTGGGGCAGCGTGTTAACCAGTGTTGGCTGTTTTATTATCGCTTACTTTATTTGGCCCAGTAAACGTCGAGGTCAAAGAAACCAAGAAAATCGCTTTGTTGATATTATCGAAATTATTATTGAACTACCCGTAGAGTTTTTTATCTGGATTTTACGCTTTATCGGTCGTATCTTTCGCAATAAAGATGGTAATGTCGACTTAGATATTGATATCGGTCTATAAGGTTAAGTAAATATGATAAAAGCACTCGATAATACCAAGCTAAGTCTTGCTAGCCCAATTTACAACGTTTTCCAAAGCGCTTACCAAGTAGAGGCTAACCTTATTGGTACTCTTAATTTCCCGCCATTATCAAGAAGCGTTGAAGATATTCAAAAATCACTAACGCACTTTTATGGTTTTTATGTTGATGAAGTTTTAGCTGGTGTTATCGAAGTTACTGTAGAAAGTAATCGTTTACATATTAATAGCCTAACCGTTGCCCCTTCCTACTTTAAACAAGGTATCGCGAGCCAATTAATACGTTATGCATTAGCAACGTTTGACTTTGTACAAGCAACAGTAGAAACAGCAGTTGTTAATGCACCTGCTATTGCACTATATCAAAAACACGGTTTTATTGAGTTTAAGCGTTTTACCCCAGATCATGGTATTGAAAAAATAGCCATGGAGCTTAATCACACCTAATCAATTCAGCTCAATTCAGCTCAGCTCAGCTCAGCTCAGATCAATTCAGCTAAACTCAATTCAGCTCAATTAGCAATCGCTTTTTCTCCGTTTTTTACTTAATAATCAATCAACTCCTAAAAAGTATTCCAATTAGCTAAAACTTTCCTAGAAAACATCTTAACCATAACACCAAGTAACAATAGTTATCATTTAACATTAACAAAGAAGGTGAAATTCTCTCGTCTTCACTAGCAAAAGCTAGTGGTGTTAGAATGCTCGATAATGCCACAGTGCAGCTAATTGCTAAGGCAAACCCTTCACCTAAACCTCCAGCACATATTTTAAGTCAACGGTTATCAATTGAAGTACCGATTAGGTATTTTATTCGTTAGAATAGCGCTTTATTATGGTAAATAAAGCGCTAAATACTAGCTCTATTTGAAGGTAAAAATACCACGTGACCAAATCAATATTAATAACCGGCTGCTCAAGTGGTATCGGGTTAGATGCTGCATTGGCATTATCAATCAGAGGTTATCAAGTTTTTGCAACCGCGCGTAACCAAGCTGATGTACAAAGTCTACAAAACAAAGGCTTAAATGCCTACCACCTTGATTTAACTGACATGAACAGTATTGAAACTACCGTTACTGCCATATTAAAAGAAACTGGCGGTAGCTTAGATTTTTTATTTAATAATGGAGCTTACGGTCAACCGGGCGCATTAGAAGACTTACCAACGCAAGCACTGAAAGCACAGTTTGAAACCAATGTGTTTGGTTGGCACGCACTAACCAAAATGATTATTCCGGTAATGCGTAAACAAGGTCATGGGCGAATTATTCAATGCAGCTCAGTATTAGGCTTTGTATCTATGGCTTATCGCGGTGCTTATAACGCCTCAAAATATGCTATTGAAGGCTTAAGCGATACCTTACGCTTAGAGTTAAAGTCAGCCAATATCTCAGTGATTTTATTACAACCTGGTCCTATTAACACTCAGTTTAGAGCCAATTCATTAAAGGCTTTTCAACACTGTATTGATGCTAAAAATAGCGTTTATCATGTTCAATATCAGCAGCAAATAGTTCGACTTTCGAGTGAAAGATCAACCGCTGCATTTACGTTAGAACCGAAAGATGTAACCAAAGCGCTTATTCATGCTCTAGAGAGTAATAAACCTAAAATTAGATATCGAATTACCGTACCCACTAAATTGTTTGCAGTTTTTAAACGTATTTTACCAACGCACTGGTTAGACAAGCTATTATCAAAAGGCTAGGGGCTGTTGATCTTTCGCGGTTAAATTTTGTTCGAGATAAAAGCGTTTTAATCGCGGCGGACAGTGTGTTGCCTAGTCATTCTAAGCAAATACTGTTCAACAAAGAATAAAACGCTTTTAGCCGAATCCTTCGGACAGCGTTTGTTGGTCATTTTTACTGCGTTATCACCTTTTTATGTGGAACAACCACACGACAAAGGCTCTGCCTTGTATAAATACCCAACAAAAAGCTGCAAAAACAATCTCGAAAGATCAACAGCCCCTAGTAGTGTTTATGCTAATTTTTATATAAACAGCAAATCAACATGAATAAAGCTCCTTTATTTATGTTGATGAAGTATTAATGCATCAACTCTTCATCACTTTCAATAAATTCAGTAATACTACCATTTGGGTGTAAATCGGCAATATACTCAGGCGAGCCATCTTCATTAAGCTCCAAATAACCTAAGGCCGCTTTAGGCATCAAACGCTGATGACCTAAGCTCAGTGGTTTATGTTTTTTCTGATCACCACTCTCATTTTTGGTAACTAACTTTCGCCCGGTTACACGCATAGCACGGCGTTTAGTAAATAAGTTTAGCGGCGAATAAGGCCCATAAAGCACACGGTTCAGACGATCTAAAATACCAATAAGTGGTTGTGGAAACTGGTTTTTAATACCGCTGGAAGTAATTTGCCAAATTTTAGGAGAGTTACGGCTAAAACGTAGTTCAATGTCGTAAACAAAAGAGTAATGCACATCGCCTGATAATATAACAAAATGTTGTGGCGTTTTCGGGTGTTTAAAAATATTTAAAATAGTACTGGCAGAGCCTGAATGTGCCATCCAGTTTTCAGCATCAACCGCAAGTGGTTTACCTATGATGGTTGCCATGCGCTGAATGGTTTCAATCACTTTAACCCCAAAAATAGGCGCAGGTGAAGCAAGTAAAATAGCATCATGGCCAATCAACTCTTGCTGTAATTCACATAACGCCTCCCAGTCCATTAACCCTGAAGGCTCAGCCAGTGATTGCTCTGAGCGCCAGCGCCGAGTTCTGCTATCAAGTACCACTAATTTAGGCGAGGTATCAACAGTGTATTGCCATTGAGAAAAGCCAAGTAGGTAATCAATCACATTATCTTGGTTTTCAGCATTAGGGGATTGTTGATAGTTATTCATCATTTGCCAGAAGTCGCCTTTGAAATTCTTAGGTTCGTTACCCCACCCTTGGCATAGCCAATAAGCAAATAAACTATTTCCAATAATGCGTTTGGCTAATGGATTTTCATAAACCGCTTGTTCCCACTGCGCTGTTAAATTCCAGTCATCGGTTACATCGTGATCATCAAAAATCATATAAGTAGGGATATGAGCTAATAAGCGCTGAACATTAGCTAAACCTTCAATAAAACCTTCTAAGGCAGCCACTTCATTTTGATGAGTTTTTTCATGCTCTGCAGGCACACTAAAACCTGTTAACTCAACTTCTTGCCACAGTGTCGGCGACCAAACTAATAAGTACATTGCCATCATTTCAGCAAAAGTGATTAAATGGTTATGTGCATACGTTGAAGTAAAAATAGGTTGTGCCGATGATGGACTATACCACGGACTTGATAGTGTCGTTCTAGGTAAAACGTTTTCACGTTTAAAGTACTTGTCGGTTAACTGGTACAGCTGCTCACTATCGGTTAACGTTATGGTATTCGCTTTAGCTGGCCGCTGGTACGATTTTTTATTATTATCTGACTTTTTAGCTGAGCTTATACCTGAACTTATGCCTGAGTCTTTGGGGTGGTTTTCTTCATCAACAAAGTCAACATTAGTAAATTTTTCACCATATAAGCCCAATAATTCAATAACTTGATGAATAGCATACAAAGTAGCGCCTGCAACATGATCCGCATAAATTTGATCACCGTTCATCATCAATAGTGACGGCCTTTGTGTCACATCGGTTAATGCGTCTGCGACTTTTTTATCGCCCACTAATAGGCTATCACCACTACTGTTATGTGGGTTTCGACACGAGCCATGTAATAAGTTAGTAATAGTTGACTGAATAATAAAAGAAGGTCTAGTGCAATTATCATAGGTTATATGCGGCACTGTTTCTGATAAAGGTTTACGCACTTTTTTATCTGTTGCGGTTATCAGCAGGTCATATTCAAGGTAGGTTTCGCTCGGTAGGCTAATATCAATATCGAGTAAGTGTACCACCGCGTATTCGCCTACTCTAAAGGTTGATAAGTTATCACTCGTTAACTCAACCGTTAGTATTTTTTCATCTTCCTCAAAACAACAGAACTCCCCTTGACACTCATAGGGACTTAGCCACCATAATACGAGTTGCTGCTCGGTTAATCGGCGTAATATCGGCCCTGCTAAAATATCTGCTAACACCTAAAAAACACCTCTACTACTAACAATTAATAAAAAATAAAAGCCTGTTATCCCTTACTTTACAGGTAATAGCAAGGGTAACTTGTTACTAAATTTATCTTCTTAAACCTTAAATGGTAATTTAACGATACAAGCTTTCCACAATGATTTTTATACCTTGTACGCACTCGGTCTCACTCATTGCAGCAAATCCCAAACGAACAAAACGATAATCCTCCTTTTCGCTATCTGTAGCTAAGCTGAATTCAACTTCGGTTTGTAAGTAAACGTTTTTACTTAACAGCGTTTCTTTTAGTCCGACGATTGATTTTCCCATATTAACCCAAAGCGCCATACCTCCGGCAGGACAAGTAAAAGATATTGGCAGTCCTTGCTGCTGATAACCTTTTAGTACATTAATCATAAAGTCACGCCGCTTGTGGTATAAACGGGTCATTCGCCTTAAATGTCGCTCAAAACCACCTTGTTGCATCCATTTAGCCACCGTTTGCTGCATCATAACGTTCGTTTTATGATTAATTAACGCTTTATAGGCTGTTAATTTAGCGATTAACTCTGTATTTGCCACTACGTAGCCAATACGCGCACCACCAAACATCAATTTAGAAAAAGTAGACACATAAATCACTAAACCTAGCGGATCGTCTGCCGCCATAGGTGCAATGGGCTGACTGTTATAATGAAATTCATGATCATAATCATCCTCAATAATACCAACGCCATATTGAGCAGCGAGTTGGTAAATTTTCATTCGTCGACTTACCACTAAAGTCACTGTCGTTGGGTATTGGTGCAAAGGCGTTAAATAAATCAGTTTGATATTGCAATGGGATAATTGCACCGCCAAATGCTCAGGTATAATGCCATATTTATCTTGCTTAATAGTGACTAAGTTAGCGCCAGTACTTTTAAATGCAGCCCAGGCCGGTGGGTAGCCACGCTCTTCAACAGCTACTCCATCACCTACTCCCAGCAATAATTGTGAGATTAAATAAAGCCCTTCTTGTGAGCCATTGCAAACTAATAGCTCTTTATTTTTGATCGAACGAACACGCCTTAAATACTTAGAAATTTCACTAATTAGCTCAGGCTCGCCTGCCGAGTCACCATAAGATAATGAAGGTATTTTAGGGCGCTGACAAAAATCATTAAAACAGCTTTTAAATTCATCAAAAGGAAAGCTATTCATATCAGGGTAACCGCCAGAAAAATTGTAGCGATAATCACTGGCCTTTTTAGCTAGCGATACTGCAACAGTTGCTTGACGACGAAACCGCCATTGAAAAGTCGCTGGATTTATTTCATTGATCACACTTTTATTACCCTTTTTTATGATAATAGGGCTCAGCGACTTACTTGTTTGAATAGGTAAAGCAGCCGCAACACGATAACCCGAGCGTAATTTTGTTTCTAACCAACCTTGAGCGACCAATTCAGCTAACGCTGCCATTACCGTATGACGGTTAACATTAAGCTGTTTAGCAAGTGTTCGGCTTGAAGGTAAAGGCTCATCTGGCATCAAAAAACCTTGCTTTATCGTCTCTCTAAACGCTGCTGCGATTTGTAAGTACTTAGCCTGCTTTTTAACGGTGATCATTTGCTGCGCGAGGTATTGCTTTTCTAAATTAAGAGATAGGGCTTTCACTTTGGTATAGCTACTTTATATTTTTTGGTTGTAGTTGTTATACCAAAAATAACGATAATCACAACATACTTAATATATACACCTCGTAATTTATTTTGCCATCCAGAAGGAAATGACATGTTAACGAAAACAATACTCGAAAGTCAGCTTATTAAGCTTGAGCCGATGACCCTTGCACACCTCAATGATTTTTACTTCGCAGGAAAATCCCCTAAAGTATGGCAGCATATGCCGACAAATCGCTGTCAAGATAAAGCAACCGCTCAAGCTTGGATGCAAATAGCTATTAATGAGATGAGCCAAGGGCAACAACTTGCTTTTATAACGCGCGATAAAGTGAGTAATACTGTGGTCGGCTCAACGCGGCTTTTTAGGCTCAACCAGCAAGATAAAACTATTGAAATAGGTCATACCTTTATCACTCCTTCATATCAGCGGAGTTATGTTAATTCTCACGCTAAGTTTTTAATGCTTCAATATGCTTTTGAGGTATTAGGTATGGTGCGTGTTGAAATTTGTACTCATGAAAATAACCAACAATCACGCAGTGCCATCACTCGCATAGGTGGCACCTTTGAAGGAATATTACGCAAGCATAGGCGTAGCCCTTGCGGTTACTCTCGTAATACGGCGATTTTTAGTATTATTGACGATGAATGGCCGAAGATAAAAGCTCATTTACTCAAAAGCGGTAAAAGTGAAGAGGAGTTTTGCTATGTATCCAGCTAAACATTTCATAATTGGTGCTAACCGCTTAACTCATCACTGTAAAATTGAACTTCCACTCATTAATTTAATTGAGCAGAACCCGTTAGCGACATTGATTGTTCAGCAAACCTTATCGACTGAGGTTGTAAAGAGCACAGTGACAAACGCTTTAACAAATAAACCACTACACATTAGCCATATACCTTGTCACTTCAAACAAATAAAAGATCAAGAGGATCATCAGAAAAACAAACAACTTATCACTCATGTAAGTAATCAGCATCCGTTAGCAAAAATGTTAATGGCAAACAGAGATAGCAAGCAAAATGATATTGACAATATTTGTGTCAACTTAGTGTTTCACGGAGAGCAAGGCTATATTTCACCTAATGATCTTACTGCACAAAATAGAGAGGATCATAAAGTACCAACGTGGAATTATTGTAAAGTACAGTTAACCGCTGTGGCTACCGAGGTGGCCGATGAAGCACAAAAATATCACTTAATGAGTCAAACCAGTCAGTATTTTGAGCGCAATAGTGATAATCCATGGCTAATCACTGATGTTCCTGTCAGTGCAATTAAACAAATGCTAAAAGCGATTACTTTTATTGAGTTAACCATTACCATGATTGAAGGAAATTTTAAGCTAAGCCAAAACAAGCCAAACGTAATTACCAAGCAGTTAGCACAGCAGCTAATCGTCAAAAATAATGCACCTTTGGCAAAACAAATGCTAATGCAAATATCAAATAATGAACTAAAAAAGTAATGAACTAAAAAAGTAATGAACTAAAAATGCCTAGTTTATTGAATAATAAGCAAAGCAAGTGATACCGTTACGTTATTAACGTTGAAAAACCTGACTATACTACTTTAAAATAAGTAGGCTAAACTTACTTTATAGACGGATAAGGTGTCACTTTATGTTCAAAACATTGCTACTCAGTCTATTATTTTTAATAAAAATAACATCAGCTGTAAGTGCTGAGGAGAGTAGCTTTAAAGTAGTTTTTTTAAACCCTGGTCACGCTAAAGAGAATAGTACCGGAAGCTTTTGGCCAAACGTCAGCTTATTTATGGATGCTGCTGCAAAAGACTTAAATATAGAGTTGATCACCTTATATGCTGAGCGAAATCATATTGTAATGAAGTCACTCGCAACAAAAATACTTGCTCACGATCCTAAATATATTATTTTAGTTAATGAAAAGGGGATGGCTTTAAACCTTATTAAAGAGCTATCCCCCCATAATATCCCTGTATTCATGTTATTAAATAGCTTTAGTGAGCAAGAGTTAAGCTTATTAAACAAACAAGAGCAAAGCATTATCAAGGGGAGTCTAGTCCCTAATAATTACCTTGCTGGTAAAAGGCTAACAGATGGTTTACTGGATATTTACTATGCGCCATCAAATAAAGAAAAACATCGCCCTTCGCCAAACTTATTAGCGCTAACGGGCGACTATAGTACACCAGCAGCTCTTGAACGGGAGCAAGGCTTATTAGACGCAATAAAAACAAGGCCTACGATAAATATATTAGATAAAACCGCCGCTAATTGGTCTAAAGAGCAAGCTTACAATAAAGTAAAAGGCATATTACATCATGCCCGTATAGATATTATTTGGGCCGCCAACGATGCTATGGCATTTGGCGCAAAAAAAGCGGTAATGGAATCTGCGCTTAGCAACCCTGTTATTATTGGCGGGGTGAACTGGGATATAGATGATATAGACTACCCTGTTAACTTATCTTTTGGCGGGCATGTCACCTTAGGAGCATTATCGTTAGTGATGCTTAAAGATATTGAACAAAACAACTTACCTGTTGCACAACGCTTTAAAGTCATTGATATCTTTGAGTCGAGTTTGCACACCACTTTTACACCTTTTACCAAGTACTTACAGTTAAAAAAAATTAACAACTTTAACTTTTCGAGGTTTTCTCAAAGCTCAACACAACGCTTAAACGTTACCATAGAGGGCTTAATTCAAAGCTATCAAGAAGATTAACCTTTACATTCGTTACACATGATATTTTTCAAGACTGCTAAATAAAAAAGTAAACGATAATAAAAGTAAACGATAATAAAGGTATAGTACTGAACAAGTGCTGCTTCACTCAGCAATACACATGTTTATTACTTTATTAACACTATACTGAGCTTATGCCATTATTTATAAAGTATTTATTACTAACCTTATTAACATCATACTCTTGTTTTGCATTAGCTAAATTTGACGAGTGTAAAACCTCATTAAGACTATCATCAACATCTGAATGGTACCCTTATATTTATCAAGATGAAAACGGGGTAAGTACAGGTACTGATGTTGAATTACTCTCACTCATTTTAACGCGTATGGGATGCAAGTTAGAGGTTTTCCACTTTCCTGAACGTCGTGCCTTATTAGAATTAAAGCTTGGGCGATTTGATATTGTACTGGGCGCTAGTAAAACGGCAGATCGAGCTAAAGAATTTTTTTATTCAACCGCTTATCGTAATGAAATAAACAAATTTGCCTATCGCGCAGATGATGCTGATATCACACCGACAAAAAGCTTACAGCGGCTATTAAACTTGAACAAGATCATAGCCATTAATTATGCGGGTTGGTATGGCGAAGAAATCGAAACAGCTAAAAGTAAATACCCAAACTTCAGTTATAGCCCTACAACGACTAATCGGTTAAAAATGTTACACTTAGGTCGTGTCGATGCCGTAATAGATGACGAAATGGTATTATGCAGTGAGTTACAGCGTAATGATTATCGCAATATAGTTATTAACACTGAAGTCCTTTTTGAAACCCCTATATATTTTATTTTTAACAAAGAGTCCGTTACCCCTGAGTTTGTGACAGAGTTCAATAACACCCTCGAGAGTATGAAAGTTGATAAGAGTTTAGCTGAACACTTTTATCAACAACTCCCTAAACGCTGCAAAGCAGAACTGGCAACAAGCTGAGCAATAATATTAAACCTTCAAACAAAACACTCTTTTAGGAGTTTAGGCTTACAACGGCAACTTAATTACTGTTAATGCTTTTTAAGCTCATTCGCTTTAAGTAGCATTAATTTGCTTTCTTCCAAGAAAGTTTCAGCATAATCACCAAACCAATCAGAAACGTGCTTGAACATATCAACAAAGGCATCTTTGTCATCTTGCTCAACATCTTCTAATAACTCTAAGAAACGATAAGCAAAGCGCTTCATCATATTCACATTTTCTTTGTTTGAGAAAATAATATCTGCATACAGTACTGGGTCTTGCGCAAAGAGTCGCCCAACCATAATCAGCTCTAAGCGATAAATAGGTGAACTCATATCTACCAGTTTTTCTATATCAGCACCTTCAGCCATTAAATGATAGCCGTAAGCGATAGTAGAAAAATGACGCATCACTTGCACCATTGACATCGCTTGATCATGCTCATGGGCTTCAACGGGATAAATTTTTGCTCCCCACACTTGAAACTGTTGTAGTAGCCACTGATATTTTTCAGGAAAACGCCCTTCACAAGCAATAATTGTTTGCTTAATTAACCCGGTTACATCAGGACCGAACATTGGGTGTAAACCAACGACAGGTCCTTGGTGCGCTTTTTTCATTTCATACAAAGGTGACTCTTTAATGCTGGTTAAATCAGCCAAGATACAATCAGAAGGTAATTGATTTAAATGATGAATAACCATTGAGGTTAGGCGAATAGGCACCGCAACAATCACAACACTGGCATCAGCCAAAATAGCTGCGCTATTTGGCCAATCTTCTTGTTCAATAATCGCCACTTGATAATTTGAACGAGTAAAAAGATCAACAAAAACACTGCCTAATTGACCTTTACCACCAACCACAACCACTTTGTTGCAGTCGGGGTTTACACAACGATAACCGCTCGCATCTTGACTTACGTAGGAGTCGCGCATTAAACGGCGCAGCACATCTTCAATAAGCGCTGGAGATAAGCCCGCTTCGCTCGCTTGTTGTCGGCGTTTTTTAAACAAGCTCGCCTCACGTACAGGGTCATAAATAGGCATCCCAACACCGCTTTTTAACTCACCCACTTTAGTGGTAACGCTTAAACGTCGACGCAATAAATTGACTAACTCACTGTCAATATCATCAATTTCATTACGCAATGCATTAAGCTTATTATCAAAATCAGCATTGTTGTCAATATTACTCATAAATTCCTATTCTTTAAGCTTCCAACGAGCTATTTTTAATCACTATGCAATACGTGCGCTTAAACAGCTAGACAATTTAGTATTAGCATCAGCTAAGAGTTGCTCTGTGGTTTCAAAATCAATACAAGCATCTGTTACTGACATACCATATTGTAGCGCTTCTTTAGGTAGTTCACTGCTTTGATTACCCGCAACCAAATTACTTTCCAGCATAATACCAATAATAGACTTATTACCAGCACAAATTTGTTCTATAACGTCATTGGCAACAATACTTTGGCGAGTGTAGTCTTTGGTTGAATTACCATGACTACAATCAACAATAATTGTTGGGTCAAGCCCTTGCTTCGCTAAAGCTTCTTCACAGGCTAAAATACTATCAGCGTCATAATTTGACTTGCCGCCACCGCCTCGCAAAATCACATGGCCATCGGGATTGCCAGAGGTTTGAATAAGTGCCACCTGCCCTTCACGATTAATGCCCATAAAATGATGTGGAGATGCCGCTGACTGCATTGCATTAACAGCAACACCTAAACTACCGTTTGTGCCATTTTTAAAACCAATAGGCATAGATAAACCACTCGCCATTTCACGATGCGTTTGCGATTCAGTAGTACGAGCGCCAATAGCAGACCAACTAAATACCTCTGCTAAATATTGCGGGCTAATTGGGTCAAGTGCTTCGGTTGCTAACGGTAAACCTAGCTCTGTTAAGTACAAAATAAGTTCACGTGCTTTACGTAAACCTGTTTCAACATCAAACGAGCCATCCATATGCGGATCGTTGATTAAACCTTTCCAGCCAACTGTAGTGCGTGGTTTTTCAAAGTAAACACGCATCACTACATATAACGAACCTTGATATTTGTTATGCAACGCTTTTAACTTTCTCGCATAAGCTTTAGCCGCTTCAACATCGTGCACTGAACATGGCCCAGAAATCACTAATAAACGAGGGTCTCGTTTGTGAACAATATCAGCAATAGTTTTTCGAGCTTGTAATACAAACTCTCGACCACTGTCTGACAAAGGCAACTCTGCTCGTAAAGCAGCTGGTGTAATTAAAACGTGCTCAGCATTAACGTGAATGTTATTAGCACTATTTTTTACTGAATTATTTGCTATTGCAGTAACTGAGTTGGAGGCGGTCATGGCTGTTCCTTTTAAATAAGTTATTAGGGTAGTCCGCTAACTAAATAACATGAGCCGAATATCAAGATTTACCTTAACCATTACACTGTGTTTTTAACGCTACACAGACAAGAAAAACCAAAAACAAGAAATCGTAAACAATTATTTACGCGATTTGTAATTATAATTTTACATTCTTTTTTGCACTTGTATAGTGCTAATTTGTTAAAAACACCTTAATTTGAGTAAAAACTTTAAAAAAACTCGGTAATGCCCCCCTCAATGGCGTAAAAGTGCGTTAAAAGGAAGAATTAATCTGAATAAAGTAGATCGTCTTGCGCTTTGTTGGTGCATAGCTTAAATTGAGATAGTGCATAAAAACAGACACAAGAACGCAGACACAAAAAACAAGCAACTCATACGAAAAAGGGTTTACTAGGGAGTGATATGGTACTTATTGACGTAGTATTAAGTGTATTGGGGTTAGCTCCTCCCCAAGGCCTCGCGGACTCAATGAGTCAGTCAAAAACATTAACCTTAATGGTAGTTATTGGTTTGCTTTTATTTGCTGGTTTTATTGGCTTTTAGTTTATATGGCAGGCCTATCATAAAAAACGCTACTAATATCCGGTAATAGAGCTTCCCTCCCCTTGCTGGCAAGCTACCCCAAAAAACACTCTTTCCCCAGTAAAATCGCTAAATAATACTATTTCACTGCTAATTAATTTATCATAGCGCCATTGAACAGTTGTCCTTCCTATAAAGCATGAATATAAGTGAAAGCGAGCGTGATGCGCTCTACAAAGTGATATTCTCTCGTCGTGATGTTAGAAGTGAATTTTTACCAACCCCCATTCCAAACGATGTACTTTCTAACCTTTTAAAAGCGGCACACCACGCGCCAAGTGTTGGCTTTATGCAGCCGTGGGACTTTATTGTAGTCGATAATGAACAAACAAAAGTAGCCATTAAAGCAGGATTTACTCAAGCTAATGAGCAAGCAGAATCTCTGTTTTCAGCCGACAAGCGCTCACAATATAAAAAACTAAAACTTGAAGGTATTATTGAAGCGCCATTAGGTATTTGTGTTACTTGCGATAAAAGCAGAAACGGCCCAGTGGTATTAGGTCGTACTGTCAAAGCAGAAATGGATTTATACAGTGCAGTTTGCGCCATACAAAATATGTGGTTAGCCGCTCGAGCCGAAAACTTAGGTTTAGGTTGGGTTAGCATTATTGAAGATGCTGTATTACGCGATGTGCTAGGGATTCCTGAGCATATTGATATTATCGCTTATCTTTGTATCGGCTATGTCTCTGAATTTAAAAATAAACCAGAGTTAGAAGAAAAAGGCTGGTTACCTCGTATGGATATTAATGATGTGATTCATTTCAACCGTTGGTCAAAAACTTAACATTAATGAACTTACTCAGTCTTATAGGTTGTATTTATGATTGAAATAATAATACTGGCTCTTGCCTTAAGTATGGATGCTTTCGCTGTTGCTATAGGTTTAGGCTCAAAACATGATAAAAAAACAAAATCATTAGCACTCATGGTTGCACTTTACTTTGGCCTATTCCAAGGTGTTATGCCTTTAATTGGCTATGTAGGGAGTAAAGGGCTCTTAGGTTGGGTGGCCTCATATTCCCATTGGCTTGCTTTTGCTTTGCTACTACTTATTGGCATAAAGATGATTTATGAATCCTTAAGTGAGGGCATAGAAGAAAGTATTGCCAAAATAAGTCACAAGGTAATTTTAGTGTTGGCGATAGCAACCAGTATTGATGCAATGGCCGCAGGGTTCACCTTAACCTTACTAGATGTTAACCCCTTTATAGCCTGTTTTATTATTGGCATTACTACATTGTTTTTCAGTTGGATAGGTGTGTTTATTGGCGCAAGAAGTGGTACTTGGCTTGAAAGTAAAGCCGAACTACTTGGTGGAATTATCTTAGTTTTAATTGGCTTTAACATATTATTGTTCTAATATTTTAGATGAGATAAGCATGAAGAACGCGCAAGTAAATGGAGCTTTATTACTTAGTGTTACGCTTAAAGGGCCCTCCTTAAAGTAAGTATTAAAAAAACCATGCTTTTCATCCTCGCCAACTTAAACAAAAGGAGCATTTGTTATGGCTAACAATACGACTGTAAAAGATAAAAGTGGCTATGTATTTATTGCTAGCGGCATTATATTTGGTGTCGCCGCCTTTATTAGCGCTGAACTTGCTTTTTATGCTATTGGGGTAATGTTTATTATTTTAGGTTTAGTTAACTTACATAATAATAAGCATATTAATGAGTAAGACAACATTAAATAATACCCAATAAAATTGACCCGCCCTAGTATGGGTTGGTAGTAATTGAATAAAAAAAAGCGCCTTACGGCGCTTTTTCAAATTTATCAGTCACAAAGCGATAGCCACTAAGCATATCGCTTTGCTAATTCAGTGTTATTAACCGCCATGAATAATACGTTGGTCAATTAAGTTTTCAACAACACTTGGGTCTGCCAATGTTGAAGTATCACCTAAAGTATCAACGTCATTTTCAGCAATTTTACGTAAAATACGACGCATTATCTTACCTGAACGTGTTTTAGGTAAACCCGGTGCCCACTGAATGTAATCAGGCTTAGCAAAACGTCCTAATTCTTTAGCAACAAATTCTTTAAGCTCAGTGTTAAGCTCATCAGACTCTATAGCATTACCCATTAAGGTAACATAGCAGTATACGCCTTGACCTTTAATTTCATGAGGGTAACCAACAACTGCCGCTTCAGCTACAGCAGGATGAAGCACTAAAGCACTTTCAATTTCAGCTGTACCTAATCTGTGACCTGATACGTTTAATACGTCATCAACACGACCTGTAATCCAGTAAAAACCATCTTCATCACGCTTAGCGCCATCACCGGTAAAGTAGTTACCCGGGTATTGACCTAAATACGTTTGGTAGAAACGGTTATGATCGCCATAAACGGTACGTAATTGACCCGGCCAGCTTGCCGTCATCACTAATAAACCTTGGTTTTCACCTTCAAGGGTATTACCGTCTTTATCAAATAAAGCAGGTTGAACACCAAAGAAAGGTTTACCAGCACAACCTGGTTTCATATCAACCGCGCCTGGTAATGAGGTAATTAAAATACCGCCGGTCTCTGTTTGCCACCAAGTATCAACAATTGGACAGTTACGCTTACCAACAACTTCGTAATACCAGTTCCACGCTTCAGGATTAATTGGCTCGCCTACTGAGCCTAATAAACGTAACGACGATAAATCAGACTGGTTAACTAATTCGTCACCAACGCTCATTAATGCACGAATGGCTGTTGGCGCTGTATAAAATACGTTAACTTTATGCTTTTCACATACTTGCCAAAAACGACCTGCATCAGGATATGTTGGAACACCTTCAAATACTAGCGTAGTGGCACCGTTTGCTAACGGGCCGTAGAAAATATATGAGTGACCTGTGATCCAGCCAGCATCGGCTGTACACCAGTAAATTTCACCTGGCTTGTAATCAAAGACATATTTATGTGTCATTGCCGCATAAAGAATGTAACCACCACAAGTATGTACAACACCTTTTGGCGTACCCGTTGAACCCGAGGTATAAAGAATGAATAATGGATCTTCTGCATCCATCACTTCAGGCTCACAAATCGCAGATTGCTTAGCTACCGCTTCTTCATAATTAATATCAGTTTTTTCATTCCAAGCAACATCGCCACCCGTACGAGCAACCACAATAACTGAATGTACATTTGGACAATCAGCAACCGCAGCATCAACATTTGCTTTTAATGGAATGCGCTTACCACCACGTAAACTTTCATCGGCAGTAATAACCACTTTACAGTCGGCGTCAAGGACACGGGCTTTAATTGATTCTGTAGAAAAACCACCAAATACTACAGAGTGAATTGCACCAATACGTGCACACGCTAACATCGCGTAGCCTACTTCTGGGATCATTGGCATGTAAATACATACGCGGTCACCTTTTTTAACGCCGCGCTCTTTTAATAAGTTAGCAAAACGACAAACATGATCATGTAGCTCTTGATAAGTAACTTTAAGGTCTTCAGTTGGATCGTCACCTTCAAAAATAATCGCAGTATCGTTTGCTTTTGTCGCTAAATGACGATCAATACAGTTATAACTTACGTTTAATTTTGCGCCTGAGAACCAGTTAATTTCAGAATTTTTTAAATCAACCTTACTAACGCTATCCCATGGTTGGTACCAATCGATAAACTCTTTAGCTTGCTCACCCCAAAAAACATCAGGTTGCTCAATAGATTGCTTATACATTGCATCGTAAGTAGCCGCGTCAATATGAGTATGCGCTTTAGCTTTTTCTGACACTGGATAACGAGATTGTAATTCTTTCATTATTTCTTCCTTCGGACTTAACTTGAGGTTATTAACTTGAAGTATTAGTTTATTTTTATAAGTTTAATTATTTTTAATATTAGTTTTTCTATATGGCTTGTTAGCAATTTTATCTGTGCTACAAAATTTTATCTGTGCTACAAAAAGTACATTTAATAAAAATATTAAACACTTTTATCGCGATAAAACACTTACCACAAACGATAAAGAGTACGTTTTCATTATTTGATAGCCAACATGCTAGAATTTTTATGACGCTTTTTATATACGCCTTTAGTCTTAATTTACGTTTTTACTCTATTAAATAAGAAATAAACAATAAATTAGTCTTACTAACCCATAACCATAACACTGAAAAATAATACTGACAACGCTGTCATCTAAACAATAACAGCTTCTGCTATAGTTGAATGTAACAACATATGACCCAGCAAGGAATTAAAAGCTTAGCTCAATGTTAAATACCATCGAACGACCAAAAATAGCACGCGTATAAAAATTAGCATTATCGCTATAAGCAATACCATCACGAGGGTTACCTTCAGTGATCCCAACCGTATTGGTGATGTTTTTAGCCAGTAATGCAAGCTTAATGTTATCGGTTAATGCTGTACTAATACCTAAATCAACTACAGTGTAAGCAGGTAAAGCAAAACGGTTGGCAATATCTGAATAGCGCTTACCTATATAAGCTAAGGTCATAAACACTTCGCTATTATCGAATTGGTAACTTGGCATTAATCGCAACTGTAATTCAGGTGTTCGTGTTATTTGGTTACCGTTATAAGTACTTTCTTTCAGTGCATTTGGAATGCCACTAAAAATAGCTTTTTGCCAAACACCTAAGCCAGAAAGATGAAAGCGATCAGTGAGGTTTATATCAAACTCAAACTCAACGCCTCGGGTATTAGTGTCAATAAACAAGCTTTCTTGATTGTCGTATAGCCCTCGAAAAACCGTAAAAGCTAGCGGATTAAACCGTGTTTCAAAAAGGGTTGCGGTCATACGCCAATTATTATCAGCCATACGCAAACCACCTTCGGCAAAATTCAAGGTAACTGGTTCGCCAAAACCCACTTCAGCTGGAATACTATCTAAGTAATCGCCCCAACCTATTTCATTGCCAAAGGTGATTAACTTAGGCATTTCAAAGCCACTAGCAAAATGAAAAAATAGTGCTGACTGTTTTGTTAATTGATAATTACCACCAACACTCCATGCCAGCTCAGTAAAGCTCTCCTTTTTAGTAAAAGTGTAGTCACTCTTATAAACAGCTTGAAATTGACTATCATCAAGGTCGTATATTTTATCAGTACTGGCACTCGACTGTAGTGATAGGTGCTCTAATCGTATTCCTAAATCAACAATGAGCTTATCTAGCGGTTGCCATTCAATATTCCCATATAAAGAGTGAGACAACACCCTACCGTCACCATCTAAATAACCAGGCCCAGCATAAGAGGTAAAGCCATTTTCACTGTAAGTTTCGATAATTTGACTTTCTTGATCAAGCGCAACAATATCTAAACGCTTAGGTTGATGTTTAACTTCAGTTAATATTTCACCTTGCCACTTGTCTAGCGGTAAACTATCAAAACTATTTAACGCTAAAATGTGGCCAAAACTTAAGCGCCAATGTTCTAATTCAATATCAGCATTAAGGTGGTTAAGCCATTGTTGCTGCTGATAATGTGAATACAAAGGATAAGCAAAAGTGACTAAACCATTACCGTTGAGGTGTTCGGGAGCGTTAACAATACTCTGATCATGACTATAACTATAAGCCGCTTTAATGATTTTATTGGGGTGTTCTGCTTGAGTTTTATTAATAAAATTTTGCACAAATGGGCTGTTAAGTTGCTCTGTGGCATTAAGAATGGTGTCATTACCTAAGTTCATCATTGCATACATAGTATTAGCCATATCAGCCACACTAAACTTATTATTGAGGTGAACAATATCGCTAATATCCCACTGTAAATTCATATCAAATCGTGTCATTTTCGTTTTTTGGCCATCATCAATATCTCTTACGACGATACCCTCAGGAGTTTTAAAGTGCAGCTGATTAAAATCACTACTTAACAATGTCCCATAGTTAGCATTAATACCCGAAATTGCCTGAGGCTCTTCAGCATTAGTCATCGCTATGGGAGGGAAAAAGGTCGTTGTATCGTTTAAATGTTTCAGTGAAAAATTCGCTTCCCCCTGTGTAAAGCGTTTGGTTAGGTTAAGTGTTACTTGTCCGCCCTTATCTGCAATATAACCCGGCGATCTAACCCCATCATTAAAGCGATAAAAGCCACCAAGCGCGTAATACCAGTTGTCAGTAATAGCGCCACTTGATAATGCGTCTATACGGGTAAAGTCATGATCAACACCTTGGCTGAATCGCCATTGATTTTTGCTAACATCAGAGCCCTTCTCACTAATAAAGTTAACCACGGCGGCAGGACCATTGACCGTTAAAATAGCACTATTACCACCTCTAATTGTTTCGACTCCAGCCGTCATAAGGTCTTGTCGTAGGAAAAAATCTGGCCAAACACCATCATAGACAACAGGTAAACCATCCATCATTAAACTGATAAAACGGAAACCTTCCCCACCTCTTAGCCCTCGAGGAGCAACATTATTATTGGTTTCACCGCCTGAGCCTTCAACCCAAAACCCAGGGACTTGTTGTAAAATTTCAGCCGTACTCTCACGTGATAATTTGGCTAATTTATCACGATTTAAATAAGTAACAGAGGTAGATGACGCCAAAATACTCCGATGCTGACTACCTTGCGCCGTAATTAAAATGTGCTCCCAAGCATCATTTTCAAGTATTTGCTCGCCATGAGTACTTAACGCATCATTAGGTTGTAGTACCGCAGCTTTCAAGCTAATTAAAATTACCTGCTCGTCAAATAACAACTGATATTCAAAACCACTATCGGTTAACAAAGTGGTTAAAATATCACTTAACGGAGCGGTTAAGGTTAGCGGAGTTAACGATGCCTTAGATGACACTGAACGCATAACTAATTGCATATTAGTTTGCTGAGCGAGCTGTAATAGTGCTTGCTCGAGTTGTCCACCTAAAAAAACAAATGTAAATATCTCCGTGGCGTTAATAACATCCCGCTTAGCTTTTTTTACATTAAGTTGAGCTAACTCAGCTTTAACCGGATCGACGCTAGCTTGTTCAGCCAAGACAGAAAAACCAGAAAGTAGCAGACATACAAAAGCACCATTAAGAACAAAACGTTTAATGGTGCTTATCCAGGTGAGAAAACGTGGAGACCTGTTTTTAATCATATTACCTAAAACAAATAAGCATCGTTTGATGCTTTATCTTTGTTGTTTTTATTATTTTGTTTTTAGTTTTTTACTTTTTACTTTATATTATTTTATCTACAGTATTCTGCGCTCTGCAATATGTAAGCTATAAAATGGCTCTTTTAAGAGAGAATGCTATTTATTCGTTTACCGTTATTGCTCCTTACTTGCTCTAATAACCACCGTATTACCATAGCGCTCAACTTCAACAGGGAAAATATAAGGTAAGGCAATTAACCAATCGTCAACTTTATCGTAAATAATGCTGCCGGTATAACCCATATCAGCCACCGCTTGGTCGGCAATATGAATATTTAAATTCGAGTAACGCTTTAAGTCAAAAATTACATTAGCTAAATTAGTATCAACATAGCTACTACGCCCCTGTTGCCAAGCCATTTCGTCGCTTAGCATCATAGTTAACGCGGCACTTATCTCTCCGCTTTCTTTAACCTGCACAGTTTCTCCGGCATTAAGCTCAACGCTGTTATCAATAAGTCGAGGACTTTCATCTGCACTTTGTTCTACATAGCGTTGCGATTTAACTTTAACAATCCCTTCAAGTACCGCAACAGCAAGTAACGTTTTAGACTCTTTTACATTAAAAATGGTACCAATAGCCTGCACGGTTCTCCCATTATTGTGCACAATAAACGGGCGGTTTTTATCTTTAGCAACGGTAAATAATGCCTCGCCTTGATGTAAATAAATATTACGCTCATGCTCGGTAAAACTAACCGTAAGGTGTGTTTTTGCTGCTAAATAAATAACAGTGCCATCGGCAGTAGTTATCGTTTTATGTTCTGCAACATCGGTAAGCCACTCGTTATTAGCCAGCTTAAGGTTTTGTTGCTCATCACTTTGTTGCTGCGCAATAAGTGATTGCGTAGAGATGTTTCCTGTAGAAATAACTAACAATGACACCATCAATAAGGCCGTGCTAAATGCAGCATAATATTGAACTTTTTTTATTGTAAAGGCGCCAAATAATTGATGTGCACTTTGTTGTAGCTTTGCGATCAAGCTCTGCTTCTCAGGTAACATAGCCAGATCTTCAGCGAAGTCATCAATTGCTAATGCATCAGCAATTTCCCACATATGCTGTGCTTTTTCAAAAGCACTTTGATGCTGCGGATTATTTTGTAACCATTGTTCAAAAGCTTGACGCTGTTGTGTGCTTGGCTCATTTTCAAGCGTCAGTAACCACAGTGAGGCTTGCTCATTAATGTGCTCGATTGAGTCTTTATCTTTTAGCGCTTGCTCGGAAATATCAGTGTTTTTCATAGTTTACTCTAGCCATAATGACTACTTTTTTGTCCATTAAATTACAAGTCAGATTGAAGTTCATCAAAACAATGTCGTACCGCACGTAGCACATATTTTCTTACCATACTTTCAGATATATTCATCTGGGTAGCAATTTCGGTATAACTTAAACCTTTAATTTTATATAAGATAAAGGCTTGTCGACATTTTAACGGCAGTGATTTTATCGACAATGTCATTTTTTCTAATAGCTGTAACGACTCATTTTTTCGCTCAGGCGAGGTAACATCGTTATAAAACAGCTCTTGCTCAATGCCTTCATCTTCTGGGCTACGGGCATTATGGCGCATCTTATCAATCGCTAAATTAAAAGCTATGCGATATAAATATGCCTGAATGTAATTGCTAATGTCTTTATTATCGAGCCCTAATAGACGAACAAATGCTTCTTGAACAACTTCTTCAGCCTCACGCTTACCGAGTCCTTTAGCCATCACTCTTTGCATTAAATTTTGGTGGTGATTTTGATATAGCGCTTTAACCTCAGCAACGCGTTGCTCGCTACTTGAGAGCGTATCAAACGACAGTTCGTCAAAGCTTTTCATTGCTTCATTCATCATAATCCCTAATGTAACTCATTAAACCTACCTTGTTTTCAAGCCTCTTACTTATATAACGATTGAGACGGCTACTTTGGGAATTTTAAAGTAACTTAAATTTTTAAGCGCATGTTTTTAGATACACCTTGCACTATGCTCTTATACCGTGCAGCTAACAATTAACCTAAGCTTTAACCTTGTACGATGCGAAAAAAGGGTTTCGCATCGTACAAGCTAGAGTATTAAATATACCAGTTAATAAACGACTATTTCATCAATATATAAAGGTAATTCAGGTATTTGTGGATCAGCAGAGTTTTTACGGTTTTGCGCAACAACGCGTAAATAACGATAATTTACTGGCCTAAATTTCATATTAAGTACAGGATGATTTAAGGCGGCGTCAGCTTCGGTCAATAATGCCAGTGACTGCCACTGCTGGGCATCATTTGAGCCAAAAATTTCAACACGTTTCGGCGGATGAAGCTGTCTATGTTTACCAGTATCAACTCCCATAACGACTTGGCTAATTTTAGTCTCTTCAACAAAATCTATCGTGGCATCTAAGTCTTCATCATAAAAAACGGCAAAGTCTTCAACATTATAATATTGATCGTAGGCCATTACGCCATCGAGAATTCGCTCACGCCCAGAACGCGGTTCATGCACAAAACTAATTTTTTTCCCTAACGCTTTATGGGGAGCTACCGTAAGTTGAGTATTACCAAAATACTGACCACCTTGTGGTGCTTGAGTAACAACTTGATAGGTTGTTGGCATATTCACTGTTATTGCCTTTTGGTATGGTTGCCATTGCGTTAATGGCTGTTCTGAAGCTTTTTCAGAAAACTGCTCAGCAAAAATGGGGAGATAAGTACGATAAAATATATGTTGCGAGCTTATCTCACTTTGCATGCTTACGCTCAATAAAGCAGCGTTACTGGACTGCGCACCTTGCTTAATAATATTCGCTGTGGCTGTGGCATTAAAGGCGCTATAGCTTGGGTTCAATCCCATATATTGGTAACGTGTTAGCAGCGCTTTAATGCCGCCGCTATAACGTTGCCAGTTTTTCTGCTCGGGCTTACTCCACATCACCTCAGCTAGTGCACTTAAACGAGGAAAAAGCATATATTCAGCATGACGCGCGGTTTTTACATACTCAGTCCATAAAGCTCCTTGTACACCTAAAATATGCTTAGCGCTGTCTTTGGGTAAATCCGCAGGTACAGGCTCATAGTCGTAAACCATTTTCAATGGTAAAAAGCCGTGAATCGCTTTAGGCTCGTCAACAGAACGAGATTGATAAGCATCTAAATAGGTAAACTGATAAGGGCTCATAATGGCATCGTGATCTTTTTTACTGGCACTAATACCACCTTGCGTACCGCGCCACGACATAATTACCGCATCCTTAGCAATACCTCCTTCCATAATTTCATCCCAGCCAATTAAGGTTTTATTAAGCTGGCTAATAATAGCGCTGACCCGTTTAATAAAATAACTTTGCACTTCTTCTGGGCTATTTAAATTTTGCTCTTGCATTAACTGTTGAACAAAGTAACTTTCAAGCCACTGCTTTTTAATCACCTCATCGCCACCAATATGAATGTATTTAGAGGGGAACAACGCCGCCACTTCTTGATAAATTTTAGTCAGCATGGCAAATGTTGCTTCTGTTGGGCAAAGTACATTTTCAAAAATACCGAAACGCTCTACCACTTGAACCGCTTGTTGATGGCATGAATATTGTGGATAAGCCGCCAGTAATGCTGAGGTATGCCCTGGTACATCAATTTCTGGAATAACTTCTACATGGCGAGCTTTAGCGTAAGCCACTACATCTTTAATTTGCGCTTGTGTATAAAAGCCACTGTGCGCTTTATTGTCAAATAACGATTGATAATCGTAGGTATGCCCAACGACGGTTTGCTTTCGATATGCCCCTGTACGAGTTAACTCAGGCATGCTGTTAATTTCAATGCGCCAGCCCTGATCATCGGTTAAATGCCATTGAAAAACATTCATCTTATGAAAGGCCAACCAATCAATATAGCGTTTTACAAACCCAACATTAAAAAAGTGGCGACTTACATCTAAATGCATCCCCCGGTGATTAAAGCGCGGTGAATCATTAATTTCTACGCCGTTAATTAGCCAATGGCTTTTATTAATCGGCATTCTCGTTTCTATTTCTGCGGGCAGTAACTGTCTTAATGTTTGCACGCCATAAAATAGTCCAACCTCACTATTAGCACGCAAAAATATTTTTTTGTCGGTGACTTTAAGGTAATAACTCTCGGTTTTATCTCTTGATTTTATAAGAGAGAATTCAATAACATTACTGTTATCTCCGTTATTGTCTCTTACTTCATTAGTATTTTTTTGAGCACTTATGTCGATAAGCTCGGGTACGTACCCAGTAGCAGGTTGAATAAAGTCACTAAAATAATGCGCTACGGTGCTAGCTTCTTCACTGTTATAAGTGAAGCGAGTATTTTGGTTAAATTTGAAATGCTGTTCGCGCCAAATAACGGTTTGTGGTTGAGGAAACAACCGTTGTTGCTGGTGTTGTGGTAACTCCTGTTGGAATACTTCACTCGCTTGTTTGGCGGCACTAGGAAAGGTCACTCCTAAAGATATAGAAACCGCTAATACTAGGTGAGTTAAACAATTAATTGTTGGTAAAATCTTCACTCTCGCTATCCTTAAAAATAAAAAACCCGCACATGATTTAGGGAGAGTGCGGGGGCAAATAAAGGGTGAAGCATTAACATAACGCGCGTTAATACTTCACAATGCCATAAACGTGTGTTCGGGTGGCTCTAAATTATTTAAAAATCAAAGGTTAGTGAAGCATTAAACGTACGCCCTAGTATTGGGCGAGCATAGTAATAATCAAAACCTGCCTGTTGGTCGTTTATCGCTCTTGGGTTACCTTCTGTTAAGCCTATTTCATTTGATAAATTAGTGCCTTTAAGGTGCAAGCTTAGCCCTTCTGTAAACTGATAAATAACCCCAGCGTCAATCGTAGTATAAGCGGGTAATTCAAACTCATTTTGCCCGTCAGAGAAACGTTCACCTAAATGATGAACGGTTAAGTAAACATTACCGTTATCAAAATGGTAGGTAGGGGTTAAACGTAGTTGTACTTTAGGGGTACGCTTAACTTGATTACCTTCCCAGTGACTAAAGTCGCCATCAAAGCCTTCCATTTCAGGGTTTTGTAGCACACCAGTCAGCTCAAATGATAAATCATCAGTCGGCTGCCAAATCGCTTCAAACTCTACACCCGTTGTAATGGCATCAACCGTTTGGTTAGACACTTCACCATTACTGCCAGTAAAGTTACGCTCAGTTAAGTCTTCAAAGTTAGTATTAAATAGCGTTACAGATGTTCCTAAAGTATCACCTGAGTAACGTACACCTATTTCACCAAACGTTAAGTGTACGGTGTCATTAAAGTCGGCATCTGCTCCTGAATGAATACCTTGACCATGGCTTAATAAACGTGGCATTTCAAATGCGTCCGCATAACGACCAAACATCGCAATATCTTCATTGAAGGTATAATTAAAACCTATAGTCCATGCCGTTTCGGTAACATCTGTTTTTTTATTGTAAAAAACATCTGATGGCATATCGGTATAGTTATTGGCCATGATGTTATCGGTATCATTGCCATTGGCATCAAAAGCGCCATCAACTTCTTGCGCAAATAATGTTCCCGATGCGGTACTATCTAGCGTTAGCCTTTCAATACGTATACCACCATCAAGTCGCAAATTATCAGTCGCTTGAAACTCTTCATTGATAAATAATGAATGTGAGCTTGTTGTACCGTAGGCTGTTGCTTGCCCCCAACCTGGCGCATAACCCGTTGAGCCTTGGTCTGTTAATTGCCCAACGACTTCATTTTGACTATTTAAAGCAACAATATCTAAACGGCGAGCATTATCTCTTACTTCGGTTAAATACTGTGATTCCCATTTATCAACGGGTAAGTCATCAGCATCTACACCAGCGTATAGCCAGCCAAAGGTTAAGCTGTGTTGCTCATTTTCGTAGGTAAAGCTTAATTTACTCACCAATTGCTCAGCTTCATAACGAGAATAAAGTGGGTAGCTTGTGGTCACTAAACCATTACCATTTAAGGTACTTGGATTTTGTAATAACTCTCCTGAGTTAACAAATCGATAAGCGGCATTGACCGCACCTTGATCGGCAAAATGCGCCAGCATAGTGTGAACATCATCGGCTTGTAGGCGAGTATTCGCATCAACGAGCGTCGAGTTGTCAAAATTTAATAAAATATACATGTCGTTTTCAAATTTTGAATAACGCGCTTTTGCATTCATGAACCAGTAATCAGATAAATCCCAATCAAAATCAAAGCCAACACTGCTCATTTTAGTGTGCTGACCATCTTCTAAATCACGGGTTAAATAACTACCATCTTGTTTTAAGTAACCGAGCTTTTGTTGATCTTTGCCCAACAAAGTCCCCGATTGAGGATCAACCCCAGGAATACCTTGTGGGTCGCTTTGATTCTGCAACGGAATAGGAACATAAAAAGTAGTATGGTCATCAAGATATTTAGCTGATATGGTTAATTGACCATCATCAAAGTCGCGTACTAAATTCGCACGAATTTGACCGCCATTATCCGCGGTAAACTCCGTATCACGAACCCCGTCTGATTGACGATAAAAGCCACCTAACGACATTTTCCAGTTTTCACTAATTGGCGCACCATAAAAACCATCAAAGCGCATCATGCCATAATCGGCATAAGAAAGTTTTACCGTTCCCTCGGCTTCATCAGTGGGTTTACGCGTAATAAAGTTAACTAATGCTGCTGGGCCATTGGTTGTTAATAAACCACTGGTGCCGCCTCGTACTGCTTCCATACGGTCAATGGTAACATCTTGTCGTTGGTAAAAATCAACCCAAACACCATCATAAACCACCGGTAAACCGTCTTCTTCAACGCCAATATAACGAAAGCCTTCACCGCCACGTAAACCACGTGGAGCAACATTGTTATTAGTTTCTCCGCCTGAGTCCTCAACCCAAAAACCGGGCACAGACTCTAATAAGTCAGCAGTCCCTAAAGGCATTTCACGTGCCATTTGCTCGGCATTAAGTGAGGTAACAGAAACTGACGACTCTAAAATAGTTTGACCTCGCCCCGCACTACCAGTCACCACAATACGTTCTAAATCGACTAACGACTCTTTTTTCTGTGACGGTTTATCCTCGGCTTGTTCAGCAAAAGAGTGTGGTGCAATAAATAATGCGGTCATTACAGCGCAATACAGTGCAGACTTTTTTATTTGGTGTTTTTGAATACTCATCATGTCCCTCATAACACTCTTGATAGAGCGTACTTTCATTGAATGGGCTTTAATCGCACTATCTTGGTAAGCACGCAATTGCCCATTACTTAATTATTGTTTTAGGTGTTTTTATAAGGTCTTGACGATATGGCTTATGCCCTAGCGCACTTTTATAAACCTTACGTAATATAGAAACGAACAGCAGTGGTATTTTGGGAATTGCTTTTCAATTATTTTTCAAGCTGAATTAACAAAGCGAAAAAAAACAAACACTTAATTTAAATTAATATTTTTAGAATTAGAGAGAGTCACTAAAGTGATTTAAATGAAGTGACTTAAATGAAGTAATTAGTGAGATAAAACACTAACTCTTGAACTAACGCATTGATATAGTACTAATTCATTAATATTTCACTGAAAAGACAATTTGCATGCATTCTTCAACATTTAGCAATCAATCGATTGACTCACAAACCTTGCCTGATCTTGAGTTACTACCCAAACAGCCATTATCGAGTCGTTATGCTAAAACCAATATGGTCGTTATTTTGGTGAGTACAATATTAGCGATATTGGTGGTGTTAGCTGTTAAGTATCAGCCATTTTTAGAAATACCAGCGCATATTACCAACTTACTCGGCTTTGCCATTTGGTTAATAGCGGCCTTGGGCTTCATCATGATAGTTTATCGACGATTAGCCGATCCTCTGAAAAGCTACGCTTTACGGGAACATGATTTAAGCTATAGCGCAGGACTCGTATTTAAAAAAACAGTAACTCAACCGATAGTACGCATTCAGCACATAGAATTAAAACGAGGGCCAATTGAGCGCAAAGTAGGTTTAGCTACTATCCAAGTATTTAGCGCAGGTGGTGCATTAGAAACCTTTCAAATCCCTGGGTTACCTTTAGCACAGGCACAAAAGCTACGTGAATTCATTTTACGTCACAAAGGTTCTATTGAGCATGCCTAATACCAAACTCTCAGGCAATGATGTCGCAAATACTCATGAAGAAACTACTAGTGAAGTTAATGCTCATGAGAGTAGCCACTTAACCGGTAGCCACCAGAATAATCAAGCACAAACAAAACAGTGGCAACGCTTATCGCCCATTGCTATTTTGTTTTTTGCTATGAGTTTTATCCAAGGATTATTCGGGCAGCTTATTTATATTGCGCCAGCCTTGATTATTGGTTACAAGCAAATTACTGAAAACCCAACACTGTGGTTGCCTATTGTTATCACCTTATTAACGGTATTAGCCATTTCTGCTGTGCTTAAGTTTTATTATTTTCAATACCGCTTATCTAAAAATACCATTGAGATTCGTGCCGGTGTTTTTAAAAAATCACACACTAATTTACCTTTTTCACGCATTCAAAATGTTAAGTTAGAGCAGCCTATTTATTACCGCTTAACCGGCTATGCTTGTCTACAGCTTGATACTGCGGGCTCAAGTAAGCAAGAAGTAAAAATTGCAGCGTTGCCATTAGCCTTTGCAGAAGCTTTAAAGAAAGAAATTTTAGCTCAACATGAAAAACATAATAATGAAGACTGTTCTGATGATAAAAAACCTTTAGCAAGTACCCTAAGTACTCATGACACTAACTTAACTAGTGCCCAACAAGAAACCTTGCTAAATACACGTTCAGTAAAAGATTTAATTATTCATGGAGTTACCAGCAACCGTATTTGGATTTTTTTAGGCGCAAGTGCTCCTTTTTTTGATAATGCTTATGCCTTTATCAATGAAAAACTCAGTAATTACGGCATTAATTTAGCGGCCGCTTTTGATTTGAACACTCATTCATGGCTAGAAGTTGGTTTATATGCTCTAACGATTACCTTTTTAATGATGTTCGCCTTAACACTATTTTCTATTTTGGGCTCGGTAATGACCTTCTATGGCTACACCTTATCTAAAGTAGGCGATAAATATATTCGCCGTAGCGGACTGTTTACCAAACACGAAGTCACTATGCGCTTGTCTCGTTTGCAAATGATTATACAAAAGCAAGACTGGCTTGATATGGTACTCAAGCGCATTAACCTAAAATTTGAACAAAGTGGTGCTAAGCTTTACGGCGCCAGCACTCAGGCACTTAATAATAAAATTATGGTGCCATCAATTACCCCTGAGCAAAGTCTGCAATTAATTAATGAAGTGTACCCCGAAAACAATCTCTCAACGGTAAACTTTACCGCGATTAGCAAACACTTTTTAGTTCGTTACTTGGCGTATATGCTATTGCCACTATTTGCTTTTTGTCAAAGTACCTTATTGTATACGGCGCAATATGAGCTTGCCGCAAGCCTAATTGTTCCATTTGTTTTTATCGGTTTTCTTATTGTAATGCGCTGGTATCGCTGGGGCTATGCAAGTGACGAACACTTTATTTATGTGCGTAAAGGTTATGTAGGTGTAGATTACTATTGTTTTCCTATTTACAAAGTACAACAAACCACCCTTAAGCAAAGTATTATGATGGAAAAAAGCCAACTCGCTACTACAAGGTTTATTCTCGCTGCTGGCGTAATAACTATCCCTTACCTATCGCAAAACGCTGCTTATCAATTACTCAATAAAACCTTAATACAAGTAGAGTCGAGCGATAAGTCATGGATGTAATGATTAAAGCATAGGCACAAAAAAACCGACGCATAGCGTCGGTTTTTTACTCGAAAAGTTAGCTAGCGCGATTAACGTGAAGCGCTTGTATTAACTTTTTATCTTAATTTTTTGTCTTAACTTCTTATATTAACTATTTAAATTAACTATTTAAATTAACTAGTTAAATTAACAACTAATATTAACGATTAATCTTCGCTATCAAAGTCTTCATCATCTAAGTCAAAGTCATCATCTGACAATGCACGTACAGGCTTGTTGGCCGCTTTAGCGATAACTTCAATATAAAACGACGTTAATTTTTCAACTTGCGTTTGATCAATTAACTTATTTATTTGTGATAAATGTACTGTTTTCGCTTCAGCTTGGGTATTACCAAACTTACAATCAAAGTCCCAAAAGTCAGCACCTTCAGGTAACGTTTTTTTGCGCTCTCTTTTTAAGTATTTTTTTACTTCATGTTTAACAGCATCAACACGTCTTTCAATTTTAATTTTTGGATGAGTTAATTCAAATGTTTTTTTCATAATGCCCTTCAAAGCAAGTCATACTGAGCAATACGTTAAAATTAGCCCAATAAAGTGTAAATATCCGTTAAGTACAGCTTAACGGTAATAAAATAATAGCGCTATTTTACGTTAAATTTTACTAAGTAGCGACAGAGTAATATCATTTGATTTAACGTTATATTTATTTAATGATTTTAATGCCAAATACTTGTACTTGTACTTGTACTTGTACTTGTACTTGTACTCAATTATATTATGAATTGCTTATAGGAATAAGCTTTTATCTAACAAGGAATGAACCATGATAAAGAAAATACTATTTACTACATTCATACTACTATCTACACAAACACTTGCAAAGAACCTCCCGCTGTACTCATGTGATAGCTGTAATAGCGCCAAAAGTGTCTCTTTAGCAAAAGAGCTAGCGCCACCTTTACAGTGCCATAGCAATACTAAACCAGGCGAGATAACCGAGATTGGTGATGAGGTTTGTTACGCCACCAATAAAATACTTTTTATTGCTAATCCATTAACTAAACAAGCTTATAAATATCAAGTCGATAGTGATACCAATGGATACAATAAAGTCATAACAGTTCACCCCTTAACAATATCGGCAGATGAACAAGAACTCATTGATGCATTTTATAAGATTGATGCTCAGTATAGAAAAGCCGCTAATACTATGGTCGATGTTGGCGTAAATGCTAGTTTGTCGATTAGTACTTTAAGTAACCAAGCTTCGGCAACATCTGACAACCATTTTTTTAATTTAAGTAATGAAACAGCATCTAGTGATAGCTGTCGCTCACACCCTACAAATTACTTTACCCCAAGAGGAGAGCACAAAGTTGAAGAGCGGCTTAACGCTGAAATAGCTAATAAAATTGGCAACGCTGACTGGACTGAATCTTGGCAAGATACAACTATATCAGGGCTAGGGTTAACAATTGGTAGAGGAACATTTGGTATTGATGTAAAATTTACAAAAAATACAACAGGTGTTTTTGCTACGATGTTATATGGTAGTAGACACAACCTATTAAATTTTGAAGTAACCTACCATGGTGATTATTACCTTGATGGGGTTCGAAACCTAAACTTAAGCTTCAAACTGTTACGCGGTTCCAGCAGTATTGATGGAATTCGCTTAAAAACGTTATTTCCAGAAAGTGGTGGCTCACTAGACTTATCACATACAGGGGTCACTAATTGCTTATTAGACTATATCGAGTCCATTGCAGTAAAAATAGAATACAATAACCCTTCATCAGGCCAGCCTGGTGGGACACCTGGAGGCGGAGGTGGTGCTTCTGGCGGGTTTTGTACTAGAACCGTACATACAAGAGCAGGAAATAGAAATCAAGTTTTTATTTTTGCGAGTCCATGTCAATAAACTCTATATAATTCGTTAGTATGCAAATGCTATTTAGCCACTCTAACTAAGCTCAGTTACAGTGGCTTCTTTATTATAGTGTAGCCTGATAGAACAATTAAAATACCTACGACAGCGTAATATTATGCAAGCTGTTTTATTTTTATCACGGTTGTTAACTTATAATCCGTATAACCAATGTAAGCCTTGAATAACCGTGGTTGGAAAAGCCGTTTGATGATTAGCTTCTTTAATAATCAATAACTTGGCATTTAATTTTGGTTGCTGCCATGCCAGTACTTGCTGATAAAATTTTTCAGAATCGCCCACCATATCGTAATTACTATCAAGACCAATAGTTTCACGCTCGCCAATCGCAATAAAAACATTAGCCTCAATCACTTTTTTACTACGTTGAAACGCGGTTTCCAGCTTAAAAATCATATGTTCATCAAACCAGTATGACGGACTGCCTAAAATATAGTGGTTAAATAACTCTGGCTTAGTCAGCAAAATATAAGTACCTAATAGCCCGCCTAGCGAATTACCAACAAATGCTCGATCATTTGGCTTTGCTCGGTAATTTTTTTCAATATAACTAATCACATCGCGCTCAAGAAATACCATGTATTTAGCAGCACCACCGGTTTTTTTCTTCCATGCGCTATTAACCGTTGGCGTATAATCTAACACTCTACTGCTATCACCTTTCGACCCCTTCGCATAAGAAATACCAACAATAATCGCCTGCTCCATTGCTCCTGAGTTCATAGGATAACGAGTTGCCCCAGACACTATTTGAAAGCTATACCAAGCATCGGTTAAGTAAATAACTGGATAGGTTTTATCCGCAGAGTGCTGATAATTTTTAGGTAACTTAATAAACAACGGATAAACCGCCTCGCTGGTTGAGTCTTTTACATCAACCACCACACTGCGCGGGATTTTGAAGGCTTGGGTTGCCATTGAAGCAGAAGAAAAAACAACGTTGATTAAGATGGATAAAAAAACAAAAATTAACGTCTTTAAAGATGAACAACTTACATGAAATAATTTCAATGTTACGGGCCTTTTTTAGTGGTTTTGGTGATTTTAATGCTTTTGATGATTTTTACCGCTCTAACCAAAGCAACAACTGCTGTGCCAATGCTTTTGGCTCAGTTAGTGGTAACATATGAGCGCTACCTTGGGTTTTAATCAAGGTGATATTATTATTGTTAGCTTTGTTAACTAGTGCTTCAAGCCATAGAGTATTGACCATAGTATCTTGCTCTGCATAGTAAAAAGTTATGGCGTTACTCAGCTTTGCCAAAGTACTTTGTAAGTCATCACGCAATGACGTATGTTCAATTTGACTTGAAAACTCCGCTTCACCTAACTCTCTATCCATTTGTTGAATTAACCTAGCTAGTTCAGTCGTGTTTTTTTCAGTTTTTTGATTACTCATTTCAACACCTAAAAACTGATTAATGCGCTGCTGGTTAATTCCTTGATAACCATAACGCTTAACCGCTGATAATATGGTTTCTCGCTGACTTAACTCTGCTTGATTTAACGCACATGGGCTATTGGCAATAACAAAAAGCTGAGCCACTCGTTCAGGAAAACAGCAATTAAAATAACTGGCAATATAACCGCCTAATGAAAACCCCATCAGCGCAACAGGTGTTAACGGTAAGGTGTTTGCTAACCACTGTGCCAATTGCGCAAAGCTTTTATTAGCTGGAATAGCTAAGTGTACAAACTCAACATCACTTACAGCACAAGTAAGCTCAGGTAATAGCTTCGACCATAAAAGCTCGTTACACATAGTGCCCGGTAGTAAGTACACTTTATTTTTCATGGTGTTGCTTCCTTGTTCGCTATAAATAATGACAGCTATATCATCGTTATACCGTTAAAACAGAGCAATTAACAGCCAATAGTTTATTGGTTGAGGTATTGGGTTGCACTAAGGCTTTAGTAATTTTACCAAACTGAGGCTTTACAATAGGCTGATTAATACTGCCGCTGGGCTTTCTTCCTTGCCACTGAGTAAACAAGGTGAAATCTGCGCTCAAATTAGCAATAAAACCCGTTGATTTATGTGCTTTGACTTGCTTGTGATTGCCCTGCTTTTGGGCTCTATTCGCCTCAAAAATTAAGGAAGCCGCGGTTGCGTTATTAGTAAGGCTTTTTTCACGTGTTGCGCCGAGTAAACAAATTCTATTTTCAGCCGCCCGCGCTAATAATTGATATTGCACTTCACTTGCTTCTTGAACATCAAAAGGTACTAGCAATACATGAATACCTTTTATTGCTGCTATTTTGACAATTTCGGCAATGTTGGCATCATCAGCGGTTAACATCGCAATTGTGATACAGCCTTGCTCTAACGGTACTTCAATAATATTTAGGTGATTACCTAACTCGGTCCATTGGTAACGCTGACAAAAGTGCAGTTGCTGCTGCATAGCGATAATACCTTGCTCACTAATTAACACCGCTTGATGTTTACCGTCAATAACTAAGCTGGTACAGACATATTGAAAAGGTCTTAATACTTGAGATATTTGTCGCTCCACGGTTTTACTAAAGCTTTCTAACGCGCTGCGTTGTTCGCTATTCTCACAAACACTTTTATCGGCTAAAAAGAATAACTCTGGTAACTGAATAATATCGCTGAGGTTATTTTCAATATAAAAACAAACATCTTCAAGTGCTTGCTCATGGTTAGTGTAAGTGGCAAAAATGGCGGTGTTAACAGTATTAGGGGCAACTCGCTCAGCATGAGTATTTTTGCTGTTATTGTTTGAGCCTAACAAGGTTTGATAAAGCTCAGGTCGGCGCTGTTTCAAAATATCGCTACCGTCTGGGCGCTTTTTAATATTGGCATCAGCTAAGTTAATATCTGCCCAAATAACCCCTTCTTCATTAGCTGACATTTGCGCTAATACCGCCCCCGTTGGTGAGAGTATTTGACTTTGTCCTACAGCCACTAAATAACTTTCGGGTAGTGTATATTGCGCGAGAAAAGCATCGCGATGCGCAGGTTCAATGAGCATTCCCACTTTATTGGCTGAAGCAATAAATACTTTATTTTCACTGGCACGTGCAGGGCTATGTAAACTACTTTGATCTACTGCAAAAGTACTGGTTGAATGACACAAAAGTTGCGCGCCAGCTAAGGTCATTGCACGGGCTTGTTCAAAACCTAAGCTGTCGTTACCAACCAGTAACCCTATATTGCCAAGTTCGGTATCCGTAATGGTTGATTTAGCGCTAGTACAAACAAAAAAATCATGCTCACAGCCAATTAAGGTTTGCTTATCATTGTGTGCTATTAACGCGCCGGAGGGAGCAAACAAACATGAGCTAACACTAATATTTGACTTTACATCACCGTTTTGATGTTCACGTATATCATCTCGTCGTAACGTAACACCAAGGGTAATATAACAATGGTGCTGTTTAGCTTGTTCCGCAATGGTTTGTAAAAAGCTCCCCTCAAGCGATAGCGCTGATTGCCATGCTTGGTTATGATCTTGATACCAACAGGGCGCATTACAATATTCAGGTAATACGATCACATCGGCTTTACCAGCGGCTGCTTCGTTAATCATTCGAATTGACGTACTTAAATTGTTTTCAACACTGTCTGTGCTGGCAAACTGACAAACCGCTACGCGCATAGGGATATTTCCATTGGTTACTGCTTAATACGATCACTTTTTAAATAAAAAGCTAACTTTGAGAATAAATATCAAGCGCTAAAGCCCCAAATAAAACCAAAGATTAAGACAACATGATAAAACGGACAATAGTTTAGCATTTCTTAAGATTAGCGATAGCGTATTTTTGCTCGCTTATAGCACTATCATCAAGTGATTATCCTATGTTAGCATCAGAATAATTTTTACATAGTGTTAACAACACATCACCATAACGTAAGGCAACAAGACCAATGAACTCTAAGATAGGTTATTATCTCTGCCAAGTGATCGGCACCTTACTTTTCTTCTCATTCATTGCTTGGGCGGGTATCTCCAGCCACATTGAAGAAGGGAAAGCGATTGATTTAATAGATGAGCTGCTAACCTTTATTAAACTTGTCACGCTGTCCTTCTTAATTTCACATTTTTTCGTTCGTGCTTATATTAAAAAACACTTAACGACCAAAGCTTCTACTTTTAAAGTCTATGGTGCTGCGGTTCTATGCGCTGCTACCGTTGGCATGATTGCACATACGATATTTGGTTTGGCATTTGGTGACGGTGAAAAAGCTTACCTTGCTTTTAGTAGCCTTTCGAAGAGTTTCATTGTTAACGGCTTATTTTTTACGCTTTGGAGCCTATTATATTTAGGCATTGGCTCGATTATTGATCGAGCTAGAATTAAACAACAATTAAAAGATCATGAGCTCGCCAGCTTAATGAATCAAATTAACCCACACTTTTTATTTAACTCACTCAATACTATTCGCGGTATGATTTATGAAGATAAAGAAAAGTCCGCCGAGCTAGTCACTAAGCTCTCTACTTTGTTTCGCTATAACTTATCAAACGACACCAAAGCCCATACCAGTTTAGCTGGTGAGCTTGAAGTATGTCAGCATTACTTAGCCATTGAAGATATTCGTTTAGGCGATCGCTTAACACTTGCGTTTGATATATCTCCTGAAAGTAAAAACGCTAAAATCCCAACGATGGGCTTACTAACCTTAGTGGAAAATGCAATAAAACATGGCATTTCAAACTTACAACAAGGAGGAACTTTAGTGGTTAATAGCCGCGTTGAAGATAATAAGTTGTTAGTGCAAGTAAGTAATCCTTTTAAAAAACAGCTAGTAAAATCAGGTACGCAAGTGGGGATAAAAAATTTACAGCAACGTATTAGTCTTATATTTGGCACAGAAGGCATGTTAACTAACAATACTGATGAGGCAAACTATACGGTAAATCTAACCCTTCCTTATGAGCCTGTTTGATATTTTCGGCAACGCGCACTATTTTCGCAACTCGCACTAAGTTAAAGGCTGAGCTGCACTTCACATAATATTACCTCTTGTATCTGTTTCAGCTAAAACTAGCTGCTAGCAATTACTGACCATAGCTTACTGAACTAGTTTACTAAACAATAGCTTACTGAACTCGTTTTAAGTTATTAAGACACTTTCTTGCATTAAGCGTCATTAGTTAACAAACATATCTGATAACACAACTGATAACGCCACTGATAAAGTAAGCTCAGGTTAAATTATCTTCCCTAACCACTCATCACTTTTTATAACCGTTTATCATTTTCCCGACGTTATCAATTTTAATCTCGATATTATAGCTCCATCAAATAGAGACCTGCCAAGCAAGTGCTTGACTTACGATTAACAATTAACAGGGAAGTCAAATGAAAATAATAACGTTATCAGATCTGATTGTCGGCGTGATCATGATGCTCGCTTGTATCTTCGATGGCTACAAAAGTGCACATCTTGAAGCAACTACCGCAACCGCTTGCGATAGCTCTGCTGAGCGAAAAGCATCGGTAATAGTAAATAATAATCATCACATAACATGCGCTAAGGTAGAAAGCGCTCACCTAATTCAGGAGGAGGGCTAATGCCACTAATTATTATCCTCGTTGTGCTTATTGTCACGGCGCTGTAGCAGTTCAAACTAACATCAAAAAAAATTAACTTAAAAGTAAAAAATTAAAAATAAAAAATAAATAGTAAGGAAATCATATGTCAGCAAATACAGACCCAAGTAATTTAGCAGCAAGTAGCGCTAACGCAACTGACGTTAACATCACTCAGGCTCAACCTAATAAACCATGGAGCGCTAGTGCCACATTAGGTCTTAGCTTTTTACTTTTCATTTTATACTGCCTATTAAGCGCTTTAATGCTAGGAGCTGTCTCTCTTTTTGAAACTGCAAATCCCCCCTCTTCCGATGCATTGATGATGGATGGTGACTGCTTGGCCATAAATTATCTCTTAACAGCACTAGCTTTATCCCCTTTCATTTTTTACTTTGCAGGCAAACGAAAACTAACTACTGCATCGGCTTACCTTGGTTTTGATAAGCTACCGAGTAAAAAAATGTTCATCAACTTTACCTTAGTTTTATTCGCCTATTTCGCCTTAACTTATGTCGCAAGCGAGTTTTTCGCCATCGAGATGCCGCAAAGCATGGTCGATATCTATCAAAGCACTGATTACCTTATTTTACTTTTTATTGTTGTTGTCATCGCTGCGCCAGTTTTTGAAGAAGTAGTATTTCGTGGCTTTATGTTTAAAGGCTTAAAGCACTCTCGTTTAGGTGTTATTGGAAGTATTATCATCACCAGTATTTTATTTACCTTACTTCATGGCGGCCAATATGAACTATCGGTACTCGTAATGTTATTTTCACTTGCCGTTATTTTAGGGATAGCACGTCAGCGTAGTGGCGGTATTTACTTGCCAATTTACTTACACCTAGTGAATAATTTAGTGTCTTCTATAGATTTGTATTTGACCTTAGGCTAAGGAGCAAACCTTTAACAACCTGTGTTAAATTATATTAAGTTACTGTTAATCTAAACTTAACTTAGCCAACTTAGAACGATATACTGGTTGGCTAAGTCCTTGTAAATAGTTACAAGCACAGACTTAGCTTAAAAAAGACGTAATAGCGTTGACTTAAGTTGGTCATGATAATCAATCAACCTTTATCATGAATAAAGGCAAACATTACCAAGCGGATAAAATGTCTGAGTCAATAAAAAATAACCTCGCCTATTACCTTTGTCAGCTAATCGGTTTTGCCATCATTATGGTTTTTACTGCGATAGGGGTGCTCTCTATGCCTGGGCATGCTGATGAAGTAATGCCGTTGCCTATAGCTAAAGAGATAATAAGATCTTTCTTGTCTTATTCCGTGACTGTATTACTAAGCCATTACTTACTGCGCTCTTACCATAAACACAGTCCATCAACGACATTTATCGCCTACTTCAAGGTAATTTTACAGTGTGCAGTTATTGCGACCACAGTGGATAAGTGTTTATCTTTACTACTACAAACCCACACGCCTGATTTTTTTATTTATCAACATGGTTTACTCGTTGAGTTAGCGAGCTTAGTTTTATTCAATATTCTTTTCTTCATGTTATGGAGTTTAATCTACCTCACTATTACTTCTATTCGCGACCGGAGAAAGTTGGCTGAACAACTTAAAAATCAACAATTAGCCAGTTTGATGAATCAAATTAATCCACACTTTTTATTTAACTCGCTCAATACTATTCGCGGTATGATTTTTGAAGATGAAGACAAAGCCGCCGAGCTAGTTACCCAACTATCAACCTTGTTTCGTTATAACTTATCAACCGACACCAAAGCCCATACTAGCTTAGGTAAAGAGCTAGCCGTATGTCAGCATTATTTAGCTATTGAAGACATTCGTTTAGGCGAGCGGTTACGTATTGAACTTAACAATTCTGATGAAAGCTTGCTTGCTAAAATTCCAACCATGGGGTTACTGACCCTCGTTGAAAATGCGATTAAACATGGCGTTGCTAATTTGAAAGACGGCGGCACTTTAACACTTAAGAGCCAAGTTAAAGCAGAGCAGCTCATTATTGATGTCATAAACCCATACCAAAGTGATTTAATAAAGTCAGGTACAAAAGTAGGTTTGAAAAACCTAACTCAACGTATTGGCCTTATTTTTTCAGGGCAAGGCAGCTTAAAACAAACCACCGATAATAATATTTTTCATGTCACTATGACTTTACCATACGAGCCAGTTAAAAATGGATAATCAATTAAATGCCATCATCATTGACGATGAACGCATGGCACGACAAGAGCTACTACGCTTATTAAAAAAACACCCGCATATTCATGTTGTTGCACAAGCAGAAAACATTGAACAAGGCTTTGATGCGATAGAAATACATCAACCTGATATTGTTTTTTTAGACATTGAAATGCCTGGCGGTACTGGCTTAACTTTAGCTGAAAAGCTACAGGGCAAATACCCCATTGTATTCTGTACCGCTTATGATGAATTTGCCGTTGACGCTTTTGCACTTAACGCGATTGATTACTTAGTGAAACCGGTAGTGCCTGAGCGTTTAGCCGACACTATTGTTAAGTTTACTGCGCACAAAGAAAAAGCCCATAAACTCAAGCAAGAGACAGTGAATAAAAACGCTGTAGATGAGGAAGAGTCACTACCACCAGAGCCAACGTTAGCTGACGACTTTAAGTTAATGGTTAAGTTTGGCGATCATATGAAAATCATTCGACTGGGAGATATTTTTCGCTTTGAAAGTATTGGCAATCATGCCGCTATATATACTTCACAAGGTAAAGCATATATACATAGCTCATTAAATAAAATTGAAGCAAAGTTAGATGATAACACCTACTTTCGCGCCAGCCGTGTCGATATATTACGACTCGACGCTATTGAAAAACTAGAGCAAACCATTAATTATGGCTTATTAGCACAGCTAAAAAATAATGTTGACGTAGAAATATCACGCCGTCAGGCAAGTAAGCTTAAAACGCAACTCGGCTTTCCGACATAGCCTGAGGTTACGTGAAGTTAACTTAAGCTCATTGAGCAAACTGAGTGAGTTGGGTTAGTTGAATGAGTAACTCAGCTAACCTAACCCACACATCACTACAAGCACGTTACTACCAACTCAAACCTACACTCTAAATTCAGTAGACAATTCTTGTAAGTTAACCGCTAACTGAGCTTGCTCGTGTCCAACAACTTGTAATTGATTGGCATGCTCAGATGCTGATAACGTTGCTTCATTAATCGCAGTAATGGCGATATTTATCTCTTCTGTTGTCGCAGACTGCTCGGTAGCCGCGGTAGCAATTTGATCAATTCGACTATGAATATTACGCACTTCATTAATAATATTGCCAATAACCGCTTCAACTTCTGAAGCGCCGGTTGAAACCTCAATCGACTTATCTAAGCCGCGCTTAATCGCCTCAAATGCAGTTTCGGTCAGGGTTTTAAATTGACTTATAATCCCCTCTATTTCACTGGTTGAATCTTGGGTACGCATGGCAAGCGTGCGTACTTCATCAGCAACAACGGCAAAACCTCTTCCTTGCTCTCCTGCTCGTGCAGCTTCAATCGCCGCATTTAATGCTAACAAATTGGTTTGATCGGCAATTGACTTTATTACCGATACCACATTACCAATACTGGCGCTATTTTCATGAAGTTGTGAAATAACACCATTAATACCCTCTACCTCTGTTGAAAGCGCTTCAACTCCCAAAGTATTTTTTTGCACTATGGAGACCGCATTTACCGCGACATCATTAATTAAACGTACAATATCAGCTGTTTCAGTGGAGTTTCGAGCCACTTCTTGCACGGTAACCGACATTTCTTCACTGGCAGTTGCCACTTGCTCTGACTGGTTTTGTTGCTCTGCCATCATATTTTTATTATCTTCTAACACTTGGTTAGTTTCCTCAGAAACCGAAGCCAATTGCTCACTTGCTTTAGCTATTTCTTTCAAGGCACCTGAAAACTTAAGCAACATACTATTTAATGCCTGTGCAACAACCCCTAGCTCATCTTTAGTAATAATAGCTGTGCTCGCCGTTAAATCTTTCTGCTCCGAAACTATTTTCATGGTCGATGTAATAGCTTTAATCTGTCCGATAATTTGACGATATAACACTAAAACCAATAACAGAATAACAACACCAACAACCGATAGAATACTTAACAGGGTATAAAAGTGACTACTCGCTTTTTGCTTTATTGTGTTAGATATTTGCAGTAAATCATCGCTTAATCGTGATTCAACGTCTTTTAAAGCATTTATTCTCACAGTAGCACTTTCAAACCATTGGGTAGCATCGGTATTAAACTGCCCTTGAACAAACCTTTCATCTGCGATTTTTCTATACGCATCGACTTGTACCACCGCATTAATGTTCATTTTATTATGGTAAAAGCTCATATGATCTTTTGACGTTGAGTTTAAAAACGTTGACATAAAAGCCTGTTGCTCGGTCACTAATGATACAAACTTTTTATACCCGCCCTCAGAGAATTCATTAGCACTAAAAGTCGCGCTTAATACCGCGCGCTCAATACCTGCGCGCTCTTTAGAGGCAATAAAATTATAAAATGAAAAAAGATGTGCGGTTAAGTTAGCGTCACTTGAACTATTTGAGATACTTAAGACGGCTTCAATAAAAACCGTATTAATTTCAGTGTAATATTTAACGGTATCGGCTAAGGATATCGTTTGGCTGGCGACTTGTTTTCGAATAGTGTTGATTTGCGCTAATTTCGTTTTAGCGGTATTTAATTTAGCGCTTATGTTGAGGTCAAACTTTTGCTCATTAAAACGTGAAAAGTCACTTTGCCATGCAGCTATTTTACTGTCGGTAGCCGCATGTTGTTGTTTCAATATATCAGCAAAGGACTTTCCTTGTGAGGCGATAAAGCCTGCACTTGCTCCTCGCTCTTTTTGTAATTCATGTACTAAGGCACTGCCTGCAATTGAAAGGCGAGTTAAACTGCCCACTTTATCAGCTTCATCCATAACAGATTTATTTTTACTTAAATCGGCGACCGCTAAAACAAGCAAAACGATCGCAACAGGTACGATCATTAACGCTATTTTATATCGAATGGGAAGTTTTTTTAATAGCTCATTCATCATGGACACTCCATTGCTTTTTATTACAAGTGTAGAAGAACTATTTTAGTTATGTTTAAAAATACTGAAATGTTGACCTTATTTAATCTGAACTCGATGTATGGATATTTAAAAAATTGAAATATCAGTAAAAATTACTTTTATGAATCGCTAGCTTGATAGTTTTTCTTTTTTCAGATGATAAGCAAGGAACATTTCGCGTCAATAGCTGGCCTATTGCAAGTAAATTTAACGAAGCAGTTAGAAAAAATAGCTGCTAGAGAAACATTTGTTAAGCCGAACTCAGGTTATTTATTATGTTAAATCAATATTAGCAAGTTAAGTCCATCGTTAACGGTTAGCTTAAATCCAACGCATACTTGCGTAATATTTCAAGGGGCACAATTTCAAGCGCTTTAATATGTGTTCTTTTTAAATAAACCCGCGGCGCTCTATCATCTGCTTCAGCTTGTAACCATCGTGCAGCACATAAACACCAAGTATCACCCGGCTTAATACCTTCAAAACCAAACTCAGGCACAGGTGTTGAAAGGTCATTACCTTTAAAGCGAGAATACTCTAAAAACTCTTGGGTCGCTTTAATAGACACGGTATGCGAGCCTAAGTCTTGTTCGCAAGTATTACACATATTGTCTCGAAAGAAACCCGTTACCGGCTCACCAGTACTGCCCTCAAGTGGTTCTCCAAAGACATTAATAGACTCATCCATTTCCATAACTTCACCTTTATAATTATCAATAACATTGCAACTTTGCGATTAACAGCAATATATCAGACAAGCGAGCTAATCACTAAAAACAATGATAAAAAATGATCTAAACTGGTGGGCTAGTATAATTAACCTAAATTCGGGGTAATAAATTCACCTCAAACTGCTATTTTCAACGCTACACCGCTTTACTCGCAAGCTCTCCTCATGTTGCAGACGTCATTACTCAAAATGATATTGCGCGCTATTTAGGCATTACGCCTGTAGCATTGAGCCGTATTAAAAATAAGCGAGAAAAATCATAAAAATACAGTTAATATGCACGTTATTGACTAGGGGCTGTAATCTTTCGAGATTGTTTTTGCAGCTTTTTGTTGGGTATTTATACAAGGCAGAGCCTTTGTCGTGTGGTTATTCAGGACAATAAGCTCCTGCATTGTCTAATAAGCTACATCCATGTAGCGTCACATAAAAAGGTGATAACGCAGTAAAAATGATCAACAAACGCTGTCCGAAGGATTCGGCTAAAAGCGTTTTATTCTTTGTTGAACAGTATTTGCTTAGAATGACTAGGCAACACACTGTCCGCCGCGATTAAAACGCTTTTATCTCGAACAAAATTTAACCGCGAAAGATCAACAGCCCCTAACAATTAAATCCCCAAGATTAAGTTGTGTATTTTAGCGCCAACAAGCAACAGACGACTTACGTTTGCTGGCGAAATTAATGATTACCAAGGAATAATAATGAATGACTTAGCAGGACGCCGTCCCCTAAAGGTTAGAGAGCTAACCTTAATGACTAATATTGCCAAATGGTTAAGTAAAAAAGATATTACCCCTAACCAAATTTCTATCTCGAGCGTGTTTTTTGCATTATTTGCTGGCACAGTATTACTCGTTGTAAACAGCGGAGGCAATATTTGGTTGATGTGGCTCGCGGCGCTATTTATTCAATGTCGATTATTATGTAACTTATTTGATGGCATGGTGGCGATGGAGGGAGGCAAGTCTACAGCCTCTGGAGAATTATTTAACGATATTCCAGACCGTATTGCTGACCCACTTATTTTAGTGCCTGCAGGCTATTTATTAACAGGGTTTTCTTGGGGAGCAGAGCTAGGCTGGTTAGCAGGAATACTGGCTGTCATGACGGCTTATGTACGAACTTTAGCAAGCTCAATGGGAGCGCCCACTTTATTTACTGGGCCAATGGCAAAACAACATCGCATGGCTTTGATCACCATAGCATTATTACTATCCCCCTTAGAGCATTTATTATTTTCAACCCCTGGTTATTTATTATTAATGGTGCTTGTCATTATTTGCTTAGGCTCATTAATCACCATTTATAACCGCACACGCGATGCTTACCTTTATTTAGAGTCGCCGAAAAAAGAACTAGACCACCCAAAGGCATCTGAGCATGTTTAACCTCCCTGAACATTCATTTTATATGATGCTATTTGTTACCTTGCTATTGGTCACTGCTAGCGTCGCCCGTTTATTACTAAAAGTAAAAAATCCACAAACAGATCACACCGAATTAAAACAGCGCATTCAGTCTTGGTGGTGGATGATTATTATTCTCTTTGGGATTTTAATTGCCTCACCAACAGTCGCAACTGTATTTTTTGCGCTATTAAGCTTTTTAGCGTTAAAAGAGTTTTTTTCAATAGTGCCCACCCGCCAAGCCGATAGACGTGTTTTACTTTGGGCTTATTTGGCAATTCCAGCGCAGTATTATTGGGCATCATTAAACTGGTATGGCATGTTTATTATTTTCATTCCTGTTTATGTATTTCTCTTTTTGCCCATGCGCGCTGTATTTATTGGAGAAACAAAAGGCTTTATTCGCTCTTTAGGTACCATTCATTGGGCGCTAATGCTCTCTGTATTTTGTATTAGCCATATTGCCTATTTATTACAGCTCCCTGTACTCAACGAACAAGCCGGTGCGTTAGGCTTAGTACTTTTTCTTATTTTCATCACCCAGTTTAATGATGTCTGCCAATATATTTGGGGAAAAGCTTTAGGCAAAAATAAAATCATTCCTAAAGTCAGTCCTAATAAAACATGGGAGGGTTTTATTGGGGGTGTGGCAACCGTAACTATTGTTGCTGGTGTTCTAGCGCCGTATTTAACGCCATTAACGTTATTACAAGGTTTGGTTGCCGGAGCATTAATAGCTGTCGCTGGCTTTGTTGGTGATGTGGTTATTTCATCGGTAAAACGAGATTTAGCAATTAAAGACAGCGGTACACTTATTCCTGGTCATGGCGGATTATTAGATAGAATTGACAGCTTAATTTATACCGCACCATTATTTTTCCATTATCTTTATTATTTGCATTACTAAGGGCGGTTATGAACAGATTGTTAAAAATATTGTTTTTCGCGTTAGTGGTAAAGCCTGTGGTGTTTTTTTGCTTAGGGCTCAACGTATTTTTTAAAGCGCGATTACCCCGTACAGGGCCTGCTATCATAGTAGCAAATCATAATAGTCATTTAGACACTATGGTATTGATGAGCTTATATCCACTGTTAAGTATCCATCGCATTAGGCCTGTTGCCGCGGCAGATTACTTTTTATCGAACCGATTTTTAGCATGGTTTTCCTTAAACATTATTGGCATTATCCCCATTAAGCGTCGCGCTGGCAGTGCTCATTCAACACTTTTTGATGAATGCCATAATGCGTTAAATAACGGGGATATTTTAGTGTTATTTCCTGAGGGGTCTCGTGGTGCGCCTGAGCAAATGAGTGAACTTAAACGCGGTGTTCATCACCTAATAAAGTCACGCCCTACCCTAAATGTTGCGCCGGTTTTTTTACATGGTTTAGGTCGGGCATTACCAAAAGGCGAAGCCCTGTTAGTGCCCTTTAATTGTGATGTGGTTATAGGTGAGCCAATTGCTTTTGTTGATGATGCAAAGCAATATATACACAACGTCGGCAAAGCTTTATCCTTATTAGAAGCTCAATGCCTAACACGCCAATGTGCTGTAACAGATGATCAACAACGAGAAAGTTAACCTTATGTACTTAGGAAAATGCTTATGTGGCGAAGTTGCCATAAAAATACAGGGTGACATTAGCGACATTATTCATTGTCATTGTTCACTGTGTCGAAAAAACAGTGGAACTGCGTTTGCAACCAATGGCTTTATAAACGCCGAAGACTTTACGATTTTAAGCGGTGAAAAAAGCTTAACAACTTTTTCATTCAAACCAGGCAAAAACAGACATTTTTGCAAGCACTGTGGCTCACCGGTTTATAGTTCAAACGATCAAGACCCGAGTCGTTACAGAATACGATTAGGTCTTTTAGACTCTGATATTAGTGAAAAGCCGCTATCACATAACTTTGTTTCATCAAAAGCTAATTGGGAAGACCTTGATGCTGCCTTACCAAGATATGATGCTTTTGAGCCAAACAGAAAATAAGCTCGAACAAAAGTTAACCGTGAAAGTTCAGCAGCCCTAGCGCTTCAAGTTGCAAACGAGTTAATAAAAAAGGCTATAGCATTACTGCATATAGCCTCACTTTCATTTTAGCTAGTGAATTTTACCTAGCAAATTGTTGCTTAACGCTTTGTGCTTTCCCTACTTTACTACGCACTAATTAATCGTAAAGTCAGCGTTAAAAAGTATTAGCGCAAGTGTTAGTTAAGCATTGCTAATCGCGTTGCATAATTGTCTTGCTCGCGTTCAACATATTTAGCCCATTGCTGCGCTGTTGCTTTGCTGCTTGGTACTTTTAATGCCTTAGCAAAAGCGGTAAGAGAGTCTTCAAACTTTTGTAAGTTAAAGTTCGCCATACCTTGTGCAAGATACATATTACCTAAGTAATTTGGCGTATTCTCTTCGCTTGATTGTGTTTTTTCTGCTTTAGTAATGGCTTGGTTAGCAGCACTAATCGCTTGCTGCCACAGCTCATTATTAAGGTAAGTTTGCGCCAATAATGCATCATATTTGCCATCCTCGGCCATGGCACTAAGCTGAGTTAACACCTTAATAGCCTTGTTGTCTTCTTTGGCGGCTAAATAAGAGCGTGACAATAAATCTAAGTTGCTTTCATCAGCAGGTACACTGCCTTTAGCAACCGCTTCGGCCATTAATTGTGCGCTTTTATAAGGTGCACCGTGAAATAAATAAAGCTGAGCCAGAGTAGTAATTTCAGCAGCTTTAGTAATGTAGCCAGCTTGATAAGCGGCTTCCATTACCGCAACTTGTTTAGCCTCTTCACCTATTTCACCGTACATACCCGAAAGCTGTAACCAGTATTGTGGTTTATCAAACAAACGCACTAATTGCTCTAGCACTTTGGTTACTTGCTCTGGCTGTTTCAGCTCGTAGTAATTAGCACGTTGTAGTATTAGCCAATTTTCTTTTGGGAGCTTGTTGTCTTTGGCAACTAACGCCATAGCATTATCTAAATGCGTTAAGCTGTCTTGGAAGCGTTTATCTTGATAGTAAATTTGGGCAAAAAATACTTCTTGATTCGCCGTTAATGGTTTTGCATTAAGCTTTTGCCATTTTTTTAAATGAGTTAACGCTTGCGCAAAATTTTGCTGTTGCATTGAAAGCTGTGCTAGTGAATAAAGCGTTGAAATAATTAAACTATCTGGAATGACTTCTTCTGCGACAACTTTTTCAAAGCTATCAATCGCCATGGCAACATCTTCATTGGCGTAATACATAAAACCGTAAAAGTTAAAAAGCATGGCTCGTTCATAACTATTTAAGCTATCAAGACGATCTTTAACTTCGTCAAGCACTTCAAAACCTTGAATTTTATCGCCATCATCAGCGAGCTTTTGTGCGCGCGCTAATTGCGCATAAACTCTATCGCGCATTGCGGGCACTTTTTTAGTAGCGCGGTAGCTGCTTTTTTCTTGCGCTTCATTGGCATAAGCAACATTCATTAGTGCACTGCCCGACATTGCGCTAGTTACGGCACTGGTCAATACTAGTGTTTTTAATAGTAAACAAACTGACTTTTTCATTTGTTACTCCTGTTTTTTATTAACTTGGTTAGCGTTAGCTAACACTGAAAAATATACTTATTGTCTATTTCATTAACCGTTTACTTGATTAACCGTCTATTTCAAAAGTGATGCGGTTTTGCACGCCAGCAACTTCCATTGCTTCACCGTCAACAACCCGTGGTTTGTATTTAAACTTCATTACCGCATCAAGTGCTGCACGTTCAAACACGCCTTCTGGCTCAGCTTTTACTACTACAGGGCTATTAACCGACCCGGTTTTACTTACGGTAAACTCAACAATAACAAAACCTTCTAAACCACGGGCTTGAGCTCTGCGAGGGTAAACCGCAGCCACTTTAACAATGGGTAAGTAGTCACCATCGTTAGTATCTAAACTCAAACCACCCGACAAACCGTTATCCGCTTGAATATCAGCCGCAAAGCTACTTTTAGCGACATTCGCATTAGGATTAGCTTGTGGCATAGGAGGCGTATTCATTGGTGGAGGTGGCTCTTTAGGTTTTGCCGGCTTTTGTGGTTTACGCTCTTTTTTGACAATTGCGTCATCTTTTTTCAAACGAATAAAGTCAAGTACGTTACCCTTTACAGGGTCTGTCATTGCGTTTTCACCACCAGCAATAAGCTTTTGCATGCCCCATAGCAATATAAATGTCATTACTAAGGCAAGTGCCCCTGCTATAACAAATCGCATAGACTTCCTAATAATTACCTTTGCCATTTTCTTTTCCTTACTCTTTTACAAAAGAGCGCTGTTAAGCTTCTTGCGCGGCGATAGAAACATCAAAAACACCTGCGGCACGTGCTGAGTCCATCACTTTAATTAACGTATCGGTTGTTGATTTTTGGTCGGCCTGAATAACCACGCTACCTTGTGGGTTTTCAGCTTTCAAACGCTCAATGTTTGCTTGAACACTGCGAATATCAACTTTGCGTTTATTAATCCAAATATCACCTTTATCACTAATCGCCACTAAAATATTAGCGCGCTCTTTTTTAACGGCAGTAGCGGCTTCAGGACGATTCACATCAATACCAGCCTCTTTCACAAATGAAGCGGTAACAATAAAGAAAATGAGTAAGATAAAAACAACATCAAGCATAGGTGTCATATCAATTTCTTCTTTTTCGTCTTGCTCTTGCAACATTTTGCTTATGTGACGCATAATTTTTCCTATTTCACTTATGTTACGAACGTCAGTCAGTACGCCAACGCCGTGATAATATTTAACGGCTAAACTGTTTTAGCCTTGTATTGTTGTTAATGCTGAACGGTTAACTTGTCAGCCAATAATTCAGCTTCTTTTTTGGCATTGCGACGTAACCAGGTAATAGTAAAAACACCTGATAACGAACCCACCATACCCGCCATGGTTGGAATAGTTGCTCGTGAAACGCCCGATGCCATTGAACGAGCATTGCCACTACCCGATATTGCCATCACATCAAACACTTCAATCATGCCAGTTACTGTGCCAAGTAATCCTAATAATGGACACAGCACCACAAGCGATTGAATTAACACCAAATTACGATTTAACTTAGTGGTACCGCGCGAAATAAGCGCGGTACGTATTTGCTCGCTATACCAAGAGGTATGTTCGGTACGTTCTTTCCAGCAATTTACTAAATGTTTTTTTACACTACGGTAGCTATAAAAAACAAACACAAAGCGCTCAAAAATTAACAACCACATAATAAAGATAACGCCAGCAATCACCGTTAATACTTGACCACCCGTTTCCATAAACTCGCCAATGGCGCTGGTAGCATTTGAGATTTCAAGTAAGGCCATCACTATTTAAGCTCCTTGGCTCGCTTGCGAGGCTTTTTCGGCGCGTTCAGCTCGCTCGGCAATAATGCCCGTGCTTTCTTGCTGTAAAATATTAACAATGCCGCGGCTACGACCGTTTAAGTAAGCAAAGATAAATACCATTGGAATGGCAACCACTAAACCAAGCACCGTTGTTACTAAGGCTTGAGAAATACCGCCAGCCATAAGTTTAGGGTCACCTGTACCAAATAAGGTAATCGCTTGGAAGGTGTTTATCATGCCCGTTACCGTACCGAGTAAACCAATAAGCGGCGCAACTACTGAAATAATTTTAATTAAGGTCAAACGCTTAGATAGGTTTGGTACTTCACGTAAAATAGACTCTGACAGTTTTAATTCTAGTGTTTCAGTATCTAAATCAGGGTTATTATCTTTTACCTGCATAACACGCCCTAGTGGGTTGTCATTTGAGGCTTTGTCAGATTTCAATTGACGATTAACTTTAGCGCCAACATTGACTAAGTTGATGAGTCGCTCTAGCGCAATTAATAAACCAATTAAGCCAATCGCTAAAATGATGTAGCCTACTGGACCACCTTGGTCGACTCTTTCACGAGTGTCAGGTGCTTGCACTAATAAACTTAGAATTGAACCTCCGGTTGGGTCTAATGCAAATGCAGCGGTTTTGTCATTACTATTAAGTAAGTCGTCAACAGAGTTTAAATAACGCGTTGATGGTTGTCTTATTAGTTCTGCAACCGTGCCCGTTTCATCAATGTATTCTAAATATTTTCCGTTTGACACTAAGTTAAAACCACCAACACGTGTTACTGGTGCAGTAGTTCGTTCACCATCAGCTAAAACCACTTCGCGATTAAAGGTAGTAATTTTTCCGCTTTGGGTCATTTCACGTTGCAATTCAAACCATAAACGTTCAATTTCTGCAATTGATGCTAACTTAGCGCTTGAGCCCATGCTTTGTGCAAACTCATCTAAAAATACACCACGTCCTGTAATTTGAGCTGAAACTACTGAGGTTTGAAACTTACTGCGAGTATCACCAGAAACTTGCTGTAAAACACCAAACAATTCTTTTAACTCGCCTAAACGTTTGTCTAAGGCATCCGCTTTATTGCCTAGTTCAACTTCGTTATCGCTAAACTTAGTTTCAAGCTCAACACTTAACTTTAAGGCTGAGTCACGTTGTGCCGCCATATCATCAAGCATACGCTGCTGTTGATTAACTTTGGCTTTAAACTGCGCTTCACGTGCTTGGTTTTGTTTACTTTGTGCAATTTTACCTTGCTCAAGCTGCGATAATAAATCATCTAAATTAGCCGCTTGTTCAGCAAAACTTGCCGTGCTGGCTAAGGTTAATGTTAACGCGGTCGCGCTCAGTACTTTTTTAAAAGTATTAGTAGAGAATATCATCACAAATTACTCCGCAGCCGCTGTTAACGTGCCGTTTGAAATATTGGTCGTCAGGGGGATCATCATTAAATCTGGGGCAAGCTGTTTACGCGCTATACGTAAGGCTTTATTAACACCTAAACGATAATCTTGTGAAAGCGCTTGCCAGTCACCTTTACCGTTTGTTTGTTGCCATTGTCCTAACTGGCTACCGTCACGAGTTTGGTAAACTAAGCTAACGCGACCAACACGTAAAAAATCAACATCGGTATTTTGACCATTAAGCGCTAGCGTGCCGCTATAAGCTTCAATAGTACGTCCGTAATCTACTTCTATTTGATAAGCCTCTAACACGCGGCGAAATTTTTCAGAAACCGCAATATCTGCGCGGTTCATCATGGCTTTTAAATCGTTAACGCGTTTAGCACGCTCAACGGGTAAAAACGGCACATCAAGGGCAATAAAGTCTTCTAGAGTGGTGATCATACGTGCCATTAACGGTGAGATTTGACGCTCAATAACACTGACTTCTTCCATTGACTGTGCCAGTTGAGCTAACTCAGCCATTTGATTATCAAGCTGATTTTGCATTTGTTGGTTATACACGGTTAAACCGTCAACTTCTTTAGTTACCGTTTTAAATTGCTGTAACTTAGTTTGTACTTTTTCGGTGAGCTTATTAACTTTTTGTTGAGACTTAGCCGCTGATTGGGTGATGTTTTCACCAGCTTCAACCACTTTATTTAGTTGGCTATCTGCTTGGGTATTGGTTGTTTGTGCTAAGAGCGCACCAGTAAAAAGCAAGCTACTTGCTTGCAAACTTACTACTAAGCTAGCTTTAGCTAAGGGTGACAATTTCATATTGATACCTTTTGTCATTTTGATTACAGACTTAATTACAGATAAAAAGCAATAATTAAGCGCATTAAATTAATGTGACAAAGTGTACCGAGGTAATATGACACTTAAGTTGAAGAAATGTGACGCTTTGGTTTCATTGATATTTCAGTTTAATGACAGTGATTTATTTCTTACTTGATATGAGCCTTATCTTTAGAAAGTACATACGGTGCGTAAAGCAAGCTTATGATAAAACAATAAATAATAGGGATTAAAGCAACACTTAAGCCAGTAAGTACGGCTTGGCTATCTCCGCTTGCGCCTTGAAGGGTTAATATAGCGCCGTAGATAAACATTAGGCCACCACTAAACCAGCACACTTTAAAACTTGTATTTAATCGTTGGCTTATTGCTTTTTTGGGCTGTATAAATATCGCAGCAAGCGTAGGAAAAAATACGATTGCAATGGATTGTGGGTCGAAAAACATTACCCAGTCATTCAACAATACTAAGTCGACAATAAGGTAACTACAAATAACCCAATAAATAATTAAACCTATATTTCTCATTGTTAAAATCCTTTTAATATATTTGTATTTTTTATGACTGTTTTTAAGTAAAGCGCTATTAAAATCGAGTTCAGGCTAGTTATATTTTTGTAGTCACGCACCGAAGCATATAATCGTCTTGCAACGGGCCGTTAAAACATACTCTCTTTGCTGCTTTTATTGGTGGCTCATTTTTATCATAAGGGCTTTTTGCTTTATCTACACCGCCATATAAGTGGTTAAACAATGTTACTTTTGCGTCAAAGTCCATAAACCTAGCAATGTACTCATCGAAGTTTGGTAGGGCAATATCAGTTAAAACACTGCCAATATAATTTCGAATGAAAGATTTAGAGCCGCTTATATCAGCACCTGTGGTTTTAGCAAATTGCGCTGGAGTGAGTAACGACCTTTGCCCTAACTGCGTATAAACGCTCGCGTTAGCGTTCACAGTCATATTAGGCTTATAAAGAATACGGGTGATCCAACCAGGAAAATCGTCGCCAAGATGAAAAATTTCAGGGTCTCTATCTAACGCCTTTAGCATATAAAACGACATAGCAAACTCCCTTGCAAAGCTTTTACTCAGGTCTTTTTCCTCGTGGCTTAGTGTCTTAATAGTATCAAGGTTAAGCTGTGACTGAGCACCAATAACACTTAGCACATCAACAACTTCAGCCGCTTTCATCAAAAAGAATACCTTACCAATGAGATTATCTTGTAATGCTAAAAATTTTCTTAAGGTGGATAGTTGTTGCTGTAGTGCGGTAATAGCGCCCTGAGAATTCCCTGCTTGATGCGCTTTTATCGCATGCAGTACTTTAATACGCTCGGCTGCTCTTAGATATTGTAATGGTGGAAATACTTCGGTAATTAAAGGTTTAGTGAGTGTTTGGTAGTGGTTAAACTGATGAAAGTGATTAACCCTTGCAAGTAAGACTTGGTAATCTGTTTGTTGCAACTCGTCACTCAAATCAGAGGAAAACAATAAAGCTAAACAACCCTCTTCCCAAGCTCGACAAAAAAGCTCACCGCTGGGTAAAGGAAGTTTTTTTGCTTGCTCATACTCTACAACCTGATAAGAATCGTTTAACTCAAGCTGCTGGTACTGCTTAAATAACGCCTTGCCGACATCTGCTGGTTCATCGTTTTTATTGGCATAAAAACCTAATAAGTAAAAATAGGCTTCGTTGTATACTGGGGTTTCTATGTAAGCCATTAACTCATTGCTTTGAGAAGATAATTCATCATCTATTTGGGCTATAAGCACTAATGTGCTGACAAATAATAGAATAACAATAAGTGTTTTCATGAAAGCTAAATACCTCATATTAATTAGTAATACCTAAAGTAATTATTCATATCTGAAATAATTACTAATACCTAGAATAATTAATATGTGGACGACAAAGCTCCAACAGGTTAATTAAACATCCTTGTAATGCAACCTATTAGGTCACCTTAAATTTACAATGAAAAGCTATTTATTCAAAGTCTTATATTAAATTAGTTATCTAAACCGAAGTATAAAAAAATAAAGCCACTTTACGTGGCTTTATTAAAATGCTTTGACTCGTCCTGAGTAAGGTTGACACTTACGCTATGAAGATTTAGCGCTAATTAAAACTCCCACTTTAAAGAAACCTCAAAAGCAGTACCGCGTGTTTCGCTACGCATTAGCGTATCTTCAAATTCAATTTCTTTATCTTGGTTTAAAATGTTTTGCACTTTAAACTTTAGCGTTGACGAATACGTTGGGAAGTAGCTATAAACAAAATCTAGCGAGTGAAACGGCTGCTCAAAAGCATCATCTTTCTCATCCATACCTGGAATAATAATACGCTCAGCAAATACGTTATACGCGAGTGTGGCACTGTGATTACCGTTTGGTGCATCCCAGCCTAAGTTCATATTAACTACCCACGGCGAATGACCTGTCATAGCGCGTGTTGGGTTAGTGATGGTAGTTGATACCCCAGTTTGCTCTACAACATTCTGAGTATTAATGTTAATTTCTGAATCACTTAAAGTGACATTACCTGATAAGAAGAAGTCTGCGCCATTAACACCCGCAAACTCACCTAGTGAGGTAAAGTCTTTTAAGAACTCCATTTCAACACCGTAAACAAAACCGTCTTCTGCGTTAGCAATACGAATTAACGGCGGGCCATCTTGTGCTGGTGATTGCACCGCTTCAATTGGCTTATCCATGTCCTTGTAAAATAAGCCTACTGATAAGTTTTCACCTGTATCTAAATACCATTCCCAACGTAAATCGTAGTTGTTAATCGCGGTACTAGTAACACTTGGCGTACCGCCAATAGGGAAACCTGTTAACGGGTCAATATATGTTGCAGGTGCTACTTCGCGAATATCTGGGCGAATAGTGGTTTGCGAGAAAGAAGCGCGCACTTGCATTTCTTTATCTATTTCATAAGTTACCGTTAGTGCTCCAAACACATCATCTTCTTTGAAGCTTAGTTTTTCTAGGTCTTCTTCTGTTGGTATCGCCGGTAGGTCAAACAAACCTGTTGCGGGGTCAAGCGGGGCAACCACTTGACGAAAGTCTTCATAACGAAGTCCTGCGCTAATACGCCAGTTTTGCGCCAAAAACATATCGATTTGACCAAAATAGGCATCAATCATTTGACCTGAGTAGTAATCATCACCGTCAACTGAAGTATCGCGAATAATATTATCACTACCTTTTAGTGGGTAATTAAGCATAACATCATCATTAAGGATGACATTCATTTGATTACCACTTAAATCAAGGTTATCAAAAGCTAAGGTATTTACATCGATACGTCTTGCCATCGCATCGCGCGATTTAGTGACGAAGTTACCGCCAGCTTTCAGCTCAATTTCAGCACCAGAAACCATCAGTGGTAATGAAAATGTATAACCGTAGTTTTCAACTTCATCATCTAAGTCTTGAAAACTATAGCGACTTGCCGTAGTAGCTTTTCTTAATGAGCTTTCGTTAACTGGATCAAATATTCCGTCTTCTGGCTGACCATTTGAACCATCAGCAATAATATAACGTGTAGTAATATTACCCGGTGCATAACGATTTGAGCGAGAGTCAGAGTAGAACCAATCAAGGCCTAAGTTCATAAAATCAGTAAAGTTGTGTGTACCACGAATTTGATTAGTGATCATTTGACGCTCTTCGTAAATCACTTCGCTGTCACGTACACGTAAACCATCACTCATTTTAACGTTATTGGTGTTACCTAGCTTGTCACGAATTTCATCAAGTGTGTCATGCAAAATTAAACTAGAAAGCTCAATACGGTGATCACGCTTGTATTCTAAGCCCATGTTTAACATGCCAGAAAATCGTACTGTGTGCTCAGTTGATTGAATATCATCAAAGCCGCGCACTAGTGACCAGCTTGCTGGGTTATCGTTTGTTGCTTCGCTATAAGTAAAGTCTTGTCCTTCGTATCCTTCTGATACTCGCCATTTATTATCGTAAGAAATAGCGGTGAGAAAACCAAAACGAAAATCGTCAAAGTCGTAGCGGTTACCTAAGGTGATATCTAAACCGGTATTCGGGTTAATACTCGCACTTTTAGGGTCATAATCACGGTTCATTTGCGCCGCAATTTCACGATTATCTTGTTGTGACAAGTCATTTAACGAGCTATAACTTGCCCAAAGATTTTTTAAATCTTGTGGTGCTGCACGTGTGCCATCATCAATGCCGTACCAATCATCGTCACCACCGTTATAAGTGAGACCGTCATCAAAGTTATTGCTATTGCCGCCAATTTTTCCTTGAACATTAAAAACAAAGTCACTCGGAATTGATTTTAAGCGTACATCAACATTACCACCGGCAAAGTGTGCTGGCATACTGGCTGAGTAAGACTTTTGGACTGACAGTGACTCAATAATTGATGAAGGGAATAAATCAAGTGGGATAACAGTACGGGTTGGATCTGGACTAGGTACTGCAGCACCGTTAAGTTGTGTGCTTGAGAAACGTTCACCTAAGCCGCGTACATAAATATATTTTCCGTCAACCAAGGTAATCCCCGTAATACGACGAAGCGCTGCAGCAGCGTCTGAGTCACCAGTACGAGAAATTTGTTCACTACCTAAAATATCAGCGATAAACGCTTGGTTTTTTCGCTCTTGCATTACGGCGCTAGCTGTTCCTTTTAAGCGACTTGCTTTAACAACCACTTCTTCCATGGCCTGTTCTTGTGCATTGACCTCTGCTGTTTCTTCAACTTGCTCGGCATAAACCGCTGAAACATTAAGGCAAGTAGCTAGTGCGATGGCAACACGAGAAAAATTAAATCGGCTAAATAAGTCTGAGCGTTTAGCGTTTGTGTTCATTTGAAACCTCTTCTCTTAGAAAGAATGATGCGGTAACTCAAGTTATAAAGGAGTTACCGCATCATTAAAGACGGGCTAGTTAGGCGTTATTACTTTAAACCAACCGTCCAGTTAGCAGTCCAGTCGTTGCTTTTTGATACGGCGCCGATATGGCTGGCATTATCAAAGAAAGCATTACCTGAGAAGTCTTTTGCTGTTGTGGTATCTAAGGTGAAGATACCCTCAAGTACATCACTCATACCCGTTGCAGTAGAGTTAGCTGTATTTTGATTTAACACCCAATCTTGAGCATTAAGTAATACCGTACCGTCAGTTGCTTTAGCGTCTTTAAAGTTTTCACTACACGCAAATACTGAGTTACTGATAACTGTTTCGCCTGCTAATGCTTGGCTAGCGGTTACTGAGCTAGTATCACCACCTTCAATCTCAAAACACTCACCCGCAGCATTCGTTACAACAAAGTTATGTAACTGTGCTTTAGTACCTTCACGTAAATAAATACCTTCAGAGTCTTTATCGGCAGTATCAAAACCATTACCAATAATGGTCATGTTCGCGATAGTAGGATTAGACTGCGGCTCTTTTGCTGGTGATGAACCATCGTTATCTGCTTCAATAGCGCGGTTAGCTTCACCATCGTTATCAGCATGTTTAACAAGTACATATTGCATATTGCCTCGATAACCATTATCCCAATCTACGCTGTCATCTTTGTTACCTGTTAAAACAACATACTTTAAGTTAACCGTACCACCGAAGAATTCGACACCATCATCTGCATTTTCATGTACTTGAATGTACTCAACTTTAGTGCCAGAGCCAACACCACCAAAAGTAATGCCGTTTAGTTCGTTATCTGGGGCAATTTCATAGCCTGCGTGTTTAACAACCACATAACGCAATGTACCTGAGCTGTCAGTGTCATCAGTACCGCCAAACACAGCACCTTCTTCAACACCTTCTACCTGTAAAGCACAGTCTGAACCATCACTTGGACATTTATTTGACTTAGCATTACCTAAAATCACAATACCGCCCCATTGGCCTGCACTGGTTTCTAAGCCACTAATATCTTCACTTGAAGTAAAGGTAATTGGAGCACTAGCACTGCCGTTTGCTTCAATTTTAGAGTCGCGACTTACCACTAAATAATCACCGCCTGAGCGACCAAAAATAGTCGTACCAGCTTCTATCGTTAACGTAGCTGAACTGGCTTTATCGTCACCAACAAATACAGGACCATTTAACGCATATAAGTTATTTGCCGTTAACGTAAGGTTTTCGACGATACGACCACTAATTTGACAGGTGGTAGTTACGCCATCAGCCGGTGTGATTGATGTAGTACCTGTAGGACAACCTTCACTTTCTGCAGCAGCAGTTACAACACCGCCACCAAAACCAAATGCCCAGCCGTCACGCCAGTCATTACTGCCATCAAGAGCACCAACATAGTCAACACTGTCAAACCATGCATCTTGTGTATTAGCAACATTTTGACCCGCATCTGCCGCAATTAATGGTGAATTGCTATCAGGTACGCCAGCTTCATCAATAAGAACTGAGTTAGAAACGCTATTAGAGGTTTCATCACTAAACCAAGTTGCTAAGTCTAGTAATACAGAGCCGTCGGCTGCTTTAGCATTTTTAAAGTTCTCGCCGTTATTACAAGCCATTACAACATTTTGCATAACAATTTTGCCGCTTGTCGCGTTATCAACTGTTACTGAAGAAGTATCGCCACCTTCAAACTCTAAACACTCACCCATTTCGCTTGGGCCGGTTACCACCGTATTGAAAATTTTAGCTGCTGTACCTTCGCGTAAATAAATACCTTCAGAGGCTTTATCTGGTGTATCAAAGTTATTACCAATAATGGTCATATTTGAAATAGTTGGATTAGATTGTGGCTCTTTAGCTGGTGATGAACCATCGTTATCTGCTTCAATAGCGCGATTAGCTTCACCGGCATTTTTAGCGTGTTCAATATAAACGTGCTGCAACATACCGCGGTAACCGTTATCCCAGTCAACACTGTCATCTTGGTTAGCCGTTAACACTAAATGTTTAATGCTTGCCGCACCACCAAAAAACTCAACACCATCATCGGCATTTGAGTGCACTTGAATGTAATCAAGCATTGTTTGCGAACCAACACCGCCAAAAGTAATACCGTTTAACTCATTATCAGGTGCAATTTCATAACCTGCATATTTAACAACGACATACTTTAATGCGCCTGAGTTATCGTCCCAGTCAGTACCGCCAAATACAGCACCTTCAGCGACACCTTCAACTTGTAATGCACAAGCGCTGCCATCTGTAGGACACTTGTTTGATGGTGCATTACCTAAAATAACCATGCCGCCCCATTGACCTGCGCTAGTTGCTTCGCCTTTAACATCTTGTACTGAGGTGAAAATAATTGGCTTAGTTTTTGAACCTTCAGCCATGATTTTAGCATCGCGATGTACAACTAAATAATCATTACCTGACTGGCCAAATAAAACACTGTTTGGCTCAATAGTTAAGGTTGCGCCAGCCATCACTTCTAAAGCACCACTAATCGCGTACATCACTTTTTTACCATCGGCACTTGCCGTTAATGTGATATCTTCAGTGATTTGACCATCCATTATTTGCACTTGAACATCAAACCCTAACGCAGCTGATACTTCGTTACTTAAGGCTGTGCTTGACTTACCTGGCAATTCAACATCACTACCACCGCCGTTACCTGTACCAGTGTCAGGGTTATTGATAACGGTATCACCTACTGAATTGTCTACATCTGATGATAAATTAATGTCACCACCACAAGCGGTTAAACCTAATGCTAACGCGCCAACAAGCGTGGTGTGTTTTGCAGTTTTTTTAGCTGAGGCAATTGCCGTATTAATCGCAGTATTCGTAGCGCTGACTTTAAATAGTTTGTTTAATTGCATGTTTTTCTGCTCCGCAGAGTTAGTTGTTAGACCAAAGAATTAAATAGTTAAATTAAATAACTAAGTTAAATAATTAAGTTAAATACATAAGTTGAATGATTAATTTTTCGAACATGCTACAAGGGATAAATGACAAAAATGTTTTAGAAATATTACCGTTTAGGGTCGGTAATATGACAAACAAATGACAGTAAGCTTTTTCAGCTTGTTTTGATTTTGACACGCCTATACGCATTCTCTACAATGCACGTCTTGCCAACTTACTCATAACAAACAATGACAACGCAACACTCAACAAATAACGTACCTGATATAAACCACATCATTGAATTCTTTAAAAGTTTACAAGACAGGATCTGCAGCGCTTTAGCGCAAGCTGACGGCAGTGGAGAATTTATTGAAGATAACTGGCAACGTAAAGAAGGTGGCGGCGGTCGTACCCGTGTTTTAACCAATGGCAGCGTTATTGAACAAGGCGGTGTAAACTTTTCAGTGGTGTCAGGTGACAAATTACCCCCGTCGGCAACAGCGCATCGTCCTGAATTAGCAGGCAGAACATGGCAAGCCTGTGGCGTATCATTAGTTATTCATCCGAAAAATCCACATATTCCAACTTCACACGCCAACGTACGTTTTTTTATTGCCGAAAAAGAAGGTGAAGACCCTGTTTGGTGGTTTGGCGGTGGCTTTGATTTAACCCCCTTTTATCCAGTAGATGAAGATGTAACACATTGGCACCAAACGGCACATGATTTATGCTTACCGTTTGGCGAAAATATCTATAACGAGCATAAGAAATGGTGTGATGAGTACTTTTACTTAAAACACCGTGATGAAACTCGTGGCGTTGGTGGTTTATTTTTTGATGATTTAAATCAGTGGGATTTTAGCCAATGCTTTAACTACGTAAAAGCGGTTGGCCAAGGCTTTATTGATGCCTATGTACCTATTATCGAACGTAGAAAAAACGATGAATACACGGAGCAGCAACGTCAATTTCAATTATATCGTCGTGGTCGTTATGTCGAGTTCAACTTAGTATTTGATCGCGGCACGTTATTTGGTTTGCAATCTGGCGGTAGAACCGAGTCTATTTTAATGTCAATGCCACCGTTAGCTCGCTGGGAATATAATTATACGCCTGATGAAAATAGCGCAGAGGCAAAGCTAAATAACTACCTTGTAGCACAAGACTGGCTGGCTAAATAAGCTAACTTGAGTTAACTCAACTAGACCATTTAAATGATAAGGCGTATTTACGGACGGGAAACTACCGCTAAATGCGCTTTAGCCTATGAATAATGTCATAGAAAAATCCCCCCTACTCCACACTACTTTTCAAAGAAAGACTTAAGTGATTGATTAAAGATAACAATAAGCATAGAGTTAGTGATAATGATTTTACATGAGGAATACATCATAAGGCGTATAAAGCATATATATGCCTTCTAATAAACTGTTAGGCATTCACCATAACTTGGCAGTAGGCATCCTTCATGAAAGAATCTGATTGGAAAGTATTTACAGCGCTAAAAGACAAGGCGATAGAAAAGTATTGCACTTTGGCCTTAGAAGAATCACAAGAAGTTATTTCTAATAATAAAGAACATGTACATAACAGATATCTTTACCTTTATAAATTACTTCAAAACAGTAATAAGAAAATGGCTTTACTTTTTGATGGGCATAGTCGCTCAAAAGCTTGGATTCAACTCATTGCTATTCGAAGCCAAGGACTTGCCGACGAAGATCTATTATCTAAATTATCAGATAAAATGCTTGAAGAGACAGATCCTGAAAAGCATGGTTGGTAAAAATGCCTAACAAGGCATCAAAGTTATAGGAAAAGTATATGAATCATAAGTTAATCAAAAATGGATTTGTTTTAGCTGCATTAATGAACTTTAGCGTTATTATTTTTTCTAGAGGCTTTACTAATGTAGCAATTAATGAAGCTGACCCAATTGTAATGTCTAATTTTGGGCTTCTTATGATCGTTATCTGGGGTTTAGCTTACCTTGCTGGTTCGACTGCAATTTCAAACATAAAATGGTTAGCCGCTGTTTTTACTTTAGAAAAGCTAGTTTATGGTGTTATCTGGATTAAATGGCTATCCGAAAATAGCTTAGATGCTGTTTATTCTAAAGACATTTTTGCAGGTGTTTTTTATAGCATATATGGCGTAAATGATCTCTTTTTTATGTTCTTCTTTATTTATGTATTCTTTGCTAGCAGCAAGAATGAAAATGCCGAGCAAGTTGTTTAAACGTTAGCTAACTCAACTATTTAACATGGAGTCGTTATGTATAAGATTATTTTAGTCATCTCAATTTTATTTTTTCTTCAGTTTTCTTATGCAAATTCAGACGTAGATAACGAACCCTTATATAAAATAGTTTTTGAAAATGTTCAGATTCAGCATGATGGTGAGATAGCAAGTATATATTTTGATTACGCGTTATATCATCTAGATGTAAAATCATTCTGGGGTAAGAAAAGTATGCTTTTGGTTAACACAGAAAATGGCTGGAAAATCAATTTGGCTATTCACTCTATTAGGTAGAGGATAAACGTTAGTGGTGATTCCACAATTCAACTTCAGAGTAACTAATGATCCAGATTTCACTTAAAATTACCGTAATATTATCGGTGTTAACCTCCTGTGCATCAACAGTAGATCAAACCATTCCCCTTTCAAACGAGTTTGAGGTGAATTCTAAAGTTATAACTTTAGAAAATCCTAACTGGAAAACTCCAGATACAATTTATGATAAAAATTTAGATCAATATTCTACTGAAAACTCTAAAACCTCTTGGAGGAACTCGGACAGGACGTTAGTAGACAGAAAGAAAGACAGTAGCTTTATCAATTATATTCTTTTTGATGATGCTCTTTCTTTTATAACCGAAGAGTTTGAAGTTGATGATACACAAATCTTTTCTTTTAATCTTGTGAAAGGTGATTCATTAATCTCCACATCTAAATGTGAAATATTTTCACAATCTTTAGCTAAAGAAACGGTAGCTAAAGATAATGAAAATTCAAAGGGGAGCTCAAATTCTAGCTATGGTACAAGACTTAAAACTTATTTGATTTGTGCTATTACACACAATAACAAGCTGTGGGAGCTTACGTTAACATCCTATAGTAAAAATAAGCTTAAAGTACAATTGAAAAGTGATGATCTATTTTATGAAGTCAAAGATGTGTCAAAAGTTATAAGTTTAGTGAAAGATGGAGACATAGTAGAGCGGAGAAATTCTCCACCATGGCTTTCATTAAAATCAGGACTTGAATATTATCAAAATACAAAACAGGTTGCGGCTTTATCTTTTGTCGGAAAACCTAAAATTTGGTTAAGGGGAGACTTATCTTCGGAATCAAAAGAGTTGTTATTATCAGTCAATTACAGTTTAATTATGTTTAATTGGCTAGATAGTAATTGGAGGTGACAACGTAATACCACTAACAAATTACTTAAACGGAATCATAATAGTTGGCCATCCAACTATTATCAGCCTCTTAGCAAGGCATTAGCTTACAAGGAAGTATTCGAATATTGGCAACTCTAATAGGTTTTTTCTTATTATTCATTCCCCTTGTAGCAATAGATTTTTACTCACATAAGGAGTTTGATTTATCGCTTTCTGATAATCTTAAAAAGTGGCGTGTAGCTAAATACATCGCTATTTTTATTATATTTTTATATTGTATTCATCTTTTAATAAATGGACATGAATACGTCGTTATGGGTGAGTATGAAAATACAACTTATTTAGAAGACTGGTTTAGTTATTATCTATTTCCCGGCTTATGTTTAGCTGGGATAATTTATTCTAAACCTGCAGGTTACTGCCTGAGTGAGTCTAGTTCACCATACGGTTCAGGTATGAAAGATGATTATGCTTTCTTCATTGGTTGGCTTGGTTTGCTATTTTTTACTTGGGTAGTATTTCTAGAGAGTTTGTAAGTTAACGAGTCACTTAAGCAGAACAAATAACAGTTGGTTTTTGCTCGTTCCTCATTTATTTAAGCCAACAGATTTTTGCCTGTTAACAAGGCGTTATATTTTTACATTCTAAGTAGATACAAGGAAGTTTTGCTATGTGGATTTATAAATTAACGTTAATTATCAATGTAATATGTATGGTATTATTGTCTCAAGATAATTCTTATAGTGAGTTAAATTACTTATTTATTCCAGCTTTAGTATTATCTTTGTTCGGCCTTGTTTACAAGTTCACTAATATAAAATTTTTTGGTTATATGGCTATGTTCGGACTTGTTGTTTTTTTACCCATTGGCTTTTTAGGTATTTACTCAATAAGAGAGGCAATGGATAAACAAAATAAACTTAACTTTATAAGGAAATTAGAAAATGACGGATACAGTAATAGAAAGTCCAAAGACAGTAATTAAGCCTGCAATCGACAAATTGCTACCTCATATCATCGGTGGGATTGCTGTTGTTGGGATAGGTCTACTTTTTGCTCCAAACGTCATTTGGATAGGCATAATGGTCATAATTATTTTTTCAATGAATGGTAGCATTGAAGTTTTTAGATCCTACTCGAACTATTCAGAAGTAAAGTTAGCAATTGCTCGACCTCGTTGGTTCATTTTAAATTCCAGTATCGAAAGTGCGGATGTTAATGGGAAAGTATTGACTATCAAGATAACTGAGGAAGATAAAACATACACCAGAAAAATACCATTAAATACACTTTCTGATGAAGATGGCCAAAAAATCATTAGCTATTATAAAGCCAAAGCTAAACAAAATCGCAAATCAAAATAAATATAACTAGTTGTTTAAATTAATTAAAATAGTTTGCGTGAAGGAATTTCAATGTTCGGGAAGAATTCAGCAATTCGAAAGTACAAATATAAACTACGACCAGCACTTGCAAAGAGATATGGTGGTTCCCCTGTATATACTCAAGCTCAAGTTGACAAAACAATCGATGAGTTAGGTTTTAATAAACGACATATACAGTACGCCTATTTAATGTATTGTGATGAATATACATTCACCTCTAATATTTCCTCGAATGCAAATAGAGAAGATATGAGTAATACCATAGCTGCGGCAACTACTTTTGGTTTCATCGGTTCCCTTTTTTATAGTTCTGGTGACGATGGAAGTGGTGGTTTTTCGGATGGCGGCTCAGGTGGAGGTGAATAATACCAATCGGATTAATTAATCCGATTGGTATAAGTTTACGCATAATAAACTCTCTAAAGGATAAGACTGTTGGCTTTTCTCCTTAGTCTCTTATTTTAGACAACTACAATTTGCCCCTTAACGGGGCCTTAGACTTTTAATAACTCCATTAGTCTAGCGTACATTTAAATGGAGTTATTTAATAATAAAAAGGATTTACCCATGAGAAGTATATTTTTCTTTGACTCAATGCTGACACCTAAGATCATTACATTTATTTATTGGTTAATGTTGTTAGGTGTCGTTATTAGCGGTATCACAACTATGTTTAGTGGTTATGATGGGATTTCATTTTTAACATTTATAACAGGATTCTTATTTATAATAGGTGGAGCTATTGGTGCAAGAGTTTGGTGTGAACTTATGATTGTGTTATTTAAAATACACGGTAACCTACAAAAAATTGCAGATAAATCAGAGTGAAGCCATGCCGTTTTCTTAAGCGGACTCCAAAAAGTTGGCTGTTAACGAAGCGTTATATACCAGTGCAAAGGAGTTGCCGTGTTCAAGTTTGAAGTTCACAATGTTATTAAACTAGCAGCATTTATATCCGCTTTAGCTGTATGTGTTACCCATTGGCATATGAATGCCCTAGCCTTACTCCTCTTATGTACTCCATATTTAGTTGTGTATTACTTAGCAACAAAAAGTAATTATAAAAATTGTAAGGTAGCTTTTCTTAGAGGGGTATCTGCAATTATTGTTTTTATGGCTGCCATTCGTTTAGGCGTTTATCCTATAGGAATAGATGCGCAATCAGCCATCCCTTTTAGCTACTTTATTGGTATACAATTAACAGCTATTAGCGCTTCAGAGGTGTACATTTCATTCTTTACCCGTAATTCAACTAGCACATAACATAAAAGTGAGTTTATGAAGGTAGCAATAGTTTTGGGAGCAACAGGTTTAATAGGTCGAAAGCTTGTTGATAGACTAGCCAAAGAAGACAGCGTTGTAAAAATTGTTGCTGTTACAAGGCGAACTGTTGAATATGCATCCCCAAAAGTCATTAATGAAGTTATTAACTTTGAAAATATTGAGGAATATGGTCATATTTTTAAAGGAGATGTACTTTTTTCATGTTTAGGAACAACGGTTAAGCAAGCTGGAACGGTTCAAAAACAAAGAAAAGTTGACTTAGAATACCAATATACAGCTGCAAAAATATCGTCAGAAAATAACGTAGCCCATTATATTTTAGTCTCCTCCTATGCTGCCAACGAAAAAAGTAAAAGCCCATACTTAAAAATGAAAGGTGAATTAGAACAAAAAGTTTTAAGGTTGAATTTCAAACAAATCACCATATTACAGCCCTCTCTTCTAAAAGGAGAACGCGAGTCTTTTCGTTTAGGTGAAACACTTTCAAACTGGTTTCTTCCCATAGTTTGTAAATTATCATTTTTGAAAAAATACCGACCCATATCAGGTGATGAGGTTGCTAAGAAAATGGTATCGGTTAGCTTGTCAGCTATAAAAGAGAATAAAGTATACCGACTTGATGAAGTTTTCTGCTCAAAAGAAGATTAAACAACTCCCTAAAGTCACTTAAGTAGAAGTAACCGTTGGCTTTTTACTCGTCAGTCGATAACTTTAATCAATAACTCTTGCCTCTTAACATGACGTTAGTTAAACATTTAATCAATAATTAACTTAGGTACTACATGGAAATTCGTATTGGTGAATTAAGCAATAAAGACGTTATTGCAATGCTCAAAGAGCATCATGAAGATATGCTGTGTCATTCACCGCCAGAAAGTGTTCATGCATTAGATTTAAGTGCTTTAGAGTCGCCCGGTATCACTTTTTGGAGTTTTGGGGAAATCAGCAGTTAGCTGGGGTTGGCGCGTTAAAAACGCTAGAGAATGAGCATGGCGAAATAAAGTCAATGCGCACATCAACTAATTTTTTGCGTCAGAGCATTGCCAGTAAGCTATTAACGCATATTATCAAGCAAGCGAACCTTCGTTCGTATAAAAAACTAAGCCTAGAAACAGGCACTATGGATGCTTTTTTATCTGCACAGTAACTTTATCAACACTTTGGTTTTAAAGAGTGTGAGCCATTTGGTAATTATAAAGAAGATCCGTATAGTATGTTTATGACAAAAAACTTGTAGGTACTCCCTCCACTGAAGAAGTACGCTTAAATAAACTATTACTTTTTACCTAATCAGACTTCGTATGAATAAGAGCATCATGGATAGAACATTATGAAAATATTACTGGTTATATCGCTATTAACCTCTTCAACTTTCTCTTTCGCTTTAGAAAGCAATTTAGCTGGCAATTCTAACGGTGCTCAAGTATTTAATAAGGCTCAAGTTACTTTTGTTTCAGCTGCTCAGCAATTCGATGGTAGTTGGTGCTTTAACACCTCGGTTAAGCATAATGATGAAGGCTGGAAACATTACGCCAATGGTTGGGAAATTTTAGATATAGAGGGTAAGCAGTTATGGGAGCGACCATTAACTCACCCTCATGTAAACGAGCAGCCCTTTACCAGACGCCTTTGTGATATTTATATTCCTTCAGACATTAAAAAATTAGTAGTTCGAGCAAAATGTAATCAGCACGGTACTGGTGATAAAACAATTACCCTTGACTTAACAACCACTCAAGGGCTTGGCTACGAAGTTAAGCGCTTCGATTAAAGCTGGACGACCACCTTTTGTTAGGTTAATTTTACTACGTATTCTTTACTACGCACTCAAACCAACGAACATTTGCTACTAAAACTTGCCTGTTCATATACCCATTCCACTTGAGGGTTCAGGAAGGCTAGTCATTATAACCAGGAGATATTATGTCAATTCAATTAAACGGTACCTTTCAAATCACAGCTTGGGATGAAAGCCCATACAATCAAAACGACGATGGTTCAAAGCAAGTTCTCGCTAAAGTTACTCAAATTTATTCGGGTGATATTGAAGGCGCAAGTGAGCTACAATATTTAATGGCATATTCAACTAGTGGCGCTGCAATGTTTGTTGGCTTAGAAACATTAACGGGTACAATTAATGGCAAATCAGGCAGCTTTATTATTAAGCATGAGGGTAAGTTTGAAGCTGGCGTTGCCAGTAGTAACTTCACTATTGTGCCTAACTCTGGCACCAATGAATTAGTTGGTATAGTAGGTACGGGTAGCTTTAAGTCTGGTGAAAGTGGTCAAGCAGATTACAGCTTTGAAATAAACGCCTAAAAACCAATTAATGCGCAATTTATAAAGAGTAACTCATAAGGAGTAACTTAAATATGCTTATAACAAATACCGTCAACAGCCTTATTTAAGAGCAAACACTAAATAAATTAGTGCTAACCAATAAGAACAAATTCATGGAAAGAAAAAACACAAAAATACAACGCAGTGCACTGTTAATTAAAGGCTTTATGGCTTTGGTTATGTTCACCTTAGCTATTAACACCTATAAAACCAATGTTATTGATTTTGGAGCTGTAGCTGGCGCTATTGGTATTTTAGCTATGTTACGCGGGTTTCTTGCTTCACCAAGTTTATTATCAATGCCACTCAAGCACTGGCTTGAGTCAAATCATAAAATATCAAGAGAAAGTTATTTATATTTTTCCCTCGCTTTCATCTTAATTGTGGTCAGTGGTTTTTGATCTCGATTAGAGAGAAGTACTAAGTAGCAAGATAATTAAATAACTCATATCCGTTACCATTCAAAGTGCTTGATTTCAGTAGCTGATAAAAATGATTTAGGTGCATGTTATACGCTCCAAACATAACCTATGTCGCTCCCCCATATAGCTGAGGCGTTCTTTATACAATGGTCTATCATTATTTAAATAACGCCACGTAAATAATTTTTAGCCTTATCAGTTAATTAATTCGGGCTAATGAATTGTCACTTAACGGTAATTAATGAACCGGTTTGGTATTAACATTAAAAAGATCGAGCTGATACTGTTGAGTCGCTAGCGTTTTCTTCCAGTCATCTGATTTAGCGTCAGCAAATACAAACCAACCAAAAGCAACTTGCGTACCATCATTAGATAACGCAGCACTTAAATAGGTAAACTCTTTTAAGCCTAACGTCTTTTGTGAACTGTTCGTAGAAGTATAGGTTTCTTCCAACTCGGCAGTTAACGATAGACTATTACGTGCGGCGTTTAACTTATATATAGAAACCTTACTGTCTGTGAACTTCCCCCTTCTTTTCGCATCTATCCCTGTCAGTAAAACATTGCCTCGCTGGTTGAACATAAACCCTCGATTCACACCTAAATCACTCACTATTTTAGAGTCAGAAAGCACTGTCAAAAGCGCTGCCATATGCATTATGGTGTCACTAATATTGCTTGGTACTTCCACTAACACTTTTGCTGGGTTATATTGATTAGGGGTTACTGTCAGGGTTTTATTCTCCAATGACTGCAATGGCTGCCAACCTTGAGCTGTTTTCTGCCACAAACTAATTACAGGGTAAGCAAGCGCTACTTCAATTGGCTTGCTGAAAAATTCATACTTAGTACCGTTTATTTCAGGATGAACATATTCACCTATTGCTAAAATATCACCAGCAAGGTTAGTTGCAACATCAACACCCGACATAGTATTAGCGCCCGTTAACCTAGAAAAATCAGTAGTGATTTGATAAACGCCATCAATTAACGAAAGCTCAACCACAAAACCTTGGTAGTTTATGCCGTATTTCTCACTTTTCGCTAAAGAAATAAATAATCGTTGCCCGTTATTAACCGTTAACAAACGAGTAATATTCCAGTCTGCCCATTTTTCAGGGAGCTTTTGTTTAATTATTGGCTTATTGGAATTGTTAACATCATAAACAAGTAGCTCAAAGTTACTCATCATCACTATTTTCTTACCATTACCTGTTAAGCTAAAGCGCCAAGGTCGGTAACTATGCTCTGACATTTTAACCTTTTCACCTGGTAATCTATCTTCGGCGCTAAAGTCGTTAAATTTATAACTGACTTTTTTCCCTGAGTTCATTTGCGTAACATGGGTACAAACACCAGGGCTGTACTTGCAATTATAAACATAGGCATGGTTATTATGGCGGTCATATTGCCAATCATCCAAGCGATAAAGTCTGTCAGTTCTATGGGCAAGCTTAGCCACTTCTGATCCTGTCATTTCAAAGTCAATTTTTTTCAAACTTACTTCAGGCGAAACACTCGGAGAAATAGCACCAAAGGGCGAGTACTTTATTAACGGAAAATCGGCTGCAGAGTCAAATGCACTTAGCTGATAAAAAGGTATTTCAGCTAAAATTTCAGAATCACGGCGAGAGGTTATTCCTCGACTTTTATAAGTAACATTGCCAGATAACGAATGAGCCACGGTTAGTTCAGGCGCTGCTTTATAGGTAAATTTAACTCTGTCATTGGTGATAGCAGTGTCATCGGCATTAGAGTTAGTAGGTGATTGTGACGAGTTGTTTTGCTTGATTACTGATTCAGAGCCAGAACAACTATATAGCGTAATAATGGCTAGCGTAATAACAATAATCGCCATAATAACCGAGCTAGGATTCACCGTCCTAGGATGAGTTTGATTATTTGCTGATTGCTGTTGAGCATTTAGCCCTGAAGGCTGTTTTGCTGATGTATTATTATTACCTTTCGTTTTTTTCTGAACTTTTGCCCTACTTTGATGTAATTGGCAATGCGGGCAATTTTTCTGCCAATAAGCATGGTTTGCATCTTGTTGACATACTTTTAACTGCAAACTCTGTGCGCTAAGGAGCTGCTGCCAAACACTTGCTTTGGTTCTCAGTTTACTAATTAAGCTTTGCGTAAAGGCTTGTGATAATGCCTCAGGAAAATCGGTATGTATACTCCACGGGGAAGGCTTTATTTTTGCGTGTGGTTTTTTCGCATAAGCATAAAGACCTGCGGTAATTTTAGCTTGGTTGTCACTTGGTAACAGTTTGCCATTTCTCGACACGCCTTGAAAAGGGTGTAAGCCATTATTAAGTAATTGAAATAGTATTGCCGCTAAGGCAAATAAGTCTTGCCCTATACCGAGTTTTTCAGGGGTTATTTTTGCGCCAAATGCTTCGGGGGCAATATAACCTGCGGTATATTGATGCCCTTTAAAGCGCTTATTTTTACCTTGAATAGAAAAGCCATCACAATCTAGAATTACTACCTCGCCAGTATGTTGATCAAACGATAAATTGGCGGGTTTTAAATCAATAATATGATGGCCCAAACGATGAAGTTCTGCGACTTTACTCGCTAAGTTAATCGCAACAGTTACCCTAAACTGATAACTTTCTGTAATACCTAGCGACTCTCGTAACCGTTTAGAAAGTAGCATTTCAAGGGTATGACAACTACTTAAATCAAGTAGTGGCATTGCATAACCAATAAAGTTATTTTTTTTGTCGCTAACTACCGCAATAGGCCAACAAAACCCAGCCGTTGTTGGTGCATGCGCCAACATTTGCCATAACTTGTCTTGACGCTGCATGTCTTTAGTTGGGTCATGATAAATTTTTAACGCTAATTTACCGTCAACGCTAGCGTAAATTGTGCCATCAGCGCCGCTGCTAATAGCTTTTTGCTTATGCTGTACTTGCGCCGACTTCCCATCAAGGTAAAGTAGTTTTACGTTATTGCTCACTTTACCATGACCCATTTAGCTATTTTCACTTGATAACCAAACCAAGGTTTTATCGTCACTCGTAATACTATTGGTGCGTGGATCTTTTAAGGTATTCTCTAATGCCTGTTGCCCTGTAGCATTATCAACACTGTTTAAATAATTGTGTATTGGTAGCAAAAAATTTTCAGTGGGTCGATAAGGGTTAGTTAATGCTGCGAAACTGGCCGCACCATCAGACATTAAAAACCACAATGTATAGCGCTTAGGCGCACAAATAAATCGCAAGTGCGACTGCCAATCAGGTAAAGTGAAAAAGTAAGTGGTTTCAGCAAACTCGCCATTTTCTGGTTCGCTAACAATAAAGTCAGACCAATCATCAGGGTTAACGCCAATAATAACGCCATCGCCCAAATGAAAAACCACACTACCCTCAATGCCAGTAACTACACCGCATAACGTGGCGTGGTAGTCAGCAATTTCTCCTTGCTGACTAACAGTTTCTCTAACATTACGGATCGCAGCGGTAACACTTTTTATTGTGCTTTCGCCAAGAGCTACTTGCTGATCAAGTGCTTGACATACTTCATCAACCAATAGTCTCGAGCCAATATGTGAGTGTTTCGCCGAGCCAGCGCCATCTGATACACAGGCTACTAAACCAGTAGCGGTTTCTGTTACTTGCCAAGCATCTTGGCAAGGAATATTTTTATCTAGATGTGATGTACCTGTAACCGAGCTACCAAGAAAGCGCCCAGCCATTAAATTTCAACCTCAGCCCATTCATCGGCAGCAGGAAGGCGTACTTTTTGACCCGGAACACTCGCAGATACCGTTGCCATTGAACGGCTTAACCACACAAAAAGCTCCGTAAAATTGAGCCCTTTTAATTTTTTAGCAGATTTATTCGAAAACTGACCAAGCGCTTCAAAGTTTGCACCTTCAGTACCAATTGGAAAAATAACTACTTTTTTATCGGTTTCCGCTTTACGACATGCGCTAGCAGATTGTTCCCAGTTAAGATCAGTTGGGCAACCATCAGATAATAAAATAACCCAAGGGCGAGTACTTGAAATACCATTAGCGTCGTACACTGACTTTTGCTGCTGTACTTCTTGCAGTGCAGTTTCCATACCAGCACCTAACGGTGTTAAGCCACCAGCTTTAATAGTTGGCGCGTTAAAGTCAACGGCATCAACCCAAGGTTGTAGCACCTCAACATCATCATGCCCACCAACAGCCAATACTAATACCTGCACTTTTAAGGCAGCAGAAAGGTCACTCTTGAGTTGTTCTTCAAAAACTTTAAGACCAAGGTTAAGTTGTTTTAACGGCTCACCAGCCATTGAACCAGAAGCATCTAGTACTAATACACAAGGAGTTCTTTGATTGGCATTATCGATAAATTCAACACCAGGGATCGCATCATGAGACATTTTGAAATTAAGTCCTTTTAAAATAAAAAGCTATTAAATCAAAGAAATCTAATAAATTCTAGAGCTTGCTTAATATTAAAAATATTTTATTAACTACCAGATAGAAGACACACGCATTGTGATTTTGCTACTTTTTTAATATAGTCTCTGCAATTAATACGCGCTTGTACTACACATTTATACTATAGAATTAGCTATTTATCTCATGGACAAAATATCGAAAATACAGTCATCCACTGAAAAGGTGTTAGCATTTAGTACCGCTTTCATTCATGTGGTAGCTTTTACAGCTATTGTTTATCATTCGCAAATTTATCACCATATCCCTGTATCTGCTGGGGATGCTTACGGCTTAGGTGATGTTATTAATTTAGGTTTTGCTTTTGTCATTGTGTGTATTTGGTTCTGCTCAGCTTTGTCAGCCTTAATACTTAGTATTGTTAACTTTAAAAGTAACAGTTGGTTTGCCTTTAAAACGTTATTGTTTTCAAGCGTAGCATTAATCGGGTACTTTTTTTATATAAGTATATAAATGCGAGCAAAGAGGTGGCTGTTATTAAAGGAGTGATTTTAGCTCGGCCATTCGCCGTATCCGCGTAATATCAAATGTAGTTATACTCTTTATTAATATACCTTGATATGAGCTAAAATAACTATTCACTACTCTCGATTAGGGTTTAAATACAAGGATTTTATATGAATACTCATGGACATATTTCTTTTTTATGGGAGGACGATTTATTCATCGCTTCTGTTGAAGGGGCATTCAATGAAGAAGCTATCGCTTATTACACGCCGTTGCTTCAAGAGGCTATATTAACAAGAAAACATGCTCACTGGCATCGTTTAGAAATATGGAATAGTGAGGTACTAGGCTCACCTGAGACAATAGCTGCTGCCAAATTAATATATGACTGGTATGAAAATAACGGCTGTAAACGAATTGCAGTGGTTGCTTGTAATAGCTTACAAGCTCACGTAATTGAGAATATATTTAACAGTAAGGCAAAATTGTTTAGTAATGTAGCTAAAGCAAGAGCATGGTTAACTGCACAAAAAGTCACTACCGATGAAAATTAGCAGCTGTATAGTCATAACAGCTTGCTGCCCCCTTATTAAAAAATGCGCTAAAAATAATTTACCAGGAATTAAAATTATATGCTCATTAAAAACTGGTTTCCATTAGTTAAAAAAGTATCGCAAACTTGTTTGCACTCTTTTGTAGTTTTTTAATATAAGTCACAATATTTTTCTATCTGCACCTTATTTTACTCGCTCCTCCCTTAAGTTACGGTTATTATTTAGTTTATTTTATTTTATCAATCAACTTTGGAGTAACAATGAAAAAGCTTATTAGTGTTTTATTTATCGGCGCAATGATTACTGGCTGTGCACCTAAAATAGGTAGTGAAGAATGGTGTACTAGCATGAAAGAAAAAGATAAAGGTGACTGGACTGCCACTGAAGCAAAAGACTTCACTAAACACTGTGTTTTTTAAGTCTACTTAAAAATAAACGGGGAAAATAAAGTTTCCCCGCTGTTTTTTAAATCATACCAATAGCTCTATCTAAAACAATCACGACATAAAGTGATCTCGATAAAAATTAAGGACGATTGTGAGTTTAGTTAAGAACTTTCAGATGCTAGCGCGCTATAATCAACGTATTAATAATCAATTATTAACTTGTTGCTTAACACTCTCAAACGCGCAACTAACAGCTAATACCAACAGTTTTTTCCCGACGATAATTAGCTACTGGAACCACCTCTTATTTGGTGATTTAATTTTGTTAGGCCGATTAGCCAAAAATAATATTGCTAATATTTCAATAGATGATTTTTCTAAGTTCCCTACACCTAAATCACCACAAGATGTTTATTATAATAATCTGGCTGACATTGCCCAATTAAGAGAGCAATTAGATAGGCTTATCATACAATATTGCCAACAATTAACCGATGAAGAGTGCCGACAATCAATTAATTACCAAACAACAGAAGGTCAACCTATGACTAAGGTCGTCGCTGATGTTACCCAACACATTTTTAACCATCAAACTCATCATAGAGGTCAATTAACCTGTATTTTAAGCCAATTTAATGTAGATTATGGCTCGATGGATTTACCCGTTATTGTGCCAGAAGGCAGTTAATAACCGTATGTTTAAACAAACGAATTATTATTTCAACTTATAAGGATATACCGTGGAAGTTAGCGTATTTAATAGAACCGAAACTAACGACAAAATAATTAGTGCTTCATTATATAATTTAGTCATTGGCTTAACATTATTATGGGGTTTTGCCGTTAATTATTTAATGGTGGTTAATATTTCTGCTGAGTCTATTGGCAGTATTAACCCTATCATCTTTTTCATTGGTTATATCGCTTCATGCTTTTTTGGCATTTACCTTTTTAGTAAATCAGACAAGCCTATTGTCAGCTTTATTGGCTATAACTTCGTTGTGGTTCCTTTTGGTTTAATTATTAATTTAGTCGTTAGCCAATACGATCCAACCATTGTACAAGAGGCGATCAGAGTAACTGGTTCAGTGACTTTTGTGATGATGCTATTAGGCTCTATGTACCCTGCTTTTTTCCAAAAAATAATTGGCGGCCTAACCATAGCGCTCATTTGTGTCATTATTGTTGAGTTAATTGAAGTATTTATTTTTAAGACGCATCACGGTATTTTAGACTGGATAGTGGCACTTATTTTTTGTGGTTATATTGGTTATGATTGGGCTCGTGCTAATGCGATCCCAAAAACCTATGATAATGCTATAGATAGCGCAGCAGCATTGTATATGGATATCATTAACTTATTCTTACGTATTCTGCGCATTCTAGGTAGAAAGTAAGTAGGTAATATCAACATTCTATAGAGTAATCGGTCATATCGAAAACATGCTAAAAACAATCATTTCTAGAACAAGAGGTGGTGAGCAAAGTCCACCACGCAAACCTTTTTCAAAAATAGCTTGGTCTTGGTTAGGTGCTTTTATTGGCATTTACTTAGTATCTATTATCAGTCAAATCACTGAAGTTGATCTTTTAAAAAGTATGTTTTTGGTGGGCTCATTTGGCGCATCTGCTGTATTGATTTATGGTGCGCCTCAGGCAGAGTTTTCTCAACCTAGAAACCTGCTTGGAGGACATATTATATCGGCGCTCATTGGTGTGACGATACAAAAGTACCTCGCCTTAGATATTACTTTATTGGGTGCACTCGCGGTGTCATTATCTATTGTAGCAATGCACTTTACCCGCACACTACATCCACCTGGCGGCGCAACAGCGTTAATTGCCGTGATAGGAAGTGCTGAGGTACATAGTACTGGCTACTACTTTGTTTTAACTCCTATTGCCATTGGCGCAGTAATATTGCTACTAATTGCCTTGGTTGTTAACAACTTATCAAGTAACCCACTGCGACACTATCCAAAATATTGGTTATAGCATTAAAGCGATAATATTACATTTAGCGGTAGAAAATTGAATCGCAGCAAGCTAAGTAAAGTCTTATTTAATGGTAACTTATTAAGCAACCATTAAATAAGACTCTCGTCTTAAATTTTTAGCTTTACGTTGATATGCGCCTTTACCTTTTTTCGCCTTTACAACTTGCATTTTATACACTTTAGAAGTGACTAATGCTTTTAAAAAGCTATCTTTGATCACGCCTCGACCTAAGTCATTGCTGCTTTTGCTTTCAGCCTTTACTGTTAATTCAGTTTTAGCTTGTTGTTTTTTTCGTTTACTCATTGAACTTCCTTACTTTATTACTTAGTTTATTGCTTAGTTTATAACTAAATTAATACGAATACGCGCTAACTAGTCAGCTTATATTCAAGCTAATCAAGCATGATAAAAAGCTAAGCTGGAATGATCGTATAAAAATAAACCACCCATACTAGTTGCGCGGCAGATTATATGATTATGTGAGCGCTGTCATTAATTATTATTCGTTCTTATAAAAATAATTATTCCATGACAATATTGTTAAATACTCATCAAAGATCAACATTGATGCGCCACCTTGTGCAAATATCATCAAAGGCTATTTTTATACTTTTTCAGCAGGTAAACTAGCTTAATTAAACATAGAAGGAAGAGCATTACACAATGATTATCCAACAAGAAAGTGTAGATATTGAAACACCCACAGGCACTATGCGTACTTATGTATATTGTCCACAAGCCAGTGGTGTTTATCCTAGCATTATTTTTTATTCAGAAATATTTCAACAAACAGCCCCAATAGCCAGAACCGCAGCAATAATGGCTGGTCATGGTTTTGTCGTACTTGTACCTGAGGTTTTTCATGAGCTTAACCCTATTGGCACTGTATTGGGTTATGATGATGAAGGTAAAGACAAAGGCAACCAAGATAAGTGGACTAAACCTTTAGAAGATCACGACAGCGATACGCAAGCTCTGATTAACTTTACTGCCTCACAAGACTATTGCAGTGATAAAGTTGGCGCTATGGGAGTGTGTATTGGCGGTCACTTAGCTTATCGCGCAGCACTTAATAATGGCATTATTGCAGCTTCTTGTTTATACGCCACCGATATTCATTCTAATACGCTACCATGTGCACAAGGTAATGATTCATTCACGCGTACTCAAGATATTAAAGCTGAGCTACAGATGATTTGGGGTAAGCAAGACCCACATATTCCTGATGAGGGGCGTATGGCTATTCATCAAAATTTACTCGCCTCAGGTAATGTATTTTCTTGGCATGAGTTTAATGCCTCACATGCTTTTATGCGCGATGAAGGTGAACGTTACGACCCTCAATTAGCTTTAAGAGTGTATGGCATGGCCGTTGAACTATTTACTCGCACATTAAAATAGTTAAGCACATACATATTATCAAGTACTTTAAAACAAAAAGGCTTGAGCAATAAATTGCTCAAGCCTTTTTTCAAACTTTCTTTACAGAAAATCGCCTTAAAGATATTACTATCTTTTAGCCAATTTCTCTTTGATACGTGCAGATTTACCTGAACGCTCACGAAGGTAGTAAAGTTTAGCTTGACGAACATCACCACGACGTTTAACTTCAATTGAGTCAACAATTGGGCTATGTGTCTGGAATACACGTTCTACACCAACGCCGTTCGAGATTTTACGAACAGTGAAAGCAGAATGTAAGCCGCGGTTTTTAACAGCAATAACAACACCTTCAAACGCTTGAAGACGTGATTTATCACCTTCAGTAACTTTTACTTGAACTACAACAGTGTCGCCCGGAGCGTATGCTGGTAGGTCTTTTTTCATTTGCTCTTGCTCGAGCATTTCAATAATTTTACTCATAATACCTTCTTCCTAGTGTGCACAGTCAAAGTGGTTACTTGGCTTGCTTTTTAATTAAAGCGAGCGTTTTTTCCTGCTCAGCTGTCAGAGCTAGGTTAGTTAATAATTCTGGTCTTCTGGTCCATGTTCTACGCAAAGATTGCTCTTGGCGCCATAGGCGTATATGTTCGTGATTTCCGCTTAATAGCACACTCGGTACTGACATTTCTTCCCCGTTAGAGGCTGTTAGTACTTCTGGCCTAGTGTAATGAGGACAATCAAGTAAACCATTAGAGAAAGAGTCTTGCTCTGCTGATTCGCTATGCCCCAATACGCCCGGCACTAATCGTGCTACGGCATCTATTACATTCATCGCAGGGAGTTCACCACCACTTAAAATGTAATCGCCAACCGACCATTCTTCATCAATATCTGATGCGATAAGTCGCTCGTCTATGCCTTCATATCGTCCAGCAATAAATACCAGTCGATCATGTTGCGCTAATTCACTCACACCCGCTTGGTCCAACTTTCGTCCCTGCGGCGACAAATAAATTACTTTAGCCTTGCCACCATCACTCTCTAACGCGGTTCGCGCAGCAGTAATAGCGTCTCGAAGTGGCTGTACCATCATCAACATACCTGGACCACCGCCGTAAGGGCGATCATCAACAGTGCGATGTCGATCATGGGTAAAATCTCGAGGGTTCCATTTCTGAAACTCAATAAGACCACGACGAATTGCTCGGCCTGTCACCCCATACTCGGTAATAGCATCAAACATTTCAGGAAAAAGGCTTATCACCCCAATCCGTATTTTGCACTCTGTGGTGCAAGGTTTAGTGCTAGTCACAAGTTAGAAACCTGGGTCCCAGTCAACACAAATTTGTTTATTTTCAGCGCTAACCGACTGAACAACTTGTTCTAAAAGATACGGGATTAATCGCTCTTTTTGACCAAAGCCGTCATTTAAGTTAGCTTTTACAACCAGTACATCGTTAGCGCCAGTTTCCATCATCTCGGTTACTACACCAAGGTCGTAACCTTGACTCGTCACCACAGACATACCTATTAGATCACGCCAATAAAAATCACCCTCAGGTAATTCAGGTAACGCGAGTTCATTAATGAAGATCTCTGAACCGACTAAAGCTTGCGCTATGTCGCGATCATCGATGCCCTGAACTTTAACTATTAGGCCTTTGTTATGCTTGCGCCAATCAGTAATTTTTACTGTTTGTATGTTATTCCCTAATTTTAATGACCAAGGGAAATAGTCAAGTATGGCATCGGGATCATCAGTGAACGAATGAATTTTCAACCAACCTTTGATGCCATAAACAGCGCCTACTTTACCTAAGGTTATTTCTTTTTCTTTACTCACTACTAACTCCTACTACCTACTAAGCAATTAAGCCGCAGCGTTTGCGTCTTTGATTAACTTAGCCACACGATCAGATACAGCAGCACCTTGACCAACCCAATGGTTGACACGGTCTAAGTCTAAGCGTAATTTTTCAGCTTGACCTTGTGCTGTAGGGTTGAAGAAACCAACTTTCTCGATGAAACGACCATCGCGAGAGTTACGGCTATCTGCAACAACAACCTGATAGAATGGACGCTTTTTAGCGCCACCACGAGCTAAACGAATGGTAACCATATCGTCCTCTATTATGTTAAGTGTTAAAACGGATTTTCCAGACACTTCCTGCCAACAAGCGACAGAAAAGCTCGCGTATTTTACGCTTTTAGAATGTTTTTACAAGGGGTATTTGCTTTATTGGTAAAGTATCTGCTTAAAAAGTATTAGTGACTAGGCGGTAAAACACCTTTTTGAAGTAGTAATGCAAACTCTTCTGCACTCACTGCACGACTAAAGTAAAACCCTTGAGCCGAGTCTGTTAGTGTTGTGCGAATAAATTCATACTGCTCTTTAGTTTCAATTCCTTCTGCGGTAATTTTTAGTCCTAAATTATTCGCTAACGTAACAATAGCGTTAGTAACGATAGTATCTTCGCGGTTATGTGGAATATGTTGAATAAAACTTCTATCAATTTTAATACGGCTTAATTGTAATTTACGTAAATAACTCATTGAAGAGTAACCTTTACCAAAGTCATCCAACGCAATTACAACACCTAATCCCGACAAGTACTCAAGCTGCTGAATAGATAATTCTGGGTCTTTCTTAATAGCAGTCTCTGTTAACTCTAACCCTAAATACTTGGCCTCTAAGTTAGTTACGGCTAACGTACGTTCAACTAACTTAGCAAAGCCGCGTAAACTTAACTCCTTAGCGGAAATATTCACCGAAACTGTAATAGTGGTATACCCCAAGTCTTGCCAGCGCTTATTTTGTTTACATACTTCAAATAATACCCATTCACCAATGCTGGTAATAATGCCTATTTCTTCCGCAATAGGGATAAAAACACTGGGCTCAATATTACCTAACTTAAAGCTATTCCAACGTAACAAGGCTTCTGCCCCTTTAATAGCTCCTGTTGTCACATTAACCACAGGTTGAAAATATAAAGTAAATTCATTACGCGCTATTGCTTTACGCAACTGCCTCGCTATTTTTTGCTTTTGCTCAGATTCTTTATTTAAGGCAACAGAAAAAAATTTAAAGGTATTTTTACCCGAGTGCTTTGCATAGTACATCGCCGTATCAGCATTTTTCATTAACTGCTGGGAGCTTTCGCCATCATTAGGGAAAATAGCAATACCAACACTAATACCGACATAAGCTTCTTGTTTTTGAATAATAAAAGGTTGCGATATTTTATCAATAAGCCGCTCTGCAAGAGCACTTATATCGCTAATAGAAAAGAGTGACTCAAGAATAATAACAAACTCATCCCCGGCGATACGCGCTAAAGTATCACCTGTTCTCAACTCATTAGATAAGCGCTCTGAGGCTTGCTTTAATAACTCATCGCCACCATCATGCCCTAAACTATCATTGACCTTTTTAAAGTCATCAAGATCAATAAACATCACTACGGCCATAGTATTACCACGCGTAGCATGGGCTAACGTATGTTCTAAACGATTTAAGCATAAACCTCGATTAGGCAAGCCTGTTAAGCCATCATAAAAAGCCAATCGCTTGATTTCTTCTTCTACTAGCATTCTTCGTTGCATCTCAGCACGTAAATAACTAGTGTTTCGAGTGATAATAGCAATGAGTGCAACTGCCGATATCATTAGCAATGTAAAAAACTCGTCTAGCTCCCATTCTTCATATTTTCGTGACAATTCAACTAACTGCTCAAAAGCATCGTAAGCTTGAGCAAACCAAAAAAGAATACCAGCAATAAAGACAATAGAGACAACTTCAGTGATAAAGCGATGCTTCTCTATTACCGTGGTACACTTTTTCGTTAGGTGCTTTATAGTCTTAATAGTCTTAATAGTCTTAATCAACAAAGTTAACCTTAAAACTCATATTGAAATTTAACCGTAAATGCGCGCTCTAAACGTTCATCATTATCACTTTGACCGTAAGCTAAACCCGCGATAAAACCATGATTATTTTGATAACTAAAGCCAACAGTGAACTGCGCTAATACTTCGGAATTACTCCCTTGTAATACATCTTCCTGCTCGCGCTCAACTAAATACTCAATCATTGCTGAAAAATTATCGTTAATCGGCCTAACAAACCCCAAGCCATAGCTTAATTCTGTTTCATCACCTTTATCGGCAACCCCATAAGCAAGGTTTGCATGTAAAAAGCCCCAAGCCTCAAGGTACTTACTAGCATTCACAAAACCTTCATAACCCCACTCTTCTGAGCGTATTGGCGCTTTATCGCTACTTGCTGCTATTTCAACACCGACCCCGATACTAACAACAGGTAAAACGCTGGTTTCTTGAATAACTTGGTAAATAAGTTCAATTTCAGGGTTACCAGCAGTTGAGGTGTTTATTTTAACATTGCCTTGGTAGCAACTACTTTTTTGATAAGGTAAAAAAAACTCAACCTGGAATCTGTCGGTAAAACCATATTCAACACCAAGCTTCCAAACATTATCAGTCCCCTTTTTTTGGTTTGGCTCACCGCTATAACTCACGTCTTGATAGCTAAGTCCAAATTGCCACTCCCCTTTTTCTTGGGTATAACCTTCTTCAAGTAAAAATAAAAAGTCTTGTTGATGCTCACTCTCATGACCATCAAAATCAATAGCTAATGCGTATGAAGATAAAGGAAATAAGAAAAGGATCGCATAAAAGTTACATATTCTTTTAATAGCACAGCAATAAAGCGTCATAACCTAAACCCTTACCGAATAAGTGCATTGAGTTAAGCAGATTAGTTTTATTATAGCCGAGCTGAAAATATTGAAAGGTTAAATGGAGAATTTAACCAAAAGCATAGAGCCTGTATTATAGTCGACGAGAAAATAAAGCCTGAATAGACTTCTTAAAAGGTTCAAGGTAAATTTGAACTAAGCTATGATGCCCTTTATGGTGCACACTAATGCCGTAAGTTATTTTACCAACGGCTGACGCTTTAATAAGGCAAGAAAAAAGACGATCCCAAACAGCAAGCGCTGAGCCGAAATTACGATCAAAATGTTTTGGGTTATCACTATGGTGTATTTGATGCTGTGCAGGGCTAATTAACCACCCTTCTATTTTATCTCCCCAGCTCAACCAAATATGGCTATGACGTAAATTAGAGCCAAAAATATTAAAAAGAAAAACAAAAGCATTCGCCCCTAAAATATCATACATTTTTAAGGTTGGCCCAAAGAGGTAATAACAAAGCCCAACAACAAAGCCTTGAGTGACTGCCATTCTAAAAGCATACAGTAGGCTCTCTATTGGGTGACTTCTGTATATAGTAAAAGGCGTTAACACTAAAGCCGAGTGATGTACTTTATGAAACTCCCATAACATAGGTACTTTATGTAAAAGGTAGTGCAGTAAAAATCGGGTAAAATCATCAATAACAAATAGCAACAAAGTAAATATGATAATGATGCTGGCACTTGACCATTCAATTGGCGGGTTTACCCCAAAGACACTTTCAAAGCCAGAAGAAACCGCAATAGCAATAGGTGCCATGCTAAAAACAACAAAAGGAAATAATGCTGATTTAATTAGTTTATTAATAAAAAATAACGCGTAGTCATGCTTAGCCGACTGATGCGTATAAACCGACTTAGGAAACAAGAAACACCAAAAATCAACTACCGAAAATTGGCTTGATGTTTTGATAAAAACAGGAACAGCTAACAGTATCGCCGAGAGTAAATAAACAAAGTAAATACGTTTATTAGCGTCAAACAAATAGTCGCTTAGCTCTACAATATTCCCTGAAAGAAAATCGAACACTAGTACTCCGCAAAGACTCAAATTAAAAAGCTAAATCAAATTGTTAACACAGTTTGATTTAGCTTTAGCGAGTTAACCAATGAATTACCATCGATTAACGATTTTTCATTTTAAACCATTAGACGTTAATAGTAACGTCAGTAGCTTAAAGGCTATAACATTTGGAGCTATACCCCTTAAAAATTATACTGATAACCTACAAAAAACTGTTGTGGTTTACTAGGTCTTGCACCATAAGGGCGACGACTAATAATTTCTTCACTTTCAAAAAGGTTGTCAGCTTTTACATAAATTTTACCGTAATTACCCAAGTAATAACTGGCTGATAAATCCACTACCGAATAAGCTTTTGTGCTAATACCTGATAAAGTGACGCCATCACCCGAAGCTTCAAGCATATCATCAACATATCGAGCTATTAAGTTGATGTCCCATTGCTCGGCGGTAATACCAATATTTATCGTTAATTGGTTTTCAGGTAAATAAGGTACTGCGTCACCTGCTTCAATATCACCCCACATAGGGAAGTCTGAGCTAAAGGTGTTTTTAAACTCAGAGTCGGTGTAGGTATAAACCACAGATAATGGTAAGTCGAGTTGCTTAGTTAACTCAGCAGTATACCCTGCGGTAAACTCTAAGCCGTACACGTCAACTTCACTACCATTAAACTCTTTATCTAAACTATCACCACAAGATGATGCGGCAGAAAAAGAACAGCTTTCTTTAAGATTACTCACATCGTTGAAGAAAAATATTGCTTCAACATTGGCATTACCATTGTTATAGCGACCGCCAAATTCATAATTGACACTTTTTTCAATATCAACTTCTGGACCTTCTTTCGGGCTGGTTGGCACAAATCCTTGATGCACACCAAAAAGTAAACCAGCACTATCACTTAAAGTATAAAAAGCACTTAAGCTAGGTAACCAAATACTTGAGCTTTTCTTCTGCCAATCATCTTCTTCACCTACTTTTCGGTTTTGGTAAGTTGAGTCAATAAACTCACCACGTACACCTAAGGTGACAGCAAGTGCTTCATAATTAATAGTATCTTTGAAGAACACAGAAATAGCATCAGTTTTTTCACGATTAGTGGTAGTTGCTACTTGCGCACTTCCGTCACTGACTAGCTGCGCTGAGCGCATATTAAAGCTATCGGTAGTATGATTACGCTCAATTTGATCTTGATGAAAACGTATACCCGTATTAAATTTATGGGTAAAACCTAGTAGGTTAACATCGAAGAAAATATCACTTTGAATACCTTGTGAGTAATACTCACGAGCGTTATCACCTACAATAATTTTTTCGTGCTCTGCTAAGCTATTAGCTTGACCGGTTAATATTTGATAAAAACGTGCATTAACATCACTGTCAGGGTTCGCTAAAATATCCTGTAAGTCGCTGTTAATTAAACCGCCCTTAAAGCCGTTAATTTTAAACCATGAACGCTCAAATTCATTACGATATACATGAGTGGTTATATCAAAGCTTTGCGTTTGCATGAAATGCGTGAACTGAATTTGCTGATGCTGCCAATCCATTTTGTCTAACTGGCTGGCACTATAACGGCGATTAGGTGATTGATAAAAGTCATCATCGGTTAAGCCTAAATAGCTCTCATTAGATAACTCGTCAGCATAAGACAACTTTAAGCCAAAGGTATGTTCAATATCACCTGTGGTTAAATCATAGCGAAATTTAGCCATGATGTCGTTTTTATCAAAGCCTGTATCGCTACTGCCATTATCGTTAACACTATCAAGGGTTTTAAAACCCTCTGACTGCATGTTAATGCCTTCAATCAAAACACCTAAATTACCAAAGGTATTACCGTAAAAGCCATGAACTTTCGAATAAGCATCTGTGCCAAGTGATACATCAATCATACCTTCTTGGGCATCAGGTACCGCTCTGGTATTCATATTTAATGCACCAGCAACAGTATTAGGACCATATTTAATAGCTGCAGGGCCTTTAAATACTTCTAGTGAAGTCATTTTGCTCATCATAGGGAAGTAATAAGCCGCAGGCGCAGAATACGGCGCAGGACCAATGAGAATGCCGTCTTCCATTACTGTGATTTTTTTACTACGTTCCGGTGTCGCCCCACGAAAGCCAATGTTCGGGCGTAAGCCAAAACCGTCTTCTTCACGAATGTTAATACCCGGTACGTTATAAAGTACGCGGTTAATATCATCAAACTTAAATTTTTCTAATTCAACTTCGCCAATTAAAGTAGCTGAGCCAGCCTCGGTTCTAAGCTTGTCGTTGTGACCGATAATTTGTAAGCGCTCAACAAAGTCAATTTTTTCTTCGGTATTAGCTGTTTGGCTAGTTACCGTACTCGTTTGAGTATTGCTGTTTTGAGCATCGTTAGCGTTTGCCATCACGGGTGATAAAGCAATAGCTAATGCTATGGTAACTTGAGATAAGCTAAAAGGTTTTGAAATGTAAGCCATGATTAATCGTTATCTCCTGCAGCAGTTTTTGGTAGCTCTAAAGCAAGACTTTGAATAAAGTCACTTTTCAATTTATCGCTGATATTTTTAACTTCATCATGGGTTTCCATGACCTTATCAGGATCATCACTTAACGTTTTAGCAAGTGAGGCTTGATAGTTTTGCGCCGAGCTTAGTGCATTGTCGATATATTCATTAATGCTATCAGCCGTTATGGTGTCACCAACGTCTTTTAGATAATCCGTAAAACCTAAAGCGGTTAGCTCATCGATGTTTTGGCTACCGTGCATAAACATTTTTAACGCTTGTAAGTTATTAATTATATTCTCTAGTGAGTGTTCACTATATGTTGACTCTACCGCCGAAGGACATGCCTGTGCGCCACACTCATTGGCGAATAAACCTAATGGGGTTGCCAGCTTGCCATCTTTTGTAAACTTAGTGAAATAGAAAATAGCATCACTTAATCGATTAACCGCATCATGTTCGGTTGTAAACTCACTATCGCTATTACCTGCTGCTTTTAACTTAGCGGCGTAACCACTTTCGCCATTATTTCCTAACCAAGTGGTTAGTAACGTTTGACTACTATTATAAATGTCACCCGCAACCACTTCTGCAAATTCACAACGAGCAATTTTCCGGTATTGTTCGGTTTGATTATTCCAGCCTTGCGGTACTGTTGAGCCAGTACAACTGTGAGCTAAGTCATCGTTAAACAGCAAGTATTCTAACGCCACTAGGCTTTTTCTAGATGCCGTACGTTTAGTAATATCATAAGGCTGACCATTAACAACGCCCTCTTTAAAAAAGCTAATATCTAAATCAACACCACAACTATTTTTAGTTGGCCATGAATAAATGTTGTTACGTAATGCACCATCATCTTCTAATAAAGGAGGTAGTTGCATCATTTCAGCTTGTTGCCAGATATTCATCGTTGAGCGCCAGCTATTTTGAGCCGCTAACTTACTCTCATCAATAAGTGCTGAACCAGACTTTTCTTGCTGACAATAAGCGCTAATCGCTTGCTGCTGCTCTAAAGCGACCACTGAAAATTGCTCAAAAGTAGGCGTAATTACTTTATCAACAATACTTGCAACTAACTGACCTTGATTAAAGTCGGTATTCGTATCGCTACCTTGATTGAAGCCGTCACCACTCGTTGAACTTGAGCTTTCACCACAAGCACTTAAGTAAAAAACAGAACTAAGCGCTAAAGCAACTAAGGTTTTCGTTGAGTTTATTTTTTTGGTTTGAATCATTAAAAATATTACCTTTTTTGAGCCTTATTCTTTCACGTAAATTTTAACAGGCTTAAACGCAATAAAGCTCGAACACTTCCCTGTTCAAGCTTTATTGATTATTGTTAACGTCCTACGACCTAAAGTTAACCTTTAGGCTAACAATTATCGTTACCAGTTTGCTACTGTTTTTTCATCAAGATCATACACATCTTTCAATAAGTCGCGCGCAATGAGTAACCTAACTCTGTATTCTGCAACACTGCGATTCCCAAATTCTGGTGTATTGGTTAATGCTGGTGCATCTTCAATATAAGCATGAAGTCTTACAAAATCTGCATCAGATAAAGGTGAGTAAGGATTAAATTGTAAACCTAAAGCAAAACCTTTTAATTCAGAGAAGTGTTTAGCTGCCGTTACAAAGTCAACTTTTTCTCCCTCTTCTAACGGTAAAAGGTCTGCACGTAAATCGTTAATATAATGAATAACCGTGCCGACTACACTACGTTCCCATGCATCAAGCGCGATATCACGGTGCTCTTTTAATTCGACTAATTGAGCTTCTGTAAAGCCTATACCAGCATTGTCATTAATCAACTTACGACCAGCTAAGAAAGCATCCATCGCTTGTTTAGTGTAATCTGTTGCGTTCGGGTTTTCTGAGCCATCCGCCAATAACTTTGAGCCTCGGTCACGCTTTGCTGCGTTACCTGAGTTACCAAAGTTTTTCTCACTAAGTAAGTCAATTACTCCATCACCATTAGTGTCGTGTTGACCATTCCAAGCTAGGCGACCATTTGACTCATCGTCCTTAACTTTGCCAGCAATTTCATCATCGCTATACGATAAATAGTCTCTTGCGGCTCCAAAATAACCAAAGCCTTCGTCAAATTGATGCTCTAAGTTTGTGTAACCACTTTTAACAAGAGCTACGTTATCAGTAAGAAAACCTTTACCTTCAGTCTCATGACCAAAATAATCATCAGCTGATTGCGAGTATGCTATCGACATTAATAAGAATTTTTGAATTAATTGATTTAAATCAGTACCGTCATAGTTTACATAAACAGGAATTTCATTTTCTGTGGTTTGCTCTGCACCTGGTACGTAACGTTTCCCCCCTGGGTTTTCCATAGCATTGTTAGCTATTTGTTCAAAATAATATTGAACTAAGCCATGAGGTGTTTGCTCTTCCGATGGAACATTTTTCCAGTTAGACCAACCTGAGAATTCAATAGAACCAGCAATAAGCTGGCCCGCTTCATCTTCCTGACCGTTCCAAAACTTGTGTTGGCCTTTAACATCATTACCTGCAACTTTATCTTTAAGTGATTTGTAGCTACCAAGATCTGCAAATGATTCCTGCTTCGCATCGGTAAAGGTAATTGGAAAATTATCCCATGCATTTTGATCGCGATGATAAAAACCGTTCAACTTAGCAATAACTTCATCTTTAGTAGAAATGCCTTGTTCAAGGTCAAACGCTAAACCAGCACCTGATGAGCTCTTTGCGCCAATGTAATGTTTCAATTCAGCGATGAGTGCATGACGTGTAGTTTGACCGCCGTAAGCAACACTTGACATAGTAGCGTCATCAACTTTGCTTTTAAATTCATAAAAGTCTAATAAATCATTTACAGTAATGGTTAATGCTTGAGTATGACTTAAACCACCGTTATCGGTAACTGTTACATTTAAAGCCACAGTTTCAGTTGCTTCAAAATCAAAGCTAGTGCTATCTTTTAAGCTAAGCTTATCGCCAGCAATAGCGAATAACTCGTTATCTGTAGTGAAGGTAAATGTATCGCCTGCGTTAGCATCGGTCGCGCTTAAAGTACCGACTTCAACACCGGTTACGTTTTCATCAACAGTGTTTGCTGACAGTGTTACTGCTGTAGGCGCGCTATTAGTTGGAGTTGTGCTAGTGTCGTCTTTTGAACCACTGCTTGAACCGCCACAAGCTGTTAATGTTGAGCTGGCTACCATTACGGCAATAGCTAATGCTTTTCTTTTGAATTCCATGTATTACTCCGTTCTGCTTATACAAATAAAGTAGTTATTTAATTAAGACTTTATTGCTTAGCCTTTCTTGTTAATTTTAATTATGCACATACTACACAAACTTAAACACAAATACGAATAGATATCATAAAGATGTAACAATTAATTACAAACGCAAATAATTCTCATAAAGATAACGTTTAATAATATACGTTATACTGAACGAAGCACAAAAGTTGCACCAACCAAAAAAACCGCATAAAACACTGATTATATTAATTTTTAGTGTTCACATGTAAATACTGTTAGTGCTTCAGCTTTATAATGCTGACATAACAAACTAGAAAGCACTAACTATAGAGTCTTATTCAATTGCATCGTCACCCATATTTTACCGACAAAAAAAGTGGCCTAAGCCACTTTCTATTATAATTCTAAGTACTGATTTATTGATGAACAACCGACAACACTAACAGCTACTTCATCGATTGTCTTAACGGCCAAACATGCCACCACCACCGCCCATACCGCCTGGTGGCATCATACCTTGCATAGAGCGCATCATTTTTTTCATACCGCCTTTGCCAGACATTTTCTTCATCATTTTTTGCATTTGACTAAATTGTTTTAGCAACTTATTCACATCTTGAATTTGTGTGCCTGAACCAGCAGCAATACGGCGCTTACGCGAACCTTTAATAACATCAGGGTTTTCTCGTTCCCCTGGTGTCATTGAATTAATAATAGCTTCCATTTGTACGGTAATTTTATCATCCATTTGATCTTTTACTTGCGCAGACATATTCCCCATACCTGGTAACTTGTCCATAAGTCCCATCATGCCGCCCATGCTTTTCATTTGCACGAGTTGATCACGAAAGTCCTCTAAGCTAAAGCCTTTACCACTTTTAACTTTTTTCGCTAACTTTTCAGCTTGCTTGCGATCAACTTTTTGTTCAATTTCTTCAACTAGCGATAAAACATCGCCCATACCTAAAATACGAGAGGCAATACGGTCAGGGTGAAATGGCTCTAATGCTTCAATTTTTTCACCAACACCCATAAACTTAATAGGCTTGCCAGTAATATGACGAATTGATAATGCAGCACCACCGCGAGCGTCACCATCAGTTTTTGTTAAAATAACCCCAGTTAATGGCAAGGCATCATTAAATGCTTTAGCTGTATTAGCAGCATCTTGACCTGTCATTGCATCAACGGTAAACAAAGTCTCAATTGGGTTAATGGCGCTGTGCAGCTCTTGAATTTCCCCCATCATATCTTCGTCAATATGTAAGCGACCGGCGGTATCAACAATTAATACATCAAAGAAGTTTTTCTTAGCGTGATCTATAGCGGCATTAGCAATATCAATCGGCTTTTGTTTAATATCACTTGGGAAAAAAGCAACGTCAATTTCATTCGCTAGAGTTTCTAACTGCTTAATAGCTGCAGGACGATATACATCGGCACTCACAACTAAGACTTTTTTCTTTTCACGCTCAGTTAAAAATTTAGCTAACTTAGCAACAGAGGTAGTTTTACCAGCACCTTGTAAACCAGCCATTAATACAACGGCTGGTGGCGCTGCACGTAAATCAAGTGCTTCGTTAACTTCACCCATTGCAGATTCAAGCTCTTTTTGTACTATTTTGACAAACACTTGACCTGGAGTAAGGCTTTTAGAAACATCGGTACCAACAGCTTTTTCTTTAACTTGTTTAACAAATTCACGAATAACCGGCAGAGCAACGTCAGCTTCAAGTAACGCCATACGTACTTCACGCAGGGTATCTTTAATATTATCTTCGGTTAAACGGCCACGGCCACTAATATTTTTAAGCGATTTACTTAAACGATCGGAAAGATTCTCAAACATGAATTACTCTAACAACGAAATATTGACGAAATTTATAGCGCTATTATACCCAACTAAACTTGAAATGCGAGCATCTGCCATGGTTACACTACGAGTAATAGAGGTCGATACATTTACTTACCCACTAATTTGATTTTAGCGCAATACGCTATTGATATTACGAGGCAAATGCAGCATGCTCATCAAATATCAAACGATATTGATAATTAATACTGTTTTAGCTTATTAATACACATTATTTATACGTAATCTCTAAGGTACCTTTATTATTCTAGGTCAATGATATTGCTTAATGGCATGGCGCTAATATCATTATCTGATAGAATATTTTTACTTAAATTTCATATTGTAGGAACTGTTTGTGAATTTTTTGGTTATTGGCTCTAGCATCGCTTTTATTGCTTATATGCTTGCTACGCTTGCGGTAGTATCGCGTTTATTTCACCCTAAAGGGCCAAATATCCCCTTAGTGCTTGGCTTAGCAACCGTTGCTATTATTGTTCACGCAATAAATGATATGCAATTGCTTTTTGCTCAAGACACAATTAATTTCAGCCTACCTAATGTTATTTCTTTGGTGAGTTTGGTTATAACCACTACGGTAACCTTAGTGGCCTTGCGCTTTAAAGTGAACTTATTATTACCCGTTATATATGGCTTTACTGGTTTATGGCAATTAGCGGTTATTTTTATTCCTCCGATTGAGTCAATACCGCTAGTTGTTGGTAAAATTGTATTGCTAAGCCACATAGGTTTAGCTCTCATTGCCTATTGTATTTTAATTATTGCAACCTTATATACCTTTCAAGTGACTTACATTAACCTAAAATTAAAAAGTAAAAACTTAACGGCTGTTGCTCATTTACCGCCTTTAATGCAGGTAGAACGTCAGCTGTTTAATATTTTATCTTTAGGTACTGCCATATTATTTGTTAGCGAGTTAATTGGCTTTTTCTTTTTAGATGGTTTCTTAGCTAAAGAAAACGCCCATAAAACCGTGTTATCGTTAATGGCTTTTGCTTTATACTGCGTTATTGTTTGGGGTCACTTTAGAAAAGGTTGGCGCGGACATCGCGTATTAGTATTGATGATTTCAGCAAGTAGTTTACTTACTTTAGCTTACTTCGGTAGCCGATTTGTTAAAGAGTTCATCTTAAGATAAGTCTATTAAGATACGCCTTTACATAACATCAGTAGCGACATCATTAAATAAAAGCTAAAATAGCGGGCTAACGTTGAATATTCCGTTAGCTTAACTTTATATAAACAGAGGAATTCCCCTTCTTGGACAGTATATCCACCGAAGTACTATTTATCATTCTAGGCATGTTGGTATTAATGTCAGCTTATTTTTCAAGTTCTGAAACCGGTATGATGTCGCTCAACCGCTATCGACTTCGCCATCTTGAAAAGCAAAAACACAAAGGGGCCAAGCGCGTTAGTAAGCTACTTAACCGCCCTGATCGACTTATAGGTTTAATCTTAATTGGTAACAACTTAGTTAATATTGCTGCCTCTGCTATTGCCACTATTATAGGTTTGCGTTTATTTGGTGATATGGGTGTGCTGGTTGCCACAATAGCCCTAACACTAATCATTTTAATTTTTGCTGAAGTTACCCCTAAAACACTCGCTGCCCTTTACCCAGAAAAAGTTGCCTTCCCAAGTTCAGTTATTTTATCTATTTTATTAAAGGTACTTTTCCCGTTTGTTATTATGTTGAATTGGATAACTAACGGCTTACTTATGCTTATTGGTGTTAGCTCAGAGCAACGTGAGCAACATAGTTTAAGTAGTGAAGAGTTACGGACGGTAGTAAATGAGTCTGGTGCTTTATTACATAAACGCGACCAAGATATGTTGGTGAGTATTTTAGACTTAGAAAAAGTTTCCGTTGAAGATATTATGATACCGCGTAGTGAGTTAGTGGGTATTGACGTTAATGGCAACTGGAAAAAAATTCAAAAACAATTAACGCAAGCAACCCATACCCGTGTTTTATTATATCGAGATAAAATTGATAACGTAGTCGGTTATATCCATGCTCGCGATGCCTTAAAACTTTTATCAAAAAACCAATTTAACAAAACTACACTACTTAGAGCAGTACGTGAGCTTTACTTTATTCCTGAAGGAACAACGCTCAACATCCAACTATTAAAATTTCAACATGCGAAAGAGCGCTTAGGCTTAGTTGTAGATGAATATGGCGATATACAAGGCTTAGTAACGCTTGAAGATATACTTGAAGAAATAGTGGGTGATTTTACAACAACAATGACCCCCACACCAAGCGATGCTGTTACCTTACAGCCAGATAGCAGCTACTTAGTTGATGGTGGTGCGAGTATTCGCGATATTAATAAAGAAATGTCTTGGAAGTTACCTACCGACGGACCTAAAACATTAAACGGTTTAATTGTTGAATACTTAGAAGACATCCCTGAAAGTAATATTAGCCTACGTATAGCTGGCTACCCTGTTGAGATAATTGATGTTGCCGACAATAAAATTAAAACGGTGCGAGTTATGCCTGAACATTTTATTAGTCAGACAAATGATTAATAACTTTACTAACTCAACACTAATGTACTTAACCTGAACTCGGTTTAAAAGATATTTAACAAATTTAAATATTAGCAAAATTATTTTCTGCTCAAAAAATAACAGATATAAATACCGACATAAAGTTATCCAAAAAGTTATCCACAGGCATAGCTAATATTTTTAACTTATTAGCTTTCCACAATTTCTGTGGATAACATATCCTACCCCTATAAATTACAGCCTTTAGCATTTTCAACATTTATTTAACAAAAATAATAACTTTATTTTGTTATTTTTCTCTTAAATAAGTAGCTATTTCTACAGCTACTATTCCTGCTCGCTTAAGAGGATTTTCGTGCTAAAAAAACTAAATTGGCAAGATTTATGCGTTGTACAGTTACTAATCTATAAGGCTTTCAGGCAATTTTTACATTTTGGCTATATTTACAGCTAACCAAAAAATAATCTCCATAACCAGCCATGCTGAAACTCTTTCTCACAACTTTTTAACTGACTACTATAACGACGCGCACGATCATCTACTTTGCGTGAAACTTTCATCAACCAAGGCTTCTTTTTGTAACTTTTACGTTTAAAGCCACCCCAGCCTTCGTGGTAATTTAAATATTGATTGTAAGCATCCCACTTAGAAACACCATTTACTTTTTGGGTTTTATAAATAAACCAACCCATAAAATCAATTGCATCATCAAAATCTTCCCTGCTTGCCCAGTTATTGCCTGTTTCACGCGTATAGTCATCCCAGGTCATGGTTTTCGCTTGAGAGTAACCATAAGCAGTACTCACTCTTCCCCATGGAATAAACCCTAAAAGATAATCTCTAGGAGGTAAGGCGTTATGGCGAAACGAGCTTTCTTGGTACATCATACTGATAGGCACATGAATCGGAACACCCCAGCGCTCTTGAGTTGCTTTAGCAGCATCATACCAATCTCTGTGCTCTCTAAATATTTCACAGATATTTTCAGGGTTTTTAGGAGGAGGCGTTGCGCAACTTGAGAGTAATATTACGCTTAACGTACTTGCCGTAATGGTTTTAAATTTAAACATAAAAAATCAACTAACTTACAGGTAGTTAAGATAATGCCAGAACTCATGACACATTGCATAAAAATAATTTAAGGAAAAAACAAATGAAATGGAACTAAATGAAAATACCATACTCTTACTTAACAGTAATGTTATTCCCTTATCATGTTTTTATACGCTCCGTTGTGAGCGTATTTTTTTGCCTAAAATTCAGTATGTCGTATTTAAACTGAATAAAATTAAAAATTTAGCTATTTTACTCAATAAAAGTAAAATTAAATTGAACTAACTAGCAAGACTACACTCTTACTTAACAGTAATGTTATTCCCTTAATGTTTTTTATACGCTCCATTGTGAGCGTATTTTTTTGTCTAAAATTCAGTATGTCGTGTTTAAACTGAATAAAATTAAAAATTTAGCTTATTTACTCAATAAAAGTAAAATTAAATTGAACTAACTAGCAAGACTACACTCTTACTTAACAGTAATGTTATTCCCTTATCATGTTTTTATACGCTCCGTTGTGAGCGTATTTTTTTGCCTAAAATTCAGTATGTCGTGTTTAAGCTGAATAAAAATTAAAATTTAGCTAATTTACTCAAGAAAAGTAAAATTAAATTGAACTAACTAGCAAGACTACACTCTTACTTAACAGTAATGTTATTCCCTTATCATGTTTTTATACGCTCCATTGTGAGCGTATTTTTTTGTCTAAAATTGGCCAAAACCTACTATTTACACTTAAAATAAAAAGATTGAATATTTTTTGAACTAATTAGAATATAAGCACTCTTATATTAGGAGTAATGTACTCCCTAGTGTTTCATGTTTTATACGCTCCTTAGTGGGCGTATTTTTTTGCCCTCATCTCATGCCATAGTAGTTAATATTACAGTGAAAAAACGCATAAAAAAAAGCTAACCCCATACATAAAATGTACATTGGGTTAGCCTTTATATGCATTAATAAAGCAATGACAGCGTTAGTCATTACTCCCTTACATTACTTATTAAAATAATGCTCTAAAAAATCATCAAAATTAAGCGTATCTTCATTTTCAATCGCTTGTCTCTCTATGTGCGACTGCTTAGCACTCTCAATAAAGTGCTCTTGTGAATAAAACTGATAATCGCGCTGTATTGCTTGCTCTTGATATTTTTTCGCTTGAGCTAACGAATAATCTGTTAGCTTTTGCTCTTGCACTATCGCTAATATTTGTGCTGATGGCGTTAAATTACTGTCGGTAATTTTGGCCCACTCACGTGTAACCGCTTCAGTGTATTTTGTGCTGTGGTAAGCCTGATCAAGTAAAGTTGCCACTTGCTGCATTTGCTCAAATAATTCATTACCCCACTGTTTTACTGACTTTTCTGTAGAAACGCCGTCAGTATTTATATCAGCGAGTAACAATGCGGGATCACGACCACGTAATACCACCTCATGCATATTTTTTTCATTAACACGCTGGCTTTCACAGTCAAGCTCGTGATCTCCTGCAAAGGCACAAAAGGTTAAAAACACATCTAAAAAGTAAACTTGCTCAATACTGATCCCTGTTTCAACAAAAGGGTTCACATCAAGAGCACGCACTTCAATATATTCAACACCACGTTTGCCTAGTGCTTGAGAAGGTTTTTCACCCGACTTAGCAACACGCTTAGGACGAATAGGAGCATATAGCTCATTTTCAATTTGTAATACGTTGTCGTTAAGTTGCTGATATTTACCGTCAACCTTCACGCCAATTTCGGCAAAATCATTTGATTTTAATTTAATCGCCTGTTGCACGGCCTCAACATAGTCAGCTAAATTGTTATAACAAATTTTTAATGATGATTGCTCGCTGCTGGTATAGCCTAAATCACTCATACGTAAAGAAGTCGCATGCTCTAAATACAAAGCGCCAAATGGTGTTTGTTTAAAAGGTAGCGAGGTTTCTCTACCTTGCAAGAATGAGCGACATATTACCGGTGAACTACCGTATAAATAAGGTATTAACCAGCAAAAGCGTTTGTAATTACGTAAAATTGAAAAATAACCTTCTGAGATAAACTCATCAAGTGGCTGAGTATTTTCATGTAAGCTTTGTTGTAACGTCCAAAAATCATGTGAAAAAGAAAAGTTAAAATGAATTCCAGCAATCACTTGCATCATAGAGCCGTAGCGGTTTTTCAAGCCTTGTCGATAAACCGTTTTCATCGTTCCTATATTAGAACTACCATATTGTGCCAGCTCAATGGTATCAGCATCGCTCACAAAGCAAGGCATACTCATCGGCCATAACCATTCACCTTCAATATTCTCGAAAGTAAACTTTTGAATATCTTGCAGCTGAGCAATAGTTTGCTCTGGTGAGTGACTAACAGGCGTAATAAACTCTAATAATGATTCGGCATAATCAGTGGTGATCTGCTCATGAGTGAGTGCCGAGCCAAGTTGGTGATAATGACCATGAGTAGAGAGCTTCCCCTCGGGCAACACTCGTAATGCTTCTCGCTCTATGCCTCGACCAATACCTGTTAAAGCAGATAAGTTGTCGTGTTGGCTAAAAGCACCGATATAATCGTTTAATGATAATGTCAAAATCGTTCCTGTTTCATTAACTTGAGACGTTATTTATAGTTGCTACGTTAACAGCAAAAGGCTACCAAAAGATATGCACTAAAACATATTAACGTAATTTACGTTATGAAAAAGATAACCCTCAATTAGATATCAACTAAATGAGGGTTAACGTTGTGATTTCAATAGTTCAGAACAACTTTATTATTGCGCTAATGTTAAATCGACAACATCAACATTTAATTTTTCAAGTTGTGGTCTAACTATTTGACCGTCCCCAACCACAATCCATTGCATCGGCTTAGCTAATTCTTCAGCCGCAATAGCATTTAATTGTGCTAGCGTAATATTTTGAATAATTTCAGTTTGCTGCTCACCATAATTAGTGGGTAAATTAAATTGTAGCAACTGTCTTAAAAAGCCACTCTTTTGACTAGGCGTTTCAAAACTTAACGCTTCACTTTGTGAAATAGCTTGGCGCATAAAAGTAACTTCATCATCAGTTAGCCCTTTTTCTTGATAGTTTTTAATTTCATTTTCAATTTCAACCATAGCATCATAAGTGTGCTCTTTTTTCACACTTGCGCCTGCGCTGAAGCTTCCTTGCGTTTTACCACCAGAAAAATAACTCGATGCACCATAGGTATAACCTTTATCTTCACGTAAATTTAGATTAATACGGCTATTAAAAGCACGACCAAGTGGATAGTTCATTAAGCTAGCTTTAAAGTATTCTGAGGTTGCATCATAGGTCATAGCACGGCGAGATAGCTTAATTGACGACTGACTGGCATTAGGTAAATCAACAAAGTACACCTTGTTTGGTGTTACTTCAGGTAAGGTAAAATCAGTGTTTATGGTATAACTTTGTCCTTGCCATGATTTAAGGCGTTTAAGTTTAGGTAATAAATCGCCCCTACTAACATCGCCAACGACGACTAAGCTTGATTTACTTGGCGAGAAGTATTGCTTATAAAAGCCCTTAACATCAGCCAAGGTAATGGTATTTACGGTCGTGATTGTACCGCTATCGGCTAAACCAACACGATTACCTTTACCGTAAGTAACTTGTTTAAAAGCATTACGGGCTAAGGTACGAGCATCTTTATTTCCTTGCTCTAATCCTTGAATGGTTTGATTTTTAACGCGGTCAAAGTCTGCTTGTGCAAACAGTGGATTAAACATCATTTCATGTAATAGCACCAAAGTAGCATCTAGGTTTTTTACTAAACTACTGACACTAATAAAGGTATTACGTCCTGATGCGCCAAAAGATATGTCACTGCCTAATTTAGCAAGCTCATTCGAGAGTGCCTCTTTAGAACGTGCTAAAGTACCTTCATTCATTAAACTTGCAGTTAATTGCGCTAAGCCAGCTTTATCAATAGGGTCTAATAATGGACCGCCTTCAAGGCTTAATAATAAACTTACCGTCGGTGTTTCATTATTTTCGCTGGCAATAACCTCCATGCCATTCGCAAAACTTTCACGCCATAACTCAGGAACTTTCACTTGTGGATTTTCACCCGCACTTGGCATAACGCTACGGTCAAAATCACTAATATTTTTCATAATAGGCGTGTCTAACTCTACTACGGCTGGCGGGTTACTGACATCAGGCAAGGTAAAGTTATCAGCTTTAGCCACTAGCGCTTCTTGTCCGTGCGGCACTATCGATAAAACCGCAGCGCCTTTACCTTTAATGTATTGATTAAAAACACGCATGACATCGGCTTTAGTCACCTGGTTATAACGTGCCACTTGCTGCTCAGTATAATTAGCATCATCGAGCATAGTTTGGTAATGCGCCAAGTTAGAGACTTTACCCGAAACACTCTGTAAACCATAAATAGTATCAGTTTCAATACTGACTTTAGTTTTTAACAAATCGTCATCGTTAACGCCACGGTTTTCAAACTCAACCAACGTGTCGTTAATCACTTGCTCAATATTAGCTAATGCTAAACCTTGTTGAGGATTAGGCAAGGCGTAAAAATTCATTTGGCAAACCAACTCACGACATGGGTGACTGGTACCTGCTTGCACTGCAACACCTGATTTGACTAAATTTTTATAAAGTAGAGAGGTTGGACCGCCACCTAGAATATTCGCAAGCACATCAAGAGCAGGCTCATCGTCATGCATACCATAAACCGTTGGAAAACTGATATAAAGCAGTGGTAATGATACGTTGTCGCTAAAGGAGTAATAACGGTTATCTGCTAAGCTCACTGGCGTTTTCGCTAATGGCTCAACTGCAGGTCCTGCTTTAAGTTCACCAAAATACTGGTTAACCCAGGCAAGTGTTTGAGCTTCGTCAATATCACCACCGATAGTTAATACTGCATTGTTAGGGCCGTACCAGCGTGAGAAAAACTCTTTTAAGTCGGTAACGGTACCACGATCTAAATCACTCATATAACCAATAACCGGCCAAGAATATGGATGTTCTCGTGGAAATATCATTTGGTTAACGGTTTCATTTAAACGACCATAAGGACGATTATCAACGTTTTGTCCTCGTTCATTTTTTACTGTTGCTCGCTGTACTTCAAATTTTTCAGCGGTAATAGCCTCAAGTAAAAAACCCATACGGTCAGACTCTAACCACAACATTTTTTCTAACTGATTTTTAGGTACTGTTTCAAAGTAATTGGTACGATCTGAGTTGGTTGTGCCGTTTAAGTTACCACCACTTTGCGTTACCACTTTAAAGTGCTGCTCATCAGCCACGTTATTAGAGCCTTGAAACATCATATGCTCAAAAAAGTGAGCAAAACCCGACTTACCTAACTGCTCACGCGCCGAGCCAACATGATAAGTAACATCTACATGCACTAATGGATCGGAGTTATCTTGATGAAGAATAACCGTTAACCCATTCGCTAAGGTATATTTCTTAAAAGGAATATTAACAACGCCTTCTTGCGCCTTAACGCTCTCAACTAAACTAACGCCCTGTGGTAGCTCAACGGATGGCTGTTGATAGTTAGTACATGAGGCAATAACGGCAACACTGGCAGCAACAGCGGTAACGTTAAATAGTTTTTTAAACGCTGTACCACTAGCTAGTGAAAAATGAGAAAATTTAGACAAAATAGTGTCCTGTAAAAAGAGTAAAAAGGTGAGATTTAAATTATCATAGCAAACATAGCCTTTTAACATCCTATTAATATGTTTAAAATTATTTCAGAGCAGCCCGATTTTATTGTGGTTGATAAAAATATCGGCGTTAATTTTCATGATGAAGGAGATCTTGGCGCTGGGTTGTTTTCTCAAGTCAAAGCGTATTTGCAACAGCAGCATAGTCACAATGAACTTTATCCTGTGCACCGCCTTGATAAAATGACTTCAGGGCTTGTTATGTTTGCAAAAAATCAACACAGCGCTCAACGTTTTGGAGAGCTTTTTGCTAAGCATGATATTGAAAAATATTACCTTGCCATTAGCGATAAAAAACCGACCAAAAAACAAGGGCTAATCAAAGGCGATATGGCGAAAAGCCGCCGTGGAATGTTCAAATTAATGCGCACTATGGAAAACCCAGCAATTACTCAGTTTTTCTCTTACAGTGTTGCGAATAAACAGCGACTTTATTTATTAAAACCGCACTCGGGGAAAACTCATCAATTACGAGTGGCATTAAGTAGTATTAGCGCCCCAATAATTGGTGACCCTCTCTATAATAGCAATTCAGTTGCCGATAGAGGTTATTTACATGCCTATTGCCTTAAATTTACTTATGCTAATACGCCTTATACTTTTCTGGCTAAGCCAAGTACTGGCGAGTTATTTTTAGCTGACTCTACCACTCAAGCGTTAGCCTTATTAAATGAACCTTGGCTACTTAATTGGCCAAAACTATAAATAACCATGTAGTGGCATATATGTGCCCTAACTAACCTGAACTCGGTTTAAGAAGTGCTTAACAAATTGAAATATAAGAAAAAATTACTCTTCAGAATCTCTAGCTTGATAGTTTTTCTTCTTTTCATATGATAAGCAAGGTAAATTTCGCGTCAATAGCTGGCCTATTGCAAGTAAATTTAACGAAGAAGTTAGGAAAAATAGCTGCTAGAGAAACATTTGTTAAGCCGAGCTCAGGTTAACTAATCAAAAAACGAGAAAAACTATGCCCTACTGTAATGAATTAGCAGTATTTGATGTGCCGCCAGCCAATCAAGCAAAAATAATTTCATTAAGTTTATCGTTATTTAAAGAGATGAATGCTGAGCAAGAGTTATTAATTTCACATCAAATATTACGAAAAACTGATAACCCAACACAGTTATGTTGGTATTTAGTATGGAAAGATGAAGCAGCTGTCGCCAAATCTAAAGCGAAATGGTCAAATTACCCCAGTGCAAAACCAATCGAGGCCTTGGTAACTGCGAAAGTATTTTATGGGCACTTTATGGATGTAAATACGGATGTCGATGTCGATGTCGATGTCAATAACAGTGTAGCTAGTAATATAAATAGCAATGTAGCGAGTGACTAAATACAATAATCGTTTTTCCATTCCCTAATAAGCAAAAAGCAAGTGCTTAGTCACTTGCTTTTTTAAAATTAAGGCTTAATTAGACTACATTTAACTTGCTAACGAGTGCCAAAAGACTAATGCAATTGCCGTAGGGCAAACAAACTTAGTGTACCAAGGCCAAATTTTCCAAAAAACACTGTGCTCTACTTCCGCATTACCTTGCTTTATTTCAGCGAGAATACCGCTGCGCTGCCAAACCCAGCCAGCAAAAATACAACATAACATAGCAATAATTGGCTGGCCGTATTGTGTTGATAAAATCGCAACAAAATCTAACATCCAATCTAAGTTAACAACAATGATCGTACTTAAAAGTAAAATACCTAGCCCAATCATAGTAGTCGCTTTTTCACGCGGTATATCATGGCGCTCAACAGCAAATGATACAGGCCCTTCAAGCATTGAAATACTAGAGGTTAATGCAGCTATCGACATTAAAACAAAGAAGCCAAAAGCGACAAACAATCCCACATAGCCCATACCTGAAAATAACGCGGGTAGTACCGTAAACACTAAGTTAGAGCCTGATATTAAGCTACCATCTTCAGCGAATATAGCAACGCCTTGAGCTTGAGCAACATACATTGCAGGAATAATCAGTAAGCCTGCTAAAAAGGCTATAGACACATCAATAAGTGTTACTTGTGCCCCTAACGTGACTAAATTCTCTTTTTTCGCGATATAAGAGCCGTAAATAATCATCACACTGGTACCCAGTGAGAGTGAGAAAAATGCCTGCCCTAAGGCACTAATTAATAAATCAGGCTCTAATACTCGAGAAATATCGGGGTTTAAATAGGCTTCAAAGCCTGCTCTAGAACCATCTAAAGTGAAAACGTAAATAATTAATAAAATCAACAAACCAATGAGCATTGGCATTAAACGTTTCGACCACTTTTCGATCCCCTGTTCAACACCACGACGAATAATAAAAATGGTTAACGCCATAAAGCATGTTGTGAAAAGAATATTACGTGTCAATGAATGATTGGTGAGCCAATTCGCCGATTCGTTAAAACCAGCTAACAAAGCCAGAGGCTCTACCGCATAGGAAATCATCCAACCAGCAATAATGCCATAAAAACTTAAAATAAGTGCCGCACAAATAATACCGCCAAAACCGACGACAAAACCAAAACGTTTTTCTCTAGTATTGCGCGCTATTTTTTGCATTGAGGTCACCGCGTTAGCTTGACCGTAACGACCAATAAGTAACTCCGCCATAAATGCTGGGTAAGCTAAACAAAATGCTAACACTAAATAAACCAATACAAATGCGGCACCACCATTACTAGCAGTTTGAGTTGGAAAGCCCCAAATATTACCTAACCCTACCGCAGAGCCTGCAGCGGCCATAATAAAGCCTAATCGCGAGCTAAAGCCGCCTCTTGAAACACCCATTTACTTCCCCATTTTTTGCGTTTTATTGCCTATAACTTATTGAGTTATTTTTATAATAAGGTCTCAAGTACAAGGCTATTTTTATCATGGTTACTGTTTTAAGTGACCATACTTTTATTAGCGCACTAATTTACGCAATTACGCTCAAGAAAAATAGCTTTAACTGTTAAAAAAAGTAAAAAGCACTGTGTATCACTCTGTGTACAGCGCTTTAAGCAAAGTATCACTTACAAGTTATTAACATATTAAACCTGTTCCATTAGCGCTTTCTCCCTTAACAAGTTGTTATTTATATTTTTTATCAATGAACTTTATTTAGAGTTAAAGCCCTAAATACGACTTTACATGATAATCATTATCATTTAGGATCTAGTTTCTTTTTTACCTACTCCTGTTATGGGATATATTTTTGTAGGAACAACATGAAAAAAAAATATTTATCTTTTGTTATCGCTTCATTTCTAAGCGCTCAAACCTTAGCGGCTGAAGCACAACGTTTAGCTGAAACTAAAGTTACAGATGATGCAATAAGTACTAACACCGAAGTTAGCGCGAAAGATCTCGAAAACATTCAAGCTAACGATATAAAAAGTGCCTTAAAAAAAGTTGCTGGTGTAAGTGTTGCCAATGGCGTTAGATATAGTCAAAAAGTTTATGTGCGTGGCGTTGAAGAACATTCTGCCAATGTGACTATTGATGGCGCTCGCCAAGATGGCCAGCTGTTTCACCACTCAGGTAACCAAATGGTTGATACTAATATGCTTAAACGCGTAGAGGTTCTGCTTGGCGCATCATCAGTGCTAAGCGGTTATGGCGCCAATGTAGGTGCAATTAAGTATGAAACTAAAGACCCTGCTGATTTATTATTACCTGAGCAAAAGTTTGGTTTTACCGCTGGAGCTAGCGCAGATACAGCAACTGAATTTAGACAGCTTAACCTTGCGTTATACGGCAGAGCAACCGAGAAATTAAGTCTGTTAGCCATGGCTAATATGAATGAGTCTGGTGATATAGAAACACCAGATAATGACCCTATTGTTAGTAAGCATAGTGAATTGACAAGTGGTTTGATTAAAGTCGTTTACGACTTTGATGAAACACAACAGTTTGATTTTAGTGCTCAGCGCTATGATGACGGTGGTAATCGTAACTTTTCAGGTGAAAAGCCCGGTGCAAAAACATTAGAAGAGCACTTAGGCTATAACGGTTATATCCGCGATACTTATACACTAAATTATTATAACGTAAGTGAAAATCCACTACTCGATTTAAACATTAATGTTTATTACAACGATAAGCAAATGGAGCGTGAAGGAGCAACAGGTGATAATTGGTACCGAGACTCGCAAGGTAAATGGCACAAAGACGGAACATCTACGACTCCTAAGCGCATGTACCATTATAAAACATCAGGTTTAAATATTCGTAATACTTCAATCATTTCAGATATCGCATGGACCTATGGTATTGAGAGTTTTAAATCTGAACAGAGTATTTCAGCAAAAGGGTTAGCTCATTATACGCTAAGCGATGGTAGCCAATTTAGCGAGCATATTTCTTTTGAAGACGGCCCGACCGCAACCTTAATTAGTGGTTATGTACAAGCTGAACTTAACTTCGGTAGTGTACAACTTATCCCAGGGCTGCGTTACGATGACTACAGTTTAGGTGGAACCTACGATACTAGCTTTAGCGAAGCGTCGCCTAAGTTTATCGCTAATTGGCAGGCTAATGATGATTTAAAATTAGGCTTGTCATACGGTCGTATTTTTAAAGGTCCGGGTTTACCTGAAACCCTAATGATTCAAGAAGGTATGGAAGAGTCGCCTGATGTTGAACCAGAAACAGGTAACCATTACGAATTCAATGTACTTTATGATCTACAATCATTAACAAATATTGATTCCTTTAATATTTTTGCCAATGTCTATCAATATAATATTGATCACTTTTATCATCCAACTAAAAATACTAGCTTAAATAAAACCCACGATTTAGAAATGCAAGGTATGGAAGCTGGCGTTAGCCTCTCATATCAGGGCTTAAATGCATCTATAAAGTATAGCTACAACACAGGAGATAAAGATTACCAAAGCTATGTAACCGACGCTTTAACTGCTGGCACACAACGTGTAAATTTAAGTTTTGATTATGCCCTAGGTGATAGTTTAGTTATCGGTTGGGATACATTTTTAGCTGATAATGCAGAGTTAACCGATACTTATTTCAATCGCCAAGGTGACCTAGTGCATGACGATGTATTAAAAGCTGGCTACGGTGTAAGTAATGCTTGGTTAAATTATAGCCCAGTAGAAGTCGCGGGATTATCGGTGCAATTTGGTGTCGATAATATCTTTGATAAAGCTTATCAAGATCATAATAGTTTTGGTATGTACTGGGGTAATGAAAAGTACAACGATAATGAAGTTGGTCGAAACTTTAAGCTAACGTTGAATTATCAATATTAATTAGCGAGCAAAATACTATGCGAGCTGCATTAGTATTAACCTAGCTCAAGTTATAATAAAGCCTCGTGTATCGTTTTTTTTATGGCGCTTTACACGAGGCTTTCTCTTTTCTGAACGCCTACTGCTAGCATTATTTTTACTGCTCCTATTGTAACTACTCAGGCTATCATTTGGTGATTCAATTAAGCTCAAGGAAACATATTGAAAAAAATAAATGTTCTAACTGGTATAGGTTTAACTACGCTTCTATTAGCAACGTCTAATCAATTATTAGCAAAAGATGTCAATATATTATGTGATGCTTGCTCTGTTAAAGAGATGGAGATTAAAGCAAAACAAAAGCTAGCCAATAGTCTTCCCTCAGAAGTAAAAGAAGGGTCATACAATCGATTGAAATCATCCTATTTTATATTCACTTAGATACGAAACCGGACGTTCCCCACAGATATAAAATGTATTGTTTGACTATAAATTTTACCAATGAGTTGAATAACCTGACTGGCAAAATTGCCACCATTGCAGTCATTAGTAATTACTAATTAATGGATAATGCTCCTTTTTAACTAGTAGGCGTTATCTTTAAATCATTTTAATGAATATTTACACCTATGTTACCAAAAATTATGACAATTATATTTTTGACTGAACATCATTTTTAAAGGTATAGTTGATTTATAGGATTCCCTGCCACGGATTAATAAAAGGCCATGAAACTAAATTATTACGCATACACTATAACCTTTAAAGACACTGGCAAAATTTGCAATATTTGTATATCTGACATTGTTGAAGTCTATTGTAAGCACCAAAGTAAAAAATCAATTCTTGAAAAGTATCATGATAAGTCATCTAAAAATCTATATTTTGCTAAAGCAGAAATTTATCCCGATGTTTACTATTTGATGGTACCTGCGTCCTTAGCCAATTATAGAACTCTTAATAAAGGGTCTGGTGTCATAAAGGACTTAAATGAAGTTTTAGAAGACGGTGATAGTTTAGAAAAAGTTACATACATCCATTTTGATAAGAGTAAACCTATAATTGGTGTTACTTCATCTTTAGGCGGGGCTTCAGTAGATGATCTTGAATACTACTTAAATGAAATATTGAATGGAATATATGGCCCTGATATAAAAAAATACCAACTAAAAGTAATACCACTTCAAAGTGAAGTTAGTAAGTCATCTGTAGGGAAGTTGAAGCTAATATCGCAAGCTAACGTAATCCTAAATGGAAAAACCAGTATGAATGGAATTTTGTCTGGTTTATTAGCAAGTAACACACCTGATAACAATGTAGAAATTAGTATCAGTGTAAAGCGTACTGGCATTAAAAATGGAATTGAAAAAGACATTAAGCCACTACTTGATTTAATACAATCAGATACTAATGGCAAAGAGTTTGCAGAAGTACACCTTAGGGCAAAACAAAATAGCCTTCAGGAAAACATTAAAGATTATTTCTTAGATCATTCGATGATACTTTTTGACATCATCAACCCTTATTTGAAAGCTTCTATAGAGATGCAAATTCAAGATAAAAGATACGCCAATCAGTCTATTGTAGATGCCTATAACGCATATATTGAAGGTGTTAGTGACAGGATAACGACTGACCATTCTTGCTCAAATTGGTCTAAACTTTCAAATAAAGACACTTACTTAATTGATGAGAGTGAAGGTTAAACATGCGTCAGCTTTCCAATGATGAAATCAAATCATTTGCAAGAGGAATATGGTTAATATCTGCATTACTTAGCCCTGCTTTACTTTTTATTTATTGGATCATAACTAAATGTATTGGTGTATCACTCTTTCCTCACATAGTTCCTAAAAATACTGATTTATTGATTAGCATATTAACGTCATTCAGTATGACTATGACAGGTTTCATAGCTGCAATAGGGGCTTATATTCTTTCAGTATCAAACAACCCTAGCTTTACATTATGGCGCAATGCTGGTTACCTTAAGCTTTTCTATCACTTATATGCTGCCGCAATCACATTTTTATTATTCACTTTTAGCTTATGTATATTAATGTTGCTTTCAGGCCAAACAATTATTTGGCTAAAAATAATACTTACATTGATAGTAGTGAATTTTATACACATAGCATTAATAACTACATCAGCTATTAATCAGACCAAGAATTCAACACAAAGTTAATTAGGCCACACTTGCGTTATCAATAAGCTGCAACAGCCTTATTAGTTAATGGCTAAGGCTTTTGTTGTGCTAGCTAGTATTGGATATGATCAATCAATGGCAGCAATGAGCTTACACCCGTCTAACAGACGAGCAGAAAGTCTTGATTAATATTTAAGTAAATATGCTCCTGAATTTGCAAAGGCTTAATGTCAGCAATTGGCTAATTACTGACCTAAAAAATAACCAGTAGTTAACATCATCTTAGCGTACTAAATGGTTAGTTTAAGTAAAGTCCTACTTTTGAACTTACAAGTTCAGATATAAATTCAATTTTTAGTGTACAAAAGCATCGTATTCAAACATTAACGGAGATGTTGGCATTTTTTGATAAGCACCTAAAATAATTAAAACCTTTAGGCACTTTCTAAAATTAAAAAGCCAAACATATGTTTGGCTTTTTATTACGTGTCGCTTGAGAAAGAAAGTTCAGGGTAACTAAAATCCCTTTCTAAACGATTTACTCAGCTTCAGGGCGCATATGTGGGAACAAAATAACGTCTTTAATGCTTGGTGAATCAGTAAATAACATTACTAAACGATCGATACCAATACCTTCACCGGCAGTTGGCGGTAAACCGTATTCAAGCGCATTGATATAATCAGCATCATAATGCATTGCCTCATCGTCACCCGCATCTTTTTCTGTTACTTGCTTTTGGAAACGTTCAGCTTGGTCTTCTGCATCATTAAGCTCTGAGAAACCGTTAGCCAACTCACGACCACCAACAAAGAATTCAAAACGATCTGTGATGAATGGGTTTTCATCGTTACGACGCGCAAGCGGTGAAACTTCCCACGGGTATTCTGTAATGAACGTTGGCTGGTCTAATAAATGCTCTGCTACTTCTTCAAAAATTTCACAGATGTATTTACCAGGTCCCCACACTTTAGACGCATCACTTTCTTTTACGCCAACTGCTTTTGCCATCGCTTTAATCGCATCAAAGTTGTTTTCTGGATCACGTAATGCTGCTTCATCAAGTTGCTCTGCACCGCGGTGATCTTTACCGTATTGTAAAATAGCATCAACCATTGAAAGACGTGCAAACGGCTTACCTAGGTCATAGAATTTCTCTTCTACTACTTCGCCATCACTATTTTTAACGGTATTACGAATAGTCGTTGTACCTAAAACATCTTGCGCAATAGTACGAAGCATGTCTTCAGTAGTGTTCATCAAGTCATGGTAATCAGCATAGGCTTGATAGAATTCGATCATCGTAAATTCTGGATTGTGACGTGTTGAAATACCTTCATTACGAAAGCTTCTGTTGATTTCAAATACACGGTCAAAGCCACCTACCACTAAACGCTTCAAGTTTAATTCAGGCGCGATACGTAAATACATATCAAGATCAAACGTGTTGTGGTGCGTCATAAATGGTTTGGCTGTTGCGCCACCAGGTATGATTTGCAACATTGGCGTTTCAACTTCCATAAAATCACGTTGTGTTAAAAAGTTACGAATACCCGCAACAATTTTTGAACGGATTTTAAAGGTGTTACGTGTGTCTTCATTGATAATTAAATCAACGTAACGCTGACGATACTTCATTTCTTGATCAGACAAGCCGTGGAATTTTTCTGGTAACGGACGCAGTGATTTAGTTAGTAATGAGTATTCGTCCATATTAACGTAAAGGTCGCCTTTACCTGACTTATGTAAAATACCTTTAATACCTACGATATCGCCAATATCTAACGAGCCCCACTTTTCACGAATTTCTTTTTGTACAGTTTTTTCAGCGTAACCTTGAATACGACCCGATGAGTCTTGAATTACTAAAAATGGTCCACGTTTAGCCATAATACGACCAGCAATAGCATAAGTGAGTTGCAGTGTTTCAAGCTCTTCTTTGGTTTTTTCACCATGTTCCGCTTGAATGTCTGCCGCTAAATGTTCGCGATTGAAATCATTAGGAAAACCATTCGCCGTAGAATTTGAGCGAATTTTCTCAAGTTTTACGCGGCGCTCAGCAATTAGCTTGTTTTCATCTTGCGCTGCGGATGCATTATTTTCTTGGCTGGTTTTATTGGCTTTATCTGTCATTTTATTTCCAAAGTTATCTGTAATTTGTTCAATAGGTTCAAAGGTAATTCAGTAATTTTACAAGCCAGACTTTAAACTCGCTTCAATAAATTTATCTAAATCACCGTCAAGTACGGCTTGAGTGTTTCTGTTTTCAACACCCGTTCTTAAATCTTTAATACGGCTATCATCAAGTACGTAAGAGCGAATTTGACTGCCCCAACCAATATCTGATTTTCCATCTTCTAATTCTTGTTTGCCTTCGTTTTGCTTTTGTATTTCCATTTCATAAAGCTTGGCTTTAAGCAACTTCATCGCAGTCGCGCGGTTTTTATGTTGTGATCTGTCAGCCTGACAAGCAACCACAGCGCCCGTTGGAATATGGGTAATACGAATTGCTGAGTCTGTTTTGTTAACATGCTGACCACCAGCACCTGAAGCACGGAAAGTATCGGTACGTAAATCAGCTGGGTTAATGTCAATATCAATATTGTCATCTATTTCAGGGTAAATAAACGCTGAAGCAAATGAGGTATGACGACGACCAGATGAGTCAAACGGTGATTTACGAACCAAACGGTGAACCCCTGTTTCAGTACGTAACCAGCCATAAGCAAATTCACCGGTGTATTTTATCGTACAACCTTTAATGCCAGCAACATCGCCATCAGTAACTTCAATGGCTTCGGTTTTATAACCATGTGCTTCACCCCAGCGTAAATACATACGCATCAGCATTTCTGCCCAGTCTTGCGCTTCGGTGCCGCCTGATCCTGATTGAATATCTAAATAACAGTTGTTGGCGTCTTGCTCGCCAGAAAACATACGACGAAACTCTAATTTTTCCAAAACGGCATCAAGCGCTTCGGCTTCAGCTGTTGCATCGTCAAAAGTATCTTGATCAGATTCTTCAACAGCAAGTTCCACTAAGCCTTCAATATCTTCACAGCCTGTTTCAAGCTCAACAATAGTTTTTACGACTTCTTCAAGCGCGCTACGCTCTTTTCCTAGCGCTTGCGCTCTTTCTGGTTCATTCCAAACATCGGGTAATTCTAATTCGCGGGTAACTTCAATTAAGCGCTCGGCTTTAACATCGTAGTCAAAGGTACCCCCTAAGCAGGTTTGCACGCTCGCGAATTTCTTTTAACTTACTTAATACTGGGTTAGTTTCGAACATAAGCCTTCTGAATACTTTAAATTATTGTAATTATATCAATTTATTACATAGACGTTTTGAAAAAATATCCGCTAACATTCCTAATAGTTATGGCATGTTAGCGATTGTTGCTAGCGCGTGGTCAACGCTAATTTAATAACGCCATTGACTGACTTAAATTACCACGCAAAAAATACGGCAAGCGACAAAACGCAAATAGTCGCGCATTGTAACGTAAATATGGGGGTAAATAAACGGCTATAAATTGAATAGCTGCTGCCATGTAAACGATGGTAATGTTCTGCTTTTACGATCGTTTAATTGCCACTGCAGTACGTAGTTTTCCACCGCCAAACATCGACATTTTGTCGAAGTCATCACCTGATATTGGTAAATATTGGCAATCAATAGGTAGCTGCTGTTTATCGTCTAAGTCTGGATCGTTCACATAAAAGCATAATTCATCAAAACCGGTCACGGTAACCCAGTGCGGTGCTTTTTTTCCATCTAAGCGGTAGGTGCTAATTAATAAAATAACCGCATAGCCATCACTGAGTAATTTCGCCAGCTGGTGTTGATTAATATCATCAAACCTCACATCAACCGCCAGCGCTTGAGCGTCTTCAATAAATTGTTGATGGACACTTTGCATAATGTGCTTTTTATGAGGGGCTCTTACTCCATCGACAAATAAAGGAGTTTGCTGGTTAATAAAAACTTTAGCGTCAAAACCTCGCTTTTTAGCAGCGTTACCTAAGCCAACAGGATGACAACCACCATGACCTGAGGTCATAAAAATGGTGGTTGCTTCACGCCACAAGTCTAATTCTAAACGCTGCGTCATCACTATTGGAGCATGTAAACTGTTCATTGCCATCATTAATGAGGCTGGACCACAGGTAAACTCAGTGGTTTGTTGGTACCAAGGTGTTATGGTTTGAAAGTCTGATGGTGTTTTTCGTAATAGCTGTTTTTGCATACGATAAGCATCACTGTGATCCTCATAATAATCACTGTATTCACCAAAAACACGATAACCTAAACCCTGGTATAACTTAATGGCTGCGCCATTGTTCTTAGCCACTTCTAAGCGTAAAAAATAATGGTTACGTATTAGCGTTTCTTGTTCAAGTTGCGCTAAAAGACCGCTGGCAATATGCTGTCCTCGACACGCTGGCGCTACCGCTAAAGAATATAAACGTGCTAAACGCGTACCTTTATGACACCAAACTAAGCCATAACCAATAAGCTGTTGAAGCTCAGAGCTCGCGTCAATATAACGCTCGGCGATTAATAAAATACCGTGATGCGCTTTGATCCAATGCTGTAAACTACGCTTACTTAATTTGTCTTGCTCGAAACAGTTATTCTCTAGAGCGACTAAAGCATTTAAATCGCTACTTTGTGCGATACGGTAATGCACATTGCCCCGTGTGTTAGCCATTATTATCGACCACGCTCTTCTAAGCGACGATTAAACTCTGCCATAACTTGCATGTATAATTCATCTTTTAGGTAGGCATCTTCAACTTTGTAATCTATGCTCGGGTTATCATTCACTTCAAGTACATAGGCTTTATTATCAACAGCCTTAATATCTACGCCATAAAGCCCTGTGCCAACGACACTTGCTGCGCGTAATGCTGAATCTAAAACATATTTAGGCACTTCAAACGTTGGCAGCGTTTCAAAATCACCTGAGAAAAAGCGTTTAGCGCTGTGGTTATAAATTTGCCAATGTCCGCGCGCCATTAAATATTTACAAGCATAAATAGCTCTACCGTTTAATACGCCAATGCGCCAGTCAAACTCGGTATATAAGTATTCTTGTACTAATACCAATGCACTCACTTTTAATAGCTCGTCTAATTTAGCTGACAGCTCTTCCCTATTTTTCGCTTTAAATACGCCATTAGAGAAAGAGCCTTCAGGCAATTTCAATACCACAGGGTAAGTAAACGCTTGCTCTAGTGCTGTAATGGTTTCTACACTTTGGTTGTTAACCACTTCAGTTTTTAAACTACGTACCTTTTTATAATTAAAAGCATCGTGTAAATACACTTTATTACAACAGCGTAAAATAGAGGTTGAGTCGTCTATTACAACTAACCCTAAATCTTCAGCTTTTCGTGCTAAACGATAAGTATGGTGATCTATCGCAGTGGTTTCTCGAATAAATAAAGCATCGTAATGAGCGATATTATCAATTTGATCAATACTTACCACGTTGGCGTTAATACCAAATTTGGCCGCGGCTTTTACAAAACGTGAAATAGCTTCTTTATTACTTGGCGGCACTTTATCTTGATGGTCGACTAATATAGCCATATCCCAACGATAGTTTTTACGACTGTTATTAATTCGCCATAAGGTTTTATTAAAGCCTTCAAGTTGTGTTAAAAAGCACTGCTTTTGCGCTTCATCAAGATCACAAAATGACATACGAGTAATGGTAATATTTGCTTGACCATTAAGCTGTTGTACCGATAAATTTAATAACGGGGCTGGGTATAATGCAAAAATTTTTGCTGTTAATTTATCTAACTCACTGCTATCACTTTTACCAAAAAACACATGTTTATTAGTAACCGTATTAAGGCCAATAGTTAAATGTGATAATACCGCAAAGTTATCGCTATCATGCGCTAAATTACGTAAACCATTAATAGTTTTTACGCTAGGTAACACAATATGGTTGCGCGCCTCTGCCAATAGTGAGCAATAGTAACCTTTGCTTAAGTATTGTTCGGTGTCACATAAATTAATAATACGTGTTTTCGGCTCATTTAGTTTTGGGTACTCACGTAAATACTTTTCAAAACTGATCACATCGCTGCGATCTTTATCCAATGCAACGTATTCATCATCCACTACAATAAGTGTTTTATACACGTTTGATATTCCTTAAAAAAATTAGACCAAAGTTATTATCGCGATACGTAGTCTTTAGGATTTTTTCAGTTGATGTAGGACGGATTTTGAGTTCGTGATAATCGATGAAAGTATCGTGATTTGCAGAATGTAGCACCTTTTATTCTGCAAGAATATAATTTTTATACTACTGAACGAAAATAAAAATAAACCGTTAAAAATCAAATAGTAAATGTAAAACTTATCGTGACATTATCGGTGATTTAAAAATAGGCGTCTTAATGAAAATCGAAATTCATCAAATCTGATTACTGTTATTATTTAACCTGAACTCAGCTTAAGAGATATTTAACAAATTGAAATATCAGTAAAAATTACTTTTATGAGTCTCTAGCTTGATAGTTTTTCTTCTTTTCATATGATAAGCAAGGCAAATTTCGCGTCAATAGCTGGCCTATTGCAAGTAAATTTAACGAAGAAGTTAGGAAAAGTAGCTGCTAGATAAACATTTGTTAAGCCGAGCTCAGGTTATTTAGTAAGTAATACGGGCTAATAAGCTATATAACTTTCATAAAATAATCTCTTTGCTATATTTAAAACTAACGAATGATAGGTTTTATAAAACAAATTAAGTCAATTTATTAAATATCTCTTAAACCGCGTTCAGGTTATATACCTAACAATAGCTTTAACATTATAATTTTATTTCACAAGGAAGAGACTAAATGACGTTTAAAGAAAGCCAAGATACGTCAACGTTAACCTTCATAAATAATGAACAAACGAAGCTTTACCTTCATGCAATTCTCACTAATACAAGAGATCCTATCTTTGTAAAAGATAATGAGTGTAAATTAATACTAGTTAATAACGCTTTTTGCCAACTATTTGGGCTATCAAGAAAAGGCATCATAGGTAAAACGTTAGCTGAAAAAGTCCCCCCATCGGAAAGAGAGCACTTTCTTGCTATTGATAAAAAAGTCCTTGAAGAAGGAAAGGAGATTCTATGCGAAGAAACACTTACCCTTAGTGCTGAGCAAGTTAAGATAATTAGTACAAGAAAAAGTCGCTTCACCGATAATTTAGGTAATCGCTACCTGATTGGCGTCATACACGATATTACTGAGCGTAAAAAAAACGAATTACGTAAAAAGTCTCATCGCCATGTATTAGAGCTTATTACTAGTGGTAAGCCACTAGCTATTATTCTTGATGCAATTTTGCACCTTGTTGAGCAAGATAACCCTGAGATGATTTGTAGTATCTTACTATTAGATAATTCAGGACAACATCTAATAAGTGGCTCTGCCCCTCGTCTTCCTACATTTTATAGTGAAGCTATTCATGGCGTCGAAATAGGCATCGGTGTTGGCTCTTGCGGTACAGCAGCTTTCATGAATGAGCGTATTATTGTAGACGATATTGAAAGTCACCCTTATTGGGAGCCTTATAAAGGATTAGCTAAAGAAGCTGGGCTAGCTTCTTGCTGGTCAGAGCCAATAAGATCTACAGAGGGAGACGTTTTAGGTACTTTTGCTATATACCATAATGAAATTAATGCACCAACCAAAGCAGACCTTACCGTAATTGAGCAAACTGCAAGTTTAGCTAGTATTGCTATAGAAAAAAAACATACTGAAGACAAACTAAAGCTCGCTGCTAGCGTATTTTCTCATGCGCGAGAAAGTATTATCATTACTGATGAAAATAATCATATTATTAATGTTAATGCTCGGTTTAGTGAAGTATCAGGTTACTATCATGAGGAAGTATTAGGAAAAAAACCACAGTCCTTAATGTCTGATGTTCATTCGCCCGAATTTCATGATGTGATGTGGGAAGAGGTTAATGCTAACGGCTACTGGATCGGCGAGGTAGTTAGTCGTCATAAAAGCGGAAAAAAATATACAGAAATGCAAACTATTAGTGCTGTACGTGATGAGCATAATAAAATTAGCCATTATGTTATTTTAGCTAATGATATTACTTCAATGAAAGAATACCAAAAACAGTTAGAGCATATAGCACATTTCGACGTACTTACTAATTTACCCAACCGGGTATTGCTTGCAGATCGCCTATCTCAAGCACTATTACAGTGTAATCGTCAAAAGCAGTCTCTTGCTGTAGTTTTTCTAGATTTAGACGGTTTTAAAGCGATTAATGATGCTTACGGTCACGACATCGGTGATGAACTGCTAATTTCTCTTTCGGGGTTGATGAAAGCATCATTACGCGAAGGTGATAGCTTAGCTCGTATTGGCGGAGATGAATTTGTAGCTGTATTAACAAACTTGCCGGAAAAAATTACCCCAATGGATTACGTGCCTATATTAGAGCGTCTTTTATTAGCTGCATCGGATCCCGTTATGGTTAATGGTGCCATTTTAAATGTTTCCGCTAGCATTGGAGTAACTCTTTATCCACAAGATAACGTTGATGCCGATCAACTCATGCGTCATGCTGATCAAGCTATGTATATTGCAAAAGAAAGGGGTAAAAATCGCCACCATCTATTTGATATAGCTCAAGATGATGCTGTAAAAGTACAACGAGAGGGCCTCAATGCTATTCGTCATGCTTTAGATCATAATGAATTTGTACTTCATTATCAGCCCAAAGTGAATATGAGATCTGGTACTGTAATTGGTTTTGAAGCTCTTATCCGCTGGCAACATCCGAAAAAAGGGCTATTAAGCCCAGCTGAGTTTTTACCCATTATTGAAAACAACCCTATGAATATTGAAATGGGTGAATGGGTTATTAATTCAGCTTTAACACAAATTAGTCAATGGCAAAAACAGGGGCTTCATCCCCCGCTCAATATCAGTGTAAATATTGCTGCTGTACAGTTACAGCAACCTAAGTTCACTAAAAACATTATAAAGTTACTGAAAAGCCATCCAGATGTTGAGCCTCACCTCTTAGAGCTAGAAGTGCTTGAAACAAGTGCTCTAGACGACATAAGCCATGTCTCAGCTACAATGAATGCGTGCATAAAATTAGGCGTAAACTTTGCGTTAGATGACTTTGGTACCGGGTATTCATCTTTAACTTACCTGAGACGTCTTCCTGCAAGCCTGATTAAAATAGATCAAAGCTTTGTACGAGATATGCTATGCGATCCTGATGATTCGGCAATTGTCGAAGGGGTTATTGCTTTAGCTAAATCTTTCAAGCGTAACGTCATAGCCGAGGGTGTCGAAACAATTGAACATGGTAAAGCATTATTAAAGCTTGGTTGTGACTTAGCACAAGGCTACGGTATTGCCAAGCCGATGCCCGCCAATGAAATACCGCAATGGATAGATAGCTGGCAGTGCAATGAAGTTTGGCAGCAATAAATAAAGATAAATTAGAAGGCCATGTTTAACTACTTATAACCTTTATTTAACCTTAAAAAAATAGCTGAAGCTAAGCCAGCTGACGCAAAAATCATACACATCACCATAACTTGATAACGTGCGGCAATAAATGGGGATACCCCTGCGAGTATTTGCCCCGTCATCATCCCCGGCAGTGATACTATTCCCACCGCAAAAAGCGCATTAACATTAGGGATCATTGAGGCCTTAAAGGCAATATTACGCGCATTAATATAGGTTTGTGCACGTTGACGTTCAGAAAAAAATCGCTCTCCTGATAAGCTGACACTGTTCATACAGTTAGCAAAAACCATTCCTGCTAATGGAATAATAACCTTCGGTTGGTACCAAGGTGATAAATGTAATACACCTTGTGTTATGACAATTAGAATAAAAACACCGCTAATAAAAATTGCGATAAAGGTTTGCTTAAATAACACTATTTTAGGTTGCTCAATATTATTAAGCGCGATCCAACTTGAAACAGCTATCATCAGTAATAATAGTAAGCCAATTACCCAAGCATTATCGCTTTCAAAAATATAACTGAGTACATAACCGACTAACAATAATTGCACTAGCATACGCACTAAGGCATGTAAGGTATTTTTAGTAGGCAGTGACCATTGCACTAAAATAATAAGCACTAACAATACAGGTAAAAATGCAATAGCAAGGTTGGCTAACGGTATAGCTGCGAGTGAATTTTCCATTACTTTCTCACGATGTTGTCGCAATATCTAAATTTACATTATCTTTATAATAATAAACGTATGTTACACCGCGGTGATATTTTCAATCATTAATTGCACGCTACGTTTACCTCTAAATTCATTCACATCAAGTCGATAAGCTAAGTGCACTTGTGTAGCTTGAGTATTAGGCCAAGCGTTAATATCAATATTAAAAGCAATACCGTCAAACACTTGATTCCCTCCGTTAGACGACTTTTGCACCACAACTTTCAAATGTTTTTCGCCAACAATGCGCTGCTGAATTAAAGTAAAAGTATCGTCGAATAATGGCTCAGGAAAGTTTTGTCCCCATGGTCCTGAATCTCTGAGTAATTCAGCAAAGTCTAGGTTCAAATTTTCAACCGGCAAAGCGCCGTCAGATAAAATAATACTCTGTAAGTCTTCAGGTTTAAGCCATTGACTAGCTAATTGGTCAAATAAAGTTTGAAAACGAGTAAAGTCACACTGTTTTATTGATAAACCTGCCGCCATGGCATGGCCACCAAATTTCAGAATAAGCCCAGGGTGTTGACTGTCAATATGTTCTAATAAATCTCGAATATGTAACCCTGGAATAGAGCGCGCTGAGCCTTTTATTTCTCTCGACTGCTCATCATTGACTTCATCATCACTGCCATTGGCAAAAACAATACAGGGACGGTGAAATTTTTCTTTTAAACGCCCGGCAACAATACCAATAACCCCTTGATGCCAATCTTTTTGATACAGTGCAATGGCACTTGGAAAGTCAGCTTTATTGTCTTTTGCTGTGCTCGTTTCATTAAAGTTAAACGCATCGAAGTTAAGTGAACTTAACACCCGTTCAGCCTCACCTTGCATACCCTGCTCTATTTCACGACGTGCTTTATTTAAATCATCAAGCTCTGCCGCCATTACCCTTGCGCTTGATAAATCACTCGCTAGTAAACAGTTAATACCATAAGCCATATCATCTAAACGTCCAGCCGCGTTAATTCTTGGGCCGAGTGCAAAGCCAAAATCGCTCGCCACTAAGCGTTGTTGGTTTTTATTAGCAATTTCAATCAATGCCTGAATACCCGGACGAGTTTGCCCTGCTCTTATACGCTTTAAGCCTTGCTCAACTAAAATACGGTTATTGCCATCAAGTGAGACCACATCAGCTACTGTACCTAAGGCAACTAAATCAAGTAACTGCGCAATATTAGGCTCAGGGATGTGATATTCACTGAAATAATTTTGCTCGCGACAATATTTTCTTAGCGCCAGCATGACATAAAAAGCGACACCGACACCAGCAAGCGATTTGCTTGGGAAGGTACAGCCGACTTGATTAGGGTTAACAATAGCATCAGCATTAGGCAAGCTATGTCCTGGTAAATGGTGGTCGGTAACAATCACTTGCATTCCCAAGTCTTTAGCGCGCTTCACTCCCGCAATACAGCTAATACCATTATCGACGGTAATTAACAGTTGCGCTCCTTGGCTTGCTGCAATATCAACTATTTCAGGAGTTAAGCCATAACCGTATTCAAAACGATTTGGCACAATAAAGTTATGATGTGTGCTACCAAATAAGTTAAACGCTGTCATCATTAAAGCGGTGCTCGTAGCACCATCGGCATCAAAGTCACCCACAATAATAATATGTGTTTTGTTGATTAAGGCTTGATACAGCAATTCACAGGCAGTATTTATACCCATTAATGATGAAGCAAGTTCGGTAACACCATGTAAGTTATTCACTTTAAGTTCAAGTTCGCTTGCTGATTTAACGGCTCGCGCGGCATAAACTTGTTTAATAATTGCAGGAAGATGAGGAGGTAAATGGCTATAGTCTACTGGTGTGCGACGAATTATTTTTTTACTCATAGGTTACTAATCTTCTTATCTTTTTTATAAAATACTGTAATTTAAAAAACTTACTCAATAGCCAGTTACAAAAAAGCAGTGATCGTGATCACTGCTTTTTATATGACACTTCAATGTAAGGCTTTACATTAAGGTTCTTACATTAAACTTCTTTTAATATTGCTTCAAGTTGTGCTGGCGGCTTGTAACCTGGCACCATCATACCGTTAGGCAAAATAATTGCTGGTGTACCTGTAACACCAATTTGGCGACCAAAGTTAAATTGCGCTTCAATAGGCTTATCACAAATTCTATAAGCAATACCTGCACCTGATTTTGCTCGTGTTAACGCATCGGCAGAGTCATCATTACACCACACTGAGCGTAAATCTTTAAAGCCATCGGTAAAGTTACCTAAACGATCGTTAATACCTGAGCGCGGATAAGCTAAATAGCGAAAGGTAATACCGAGTTTATTATACTCAGCCATTTCAGCGTGCATTTTACGACAATAACCACAAGTAATATCAGTAAAAACTGTCACTACATATTTTTCATCTTTAGCTGGATACGTAATAACATCATTAGCAAATGACTTTACCCCTTCAAGACGTATAGCAGCTAAGCTTTGCTCGGTTAAATCAGTCAGTTCATTTTTAATGCTATAAAGTTTGCCATGAATTAAAAATTCACCGTTATAACTAGAATAGAAAAGTCCTTGCTCGGTATGAATAGCCGCTAAATCATTCATTGGTGTTTTTTCAACTTTAACTACATTTAGCCCTAATTTATTTCCAACGACTTCTTTTAGCATTTGCGCATCAAATTTGTCACTAGGAGAGCTTGCGATTAAAGCGGGTACATTTTCATTCGCAATAGCTACTTGGGCTAACGTGGTCGGTACAATAAATACTATCGCGGTGATGACATAGGTAATAAATTTGCTGTGCATAGAAACTTCCATAAAGGTGATGTATTAATACGAATAAAATTAAGCTTTCATTAAAGACCGTACTTTAGCGTGTGAAATTACAGCCTAGTTAAACATATTGCAATTTTTTTAGCTAAAACGGTTATTTTATCGGATAAATAGCAAAACTAAAGGCATATCTTCTGATAAACTCAGCGAAAGTGTTACTAAGTATGATGACTTACTACGCTAGATAACTAAATTTAAGTAACTAAATCTAGGTAACTAAGCACTTAGAGCACAAAGTTACACAACACCATTTTATTATTGATGTAAATCCAACGAACGAGATCGCAAATGAAAATAGGCTTATTTTATGGTTCAACCACTTGTTACACTGAAATAGTTGCTGAAAAAATACAAGCAGCAATAGGTGAAGATTTAGTTGATATATTTAATATAAAAGATCAGCCACTTTCACTCTGCCTTGATTATGACTTCATTATTTTTGGTATTTCTACCTGGGATTATGGCGAGCTACAAGAAGACTGGGAGTCTATTTGGCAAGATATTAACTCGCTTGATTTATCAGATAAAATTGTTGCTTTGTATGGCATGGGCGATCAAATTGGTTACACCGAATGGTTTCAAGATGCTTTAGGTATGCTCCACGAGCAAGTACTTGTTCAACAGGCTAACGTTATTGGTTACTGGCCAAATGAAGGTTACGAGTTTACCGCATCAAAAGCACTGAGTGACGATGAAAGCCACTTTGTTGGTTTATCTTTAGATGAAGATACCCAATATAATTTAACCGATGAACGTATCGAGCAGTGGTGTGAGCAAATTTTACTTGAATATAGCGAGTTACTCTAACCCGTAATTGACCAGCATTAACGATTAAAGGGTTACAGCAAGCACGAAAGTCACTATAATTGCCGCCATATTTGTATTTATTTAACAGTTAGTGAATTATTCCCTATGTTTGAGCAATTTGATCTCGACTCTGAGTTATTAGCCAGTGTCAAAAAAGCGGGTTATACCAAACCAACATCTATTCAAGAGTTAGTTATTCCTGAGGCGATGCAAGGTAAAGACATTCTTGCTTCTGCGCCGACAGGAACCGGCAAAACCGCCGCTTTTTTACTGCCAATTGCTCAACACTTACTTGATTACCCAAGAACACAACCGGGCTTTCCTCGCGTATTAATTTTAACGCCAACCCGTGAATTAGCGATTCAAATCGGTGAAGACAGTGAAAAAATTGCTGAACTAACCAATATTAAAACGGGTGTTATTACCGGTGGCGTTAATTATGGTAGTCACAGTGATATCTTAAATAGCACCACTGATATTTTAGTGGCAACCCCTGGTCGTTTATTAGAATACATTGAGAATGAGCAATTTGATGCTCGTGAAATTGAAATTCTCGTATTAGATGAAGCAGACCGAATGCTTGATATGGGCTTTAGAGAAACTATTGATCGTATTGTTGGCGAAGCACGCTGGCGTAAGCAAACCATGTTATTTTCGGCAACATTAGAAGGTGCTGGGGTTTTACGCTTTTCTAAAGAAGTATTAAATGAGCCAGTCTTTTTAGAGTCTAATCCGTCACGTAAAGAAAAGGCGGTTATTCATCAGTGGTTGCACTTAGCTGATAATAGCGATCATAAATTAAAGCTTTTAGTGCATATTCTTAAACAAGAAGGCGTTAATCGTACCGTCGTTTTTGCTAATAAACGCGAAACAGTACAATATCTTTCAGGTAAATTATATGCCGAAGAGCTGCCTTGTGTGTGGCTTGAAGGCAAAATGCCGCAAGATAAACGTAACAAAGCCATTGAGCGTTTTAAAAGTGGTGAAATCAAAGTATTAGTTGCCACCGATGTTGCCGCCCGTGGTTTAGATATTGACGATATTAGCCACGTTATTAACTTTGATATGCCACGTAAAACAGATATTTACGTGCACCGTATTGGCAGAACCGGCCGTGCTGGTAATAAAGGCACGGCAATATCATTAGTTGAAGCGCATGATATGCCTGTTGTGGGTAAAATTGAGCGTTACGTTGACGAGCGCTTATCGCGCCGTGTTATTGAAGAGCTTCGCCCTAAGCATAAAGAGTCCCGCGTTGCTAACAAAAAAGCGAAAGTAAAACTGACCACGTCACAGAAAAAAGCCAAGGCAAAAAAGCAAGCGAAAAAACAAGCCAAACGCGCTAAAAAATAAATTTTTATAGCAATAAATTTTTATAACAATAAATAAGCCGCTCACATGTTTAATTAACCTGAACTCGGTTTAAGAGATATTTAACAAATTGAAATATCAGAAAAATTACTTTTCTGAGTCTCTAGCTTGATAGTTTTTCTTAATTCAAGGCAAATTTCGCGTCAATAGCTAGCCTATTGCAAGTAAATTTAACGAAGAAGTTAGGAAAAGTAGCTGCTAGAGAAACATTTGTTAAGCCGAGCTCAGGTTAATTACTAACATAGCAGCGGTTTTTTATTATTTGCATAGCGCGCTTTTATGGCTGCTTTATTGATCAACCTGAGTTCGACTTACTCAGCGCATTACTTCTTATCAGGCACTCTCCTTCCCTCAAGTTATTTAAAAACATTGTATTTTAACTTTATTCGACTACGCTTTAGCAAGTAAATGAATTAAAAGGTTATTATTCGATTACAACCGATAAATGATAATAATACGGACGTTAATCGATGTTGTTAATAGCTTACGCAGTTAAGTTACTAAACATGATAGGGAATATTCACAATGTACAATCGTAAAAAACAAATAATAAATACCACACTAATACCTATTTTACTTGGTGTAGCTAGCCAAAGTGCTTTAGCCCAAGAGCCCTCAAAAGCCTCATTAGAAGACGTAGAACAAATATCTGTTATTGGTAGCCGCGTCAGTGGTCGCTCTGTTGATGAGTTACCAGTGCCGGTTGATATTCTTTCAGCAGAAGCACTAGCAAACACAGGTCAAACAGAAGTTGGTAGAATGCTGCAAGCAATTGCACCTTCATTTAACTTTTCAAGCTCTGCCATTAGTGACGGCACTGATGCACTCAGACCAGCAACGTTAAGGGGTTTAGGCCCAGATCAAACCTTAGTATTGGTAAACGGCAAGCGTCGTCATCAAGCCAGCCTTATTCACATTAATACCTCTGTTGGTCGAGGCACCGCGGGAACAGATATGAATGCGATTCCTGCCGCCTCAATAAAACGCATTGAAGTGTTACGTGATGGCGCTGCCGCTCAGTATGGCTCTGACGCTATTGCTGGTGTTATTAATATCATTCTTGATGACGCTGATGAAGGCGGTAAAGTCGCACTTTCTTACGGTGAATATTCAGAAGGTGATGGAGAAACCACTAACATAGATATTTCAAAAGGCTTTGCACTTGGCGATAAAGGCTATTTAAATACCACCCTTAACTTTAGAGATAGAGGTTTTACTAATCGCGCAGGTTTGCATGGCTCTTGTCAGTTCTCGGGATGTACTGATTTAGGTAATGGTACTTCACTACTTGGCGATCCAAGAGAAGCAACGGCACCTCGTAATACCTTTCGAATTGGTGATGCCGACTCTGAACAGTTTGGTTTAACCGTAAATACCGGTTATGAGCTTGGTGAAGGTGAGCTTTATGGTTTTATTACCTACTCTAATCGCGATAACGAGTCTGCCGCATTCTTTCGTCATAACAACAATACCGGTGGTAATGCGCCACTACAAGATGGTGACGCGACTGTTCCTATGGGGTTTCTACCTAAAATAAATTCAGATATTAAAGATATGTCATACAACTTTGGCTACTTAACTGAATTTGACAATGGTGCCAGTTTAGATTTTTCTTACACTTATGGTCAAAACACCATTGATTACACCACCAGCAACACGATTAATTCATCGTATGCCAATGCACTACAGTACAATGACGATGGCTCCTTAGCGAGTATTACTCCTGATGAAATTCGCGCTGCAGTACCTAGCGAAGCTTCTGCCTACGGGTTGGAGCTAAGCTTATCAACCTTGAATCTTGATTATACTCAAGATTTTGACTTATTTTCATTGGCAATGGGCGCTGAAATTCGCACTGATACTTACAAAGTAACCCCTGGCGCAGAATATTCATATAGAGATTACGACACCGTAAATGGTGTTAGCTTATTTCCCACCGATAGAAGTGCTGGTACTCAAGGCTTTGGCGGTATAGGCCCGGTATCGGCTGTTGATGAAACCCGTGATGTTATTTCATTTTATCTGGATGCTGAAACGGAAATTACCGATGATTTAATTGTTAGTGGCGCTGTGCGTTACGATGATTATGACGGCTTTGGTGATAGCACTAATTTCAAACTTGCCGCGAATTGGTCAATTACCGAAGATATTGCATTACGTGGTGCAATGAGTACCGGCTTTAGAGCTCCGTCAATGCAGCAGCTCTACTTTAATAATATTAGTACACAGTTTAAGACCAACCCGAATGATCCTGATGGCGATCAAATTGCTGTTCAAGTGGGAACATTTAGAAACGATAGTAACTTAGCGCAAGCCATTGGTATCCCACAATTAAAAGAAGAGGAGTCAACCAACTTTAGCTTAGGAACCGTGATTAGAATAGCCGATAGTATTAACTTAACCGTTGATTTTTATACCATTGATATTGATGATCGTATTGTCTTAAGTAACTCGTTGGGTGAAGGTTTATCTCCAGCCTTAGATGCTGCACTGCAAGCCTCAGGCGCAGGTGGTGGTCAATTCTTCCTAAATGGTGCAGATACAGAAACACAAGGGGTAGATATTATTGCTACTTGGAACGGTGAAATGCTCGGTGGTGATTTAGACTTAACCTTTGCAGCCAATTTTACTGAAACCGATGTGGTTAATATATTCACACCACCCGATAGCGGCTTAGGTGATATTCCACCTGAGGATATTTTCTCCGAGCAAGATATTTCTATTATTGAAGAGTGGCAACCCCAAGATAGAATTAGCTTATCAGGTTTGTATCGTATTAATGACTTTACCGTTAATCTAGCATTTAACCGTTACGGCGAATACACAGTTACCGATGGTGGTAGACAAACCTATGGTGCTGAAATACTAACCGATTTACGTGTTAGTTATCAGGTTAACGAGCAATTATCATTTAACATTGGTGGTAATAATTTATTTGATGTCATGCCTGATAAAAACGAAATAGGTAACTCGAGAACAGGGACTATTGTTGATGCTAGCGGTAACGTAATTGTTAGTAGCCCTGGCGTATTTACTTACTCTCGTCGCTCAGCTCCTTTTGGCTTTAATGGCGCCTTTTACTACGCTGGTGCAGAATACCGTTTCTAATAATAAGACGGTTACCATAATAGCCTAACACTAAAAACACTCGCTTTGTCTTGATAGCGAGTGTTTTTTTTTGTCATAATCCACTCATGTCACAAACTTGTCACATAAAAATGTTGTAATTGTAATCATAACGTCATCTATTAATGAATTAAGTTGGCATTATCTGCTCGGGTAATAAATACGCTGGCAAATTTCAACTTAACCATTCAACTTAACCATTCAACTTCAAAATGAAAAAGACTACTGTGAAAATGATATCTAAGAAAAACCTATTAACTTTATCGGTGATTGGCGCATTAAGCAGCGTTAGCGCGTTAAATGCATATGCAGCACCTTCAAATCAATCAAGTGATACTAGCTTCAACGATGCTTGGAAAATGGCTGAGCTTTATCAGAATGAACAAGGTGATTATTTTAAGCTATCTGGTCGACTACAGCTTGACTCAACTTGGGTTGATGCTGAGCAAGGTGAATTTAATGACACCGAATGGCGACGCTTTCGCTTTGGTTTTAAAGCCAAAAAAGGCGAGTTCAAGTTCGCGTTAGAAGGTGATTTTAACCTAAATACTAGTCTTGATGACTCATATCGTCGTTTAACCGATGCCAATGTTGCTTGGGCGCTAAATAAAAATACTGAGCTAAAATTTCTCAAGCAGTCTACCGGCTTTACCTTAGACGGTAAAACCTCGTCAAATCGTTTATTAACGCCGCAACGTAATAACCTTAGTAATAACTTATGGTTTACTGCTGAATATTTTACAGGGGTTAGCGTTAAGAGCAGTTTAAGCAATGGCTGGAAGTATAAAACAGGTGTCTTTTCAAGTGATGGCTCTGATGAGTTATCAGTAAAAGAAGCAAGTTACTTCGCACTTTTATCAACCTCAAAAAAACTCGAAAAAAATGCACTTTGGGAGCAAGGCGAGCTGGGTATAGATTATGTTTACAACGATACTCATGAACATGGTAATACTCGAAAATTTTCTCAAATAGTCAGTGTATCAAGTAAATTAAAGCAACAAGCATGGGGCTTAGATACTGATATTTCATGGGGCAAAGGTGACTTAGGTCAAAGTAACCTATTTGGAATGGTGTTAATGCCAACTTTGCAACAAACAGAAAAATTGATTTGGGTTGCTCGTTATACTTATCTAAACAGTAAAGATAATAATGGCGTAAGACTTGGTCGTTATGATCGCGACATTGTCAGCGGCCGAGGCGATCAATACCAAGAGGTTTATGGCGGTATGAACTATCTAGTTAATGGCCATAAATTGAAATTTCAGGCCGGTGTACATTACGCAAAAATGCAAGACAGTGCTAACGATGGCGGCGAATATGCAGGCTGGGGTTTAACCTTAGCGATGCGCAGCTTCTGGTAATAAGCCAACCTAAGTTCAGATTAACTAACCCTTTAAATATTATACTAAAAAGCCTGTACAACAAATGTTGACAGGCTTTTTATTGGTTGCAACGATTACTCTTGATGATTAGCTACTTCAGATAACTCTGCGCACTATTACTCTACTTCTTTGCGAGTAAACACCCAATCATTACCTTTAGATAAAGCTTCATCATATTGATAGCCGCCTAAGTCAAAACCTTTAATTTGTTCAACAGAGGTCAACTTATTTTGGATAATGTAACGTGCCATCATACCGCGCGCTTTTTTGGCAAAGAAGCTGATCATTTTATATTGACCATTTTTCCAATCTTTAAAGTTCGGGGTAATAATGGTGCCTTTTAACGACTTTTTCTTTACTGACTTGAAATACTCAGTTGAAGCAAGGTTAATTAAAACATCATCCCCTTGAGCCGCAAGCGCTTCATTTAACTCATTGGTAATAATATCACCCCAAAATTGATATAAGTTATCACCTCGACAATTAGCCAATTTACAGCCCATTTCAAGGCGATAAGCTTGAATTAAATCAAGTGGTTTAAGTAAGCCGTATAACCCCGATAAAATTCTAAAGTGCTGTTGGGCAAACTCAAAGTCGCTATCGCTAAACGATTGTGCATCTAACCCCGTATAAACATCACCATTAAAGCTCAAAATGGCTTGCCTAGCATTCGCACAAGTAAATGGCGTAGACCACTCACCAAAGCGTGCTGCGTTCAACCCCGCTAATTTATCGCTAAGCTTCATTAACGTCGCTATTTGATCGGGAGATAGTTTAACGCAGTCATCAATAAGTAACTGACTGTGCTCAAGTAATGTTGGCTGGCTGAATTTTTCAGTCGCTAAGTCAGATTCAAAATCTAATTTTTTTGCTGGAGAAACAACAAGTAACATGGCTAACCTTCTAATAAACGGGTGTATTTTATAGTGCAGAACTATAACACATCCCCAGGCATAAGTGACTTAGAAAGTTATGCAAAAAGTACCTAAAAAAAGAAATAGAATAAAATTACAGTTTATTACGCATTACTTGGTACTTTTACGCTTTTATGTTGTAATATTTCATCAGCTACATTTATATACTGGCTATCAACGCTATGCTGTAGTCAATATTTCCAAGACACTATTTTAAGGTTACGTTATGACAAACTCTTCTTCACAGCTTGCACAATTAAAGAAAGTAACAACCGTTGTTGCTGATACGGGTGATATTGAGGCTATTGCTAAGTTTCAACCGCAAGACGCAACAACAAACCCATCACTTTTATTAAAAGCCGCTTCATTACCTGCATACCAGCAACTAGTGGCTGACTCAGTAGCATGGGCAAAAACACAGTCGAATGATGCCGCTCAACAAGTGATTGATGCCGCAGATAAACTTTCTGTGTTGATTGGTTTAGAAATTCTAAAAATTGTCCCTGGCCGTATTTCAACCGAAGTTGATGCCCGTTTATCATTTGATACCAAAGCCTCAATTACTAAAGCACATAAGCTGATTGCTATGTACAACGAAGCAGGTATTAGCAACGACAGAATTTTAATCAAACTTGCTTCTACTTGGGAAGGCATTAAAGCCGCTGAACAATTAGAAAGCGAAGGTATTAACTGTAACCTCACTTTATTATTTAGCTTTGCTCAAGCACGTGCTTGTGCAGAAGCGGGTGTTTATCTTATTTCTCCTTTTGTTGGTCGTATTCTTGACTGGTACAAAAAAGATACCGGCCGTACAGAGTACCCTAGTGATGAAGACCCTGGTGTTGTTTCAGTAACCAGTATTTATAACTATTACAAGCAACAAGGTTTTAACACTGTAGTTATGGGTGCCAGCTTTAGAAATATTGGTGAAATTCTAGCCTTAGCAGGCTGTGATCGTTTAACTATTAGTCCACAATTAATGGATGAGTTAGCCAACAGTACAGAAACAATTGAAACTAAATTAACTGCCAGTGATGCAACGCCATCTAATGAGTCAGCGTTAACACAAGCACAATTTCGCTGGGAAATGAATGAAGATGCAATGGCAACTGAAAAGCTAGCAGAAGGTATTCGTAACTTCGCAATTGATCAGGTTAAATTAGAGAAACAATTAACCGACTTACTGTAACTTTTATTAATAATTCATAAAGGTTACCACTAAAGCACCTAACGCTATATTTTCAAACAAAATATGCTTTAAAAAATAGCAGAAAACGTGTGATTAAAACGCATATTTTTAAGTAAATATGCGTTTTTTTATTTGCACAACTTCATAATTATGGTATTAAAATAGCTGTTGTATTTACTTTGTAATATCAGGGGTACTTTATGGATAATTTAAACCGTGTTTTAGAGTCTACAGAGCAACCAGAAAAAAGCCGTGCTACGATAACTAAAAAAAGAAAATGGCGAGAAATTGAATCACTACGTGATAAATTTCAATTAGAAAAAGACTTAAAAGTATTTGATGACTCGTTAGAGTATATGCTTGAAGAGTTCTAGTTTTTCTTCTTATACTGCTATTTAACAAAATAATTAGCCTAGCTAATTACAAGTAACATATTTAACAGCGAAACTTAATATCTAGACTTAATACCTAAATTCATACTTAAACTGCCCAACATTGTTTGGGCTTTTTATTATCTACCTAACTCGGTTTAAGGGCTATTTAACGAAGAAGTTAGGAAAATAACTGCTAGAGAAACATTTGTTAAGCCGAGCTCAGGTTATCTAGCGTGTACCCTATTTTTAGTGGTAACAGATACCCCTTAACTCACCTTGCCATTTTACGCACACACTAAAAGCTTATTGACAATATTTAAACACCCGTTTAACTTGCTAGACCTGTTTACCTGTTATGTTGTCTTTTTTAATGCAAAAAACTACCGTCAACTTTGTTCATGCCAATGGCTTTCCTGCTGGAAGTTATCAAACACTATTTAGCTACTTTCCTGAAAATATTGAGGTTATTGCACATGAAAAGTATGGTCACAACCCAAACTACCCCATTAAAAATAATTGGCAGCATCTTGTTGAAGAGTTAGTAGACTTTATTAAAAGCCAGCAACACAATAATGAGAAGATAATTTGTGTAGGGCACTCTTTTGGCGGTGTTATTTCTTTTATGGCTGCCTGTAAATACCCTGAGCTATTTAAAGGCTTAATTATGCTTGATCCTCCCGTAATTACAGGCTCAACTGCATTGGCGGTTAGATTAATTAAAAAGACACGCCTAATAGATAAGTTCAGCCCCTCAGGTAAAGCAATGACTCGTAGAACTCATTGGCCGTTAGGCACTGATATTGTCGAATTATTTGCTAAAAGAAAGTTATTTAGACATTTCGACAGGCGCTCCTTAGTTGATTATGTTAATAGCGGAGTTGTAGAAAGAAACGCACAGCAAGAGCTAGTGTTTGATGCAAATGTTGAAGCAGATATTTTCAGGCACTTACCTTCAAACTTAGCGAGCTTTAAAGATAAGTTAATCGTACCGGCAACACTTATTTATGCAGAGCAGACCGATGTTTGCCCAAACCCAAAACAAGTGTTTCAACGATTCGCCAAATTAAACAAAAAAGTCACGCTAAAAACAGTCAACGGTGGCCACATGTTTCCACTTGAACAGCCTGAAGAGACTGCTCAATTAATTACAGATATTATCAAAAACGTCTAAAAGCATGAGGTGCGTCCAAGTAACACCCTTTTAGCCTATTTAACTTAGCTAGGTTCGTAAGAAATAACAATGAGTGTTGTTTCTTCACCTGACATTTTTAAACTATAAGTTTCAATATGTGGGACAAAATATAAAGGTAAATTTTCCAAATCATGGCTGAGCTGTGACAAATTACCTGGCAGCTTTTCCATCATATAATATATCTCTCCGCTGTTACCAATTTCAAAGTTTGGCAGCGATTTTTTATAAAATTCGATAACTTCATCAACACTATCGGTTGTCGTAAATGTTGCAACTGGTAGGGTTTTATTACCTGAACTACTTTCCATGCCGTTGATATAATGAGATGTTAAGCTACTTGGGCTGTAGACAGGTAGGGTAATTTTACCTTCTGTACCTTCGCTGGCTTTCTTCATGAAAGCGGCCATTTCTTCCATATTCGCCATCGCTTCAGTACGCTGCTGATCCAGCAAAGCGTTTCGTTCATCATCTGATAATGTTGATAAATCTATGTCACTTTCCGCTTGAGCATATTCAGAGTCATCGCTAGTGCAAGCCTCAAACTTGCTTTGAGGTAAACCAAATATCTCTGGTACCATTTCATCCATGCAATCTCCCTGCAAAGCATCTTTAGGGAAACAAAGTTTTATTGTGTCTGTGTAAGCATTAATAAACTTTTCTTCAGTTATACCTAAGCAGGTACTCAGATCACGTATTTCTCCAGATTTTTTCATCATGCTAACGATCATTTCAACCATTGCATCACTTTCATTTGCTTTGACGGTTAAAATGGTAGTTAGTAGTGCTGTTGCAGTTATGGTGGCGAGCAGTTTTTTCATAAAAAATTCCATTTATATCTGTAATAGATTGATGTTTAGTAATAAATATAGCTAGTAATTCATGCTATATTTAAAGCATAAAAAAAGCACGCTTTCTTTACAGAAACGTGCTTTATATATAGAACTAACACTCAATTAGTACTGCTTTAAGGTGATACTCAGTAACATATTAATCAAAAGTACAAGAACTGAGTAATCAAGCTGATTAGCATCAGGTTTATCTTTACTGGCCTTTAATTTCGCTTAAGCCATTATATACAGCTTTATCACCTAAGAACTCTTCAATACGTAATAATTGATTGTACTTAGATACACGGTCACTACGACATAATGAGCCTGTTTTAATTTGACCTGCTGCTGTACCAACCGCTAAATCAGCAATGGTTGCATCTTCTGTTTCACCACTACGGTGAGAGATAACAGCAGTGTAACCAGCGTCTTTTGCCATGCGAATAGCAGCTAATGTTTCAGTTAATGAACCAATTTGGTTAAATTTAATCAAGATTGAGTTAGCGATATTTTTATCGATACCTTCCTTGAAAATTTTAGTATTCGTTACAAATAAGTCATCACCAACGATTTGTACTTTATCGCCTAGTAATTCAGTTTGATACTTGAAACCATCCCAATCTGACTCATCTAAACCATCTTCAATTGAAACAATTGGGTATTCTTTACAAAGTTCACCTAAGAAGTTAGAGAACTCATTTGAGCTAAATTGCTTACCTTCACCTTTAAGGTCATAAATACCTAACTCTTTGTTGTAGAACTCAGAGGCAGCACAGTCCATCGCTAAAGTGATGTCAGTACCTAATTCATAACCAGCAGCAGCAACCGCTTCTTTAATTACCGCTAATGCATCAGCATTTGACGCTAAGTCAGGTGCAAAACCACCTTCATCACCAACGGCAGTATTTAAGCCTTTTGCCGATAATACTTTCTTTAATGCATGGAAGATTTCTGCGCCCATACGTAATGCTTCAGTAAAGTTTTTAGCGCCAACAGGCTGAACCATAAACTCTTGAATATCAACGTTATTATCAGCATGCTCACCACCGTTGATGATATTCATCATAGGCACAGGTAAGCTATAAACACCTGGGGTGCCGTTTAAATCAGCAATGTGTTCGAATAATTGTACGCCTTTATCCATTGCTGCTGCTTTAGCTACCGCTAAAGACACTGCTAAAATTGCATTTGCACCAAATTTTTCTTTGTTTTCTGTACCGTCTAAATCAATCATAATTTGGTCGATTTGACTTTGTTCATGCGAGTTCTGACCAATTAAGGCAGGTGTAATATCATTTTTAATCGCTGCAACGGCTTTTAGCACGCCTTTACCTAAATAACGAGACTTATCACCATCGCGTAACTCTAACGCTTCACGTGAACCGGTAGAAGCACCTGATGGTGCTGCTGCACGCCCCCAAGCACCTGACTCTAAATATACGTCTGCTTCAACGGTTGGGTTACCACGAGAGTCCATAATTTCACGGGCGAATATTTTACTGATATTTGACATTATCTTTCCTAAATTTTATTAAATATAACGCTCTCTACTAAAGTGAACGAATTACTTCTGTGTAAAAACAAAAACCGCAGCAAAGGCTACGGTTTCAATAAAAGTGTTTATCTTAGCTATTCTTTTGCTTTTGAAGTGCATAAGAAGCAGCAACAAAACCTTCAAATAACGGGTGTCCGTCACGCGGAGTTGAATTAAACTCTGGGTGGAATTGCCCCGCTATGAACCAAGGGTGATCTGGAATTTCAATCACCTCAACTAAGCTTTTATCTGTCGATAACCCCGAGAACACTAAACCAGCTTTGCTTAATTGTTCACGGTAGTTATTATTTACCTCAAAACGGTGACGGTGTCTTTCATAAATTGTTTCACTACCATATACGTCGCACGCTTTGGTACCTTTCACAAGGTGGCACAATTGTGAGCCTAAACGCATGGTACCACCAAGGTCTGATTCTTCATCACGGTATTCAATTTGGCCTTCTTCGTCTAACCATTCACTGATTAAACCTACCACTGGGTATGGTGTTTCAGCATTAAATTCCGTACTGTGTGCACCAGCTAAGCCTGCAACATTACGAGCAAACTCAATTAGCGCCACTTGCATACCTAAACAAATACCTAAATAAGGCACTTTGTTTTCACGTGCGTATTGTGCAGCTAATATTTTACCTTCAACACCACGTTGACCAAATCCACCTGGTACTAAAATAGCATCAAGTTCTTTTAGTATTTCAACGCCTTTCACTTCAACATCTTGAGAGTCAACGTATTTAATATTTACGGTAACTTGATTTTTCAAACCTGCATGCTTTAACGCTTCATTAACTGATTTATAAGCATCTGGTAGTTCAATGTATTTGCCTACCATACCAACGGTAATTTCACCTTTTGGATTAGCTTCTTGATAAAGTACTTTTTCCCATTCACTTAAATCAGCCTCTGGTACATCTAAACCAAAACGCTTAACCACTAATTCATCGGTTCCTTGTGATTTTAATAACGCTGGAATTTTATAAATGCTGTCAACATCGCGCATTGACACAACGGCTTTTTCTTCAACATTGGTAAATAATGCAATTTTAGCACGTTCAGCATTAGGAATTACACGGTCAGAGCGACAAACTAAAATGTCAGGCAAAATGCCAATTGAGCGTAAATCTTTAACTGAGTGTTGTGTTGGTTTAGTTTTAATTTCACCAGCTGCCGCTAAGAAAGGTACTAATGTTAAATGCATAAACATTGCACGGTCACGGCCGACTTCTAATGCTAACTGACGAATAGCTTCCATAAATGGCTGTGATTCCATATCACCTACAGTACCGCCAATTTCTACCATGGCAATATCGTAACCTTCAGCACCTTCAACAACGCGTCGTTTAATGTCATTGGTAATATGAGGAATAACCTGAATCGTTGCACCTAAAAACTCACCTTTACGCTCACGCGCAAGGATGTCTTGGTAAATTCGACCCGAGGTAAAGTTATTACGTTTAGTCATTTTGGTGCGAATGAAGCGCTCGTAATGACCTAAATCAAGATCCGTTTCTGCACCGTCTTCGGTAACAAATACTTCACCATGTTGTATTGGGCTCATGGTACCCGGATCAACGTTAATATACGGATCCAATTTAAGCATGGTAACCTTTAAACCACGCGCTTCAAGAATTGCTGCAAGTGATGCCGCCGCAATACCCTTACCAAGAGACGATACAACACCGCCAGTTACGAAAATATATCTAGTTGTCATGTCTACACCGATGTTAGAAAAACAGGAATTTTTTTTGCTTAATTAATAACTTATCTTTCGCTTGCATTACACAAAGCTAACCCATAGATGAGAATACTAAGGATTAAATAGTGAAGTTATTGCTTAATAAGCAGGACGGGAAAGTATTATACGTAAAGTCAGCGCTAACGACAATAACAACAAGCAATCTCTTGGAATAATATTTATGCTTTTTACTACTCAAGACAAACTAGGTAAAAATAATAAACTTTATTTGGTAAGTCATAGCTAAGTTTAATTTTCTTATTATAATAAACGCATCTATTTATTATCAATAAAGTCAACATATGACAACTCAATTAGCCAAGGTGTTAAGCGCTATTGATAGCATTAATGCACAAGACCCTAACCAGATTATCTTTAATGATGTATCAACGCCGAAAGAATTAGCATACAGCCAACAAATGAGTGCGTGTTTAGCCCAATATTGGCCTGATGCTAATGAGCTATTAAAAATTGCAGTACATGCTCAACACATACAGCGCTGGCAGTTAAAACGCTCAGATTACCCCGAAGGAAAAGCGGGTTACTATAGTTGGAGAATTGCTCAAGGAAAGCACCACGCGCAACTTACAATGGCGTTAATGCTAGAGCAAGGCTACTCTGACGAACAGGCACAAATTTGTGGTGCAATTATTCGTAAAGAAAACTTAAAAAGTAATAGCGATACGCAAACCCTTGAAGATGTCGCTTGTTTGGTATTTTTAAGTCATTATTTTGATGAGTTTGCTGCGACTTATATAGCGCAAGATAACGAAGCTAAAGTGGTACGCATTGTAAAACTTACTTGGGGGAAAATGTCTGAGCAAGCCCACAATATTGCATTAAGCTTAACATTACCAGAACATTTAGCGGCATTAGTTGCTAAAGCGTTAAACTAAAAATAGTAAAACTAAAAAGCACGAGGGAATTTTTAACGACTTTCAGGTAGTCGCCATAAAAAAATAAAAGGTCCGGCAATAAGTACAACCACTAAAGCCGTTAACAAAACATTTTTTAACATAAAGGCTGACCAGCATACTGATAACACCATAGTGAGTAAAGCAATACGTTTTGCTCGCTTAGGAATTGAACGATGTTTTTGCCAGTCATGAATAAGTGGCCCAAAAGTTTTATTAGCGAGCAAGCGTTGTTGTAATCGCGGTGAGGATTTAGCAAAACAAGCCGCAGCAACCAGTAAAAATGGCGTAGTTGGTAATATCGGTAATACAACACCGATCATTGCCAAACCAACAAAGAAAATACCCGTGCCTTTTAAAAAAAGTACTTTACCTTTATTACCTAATTGCGCCATATCATAATCTATTAAGTCATCTACTTTTAAATTTTAAGTGTTAATTTCTAGCCAATAATAACTTAGTTACAGTTATTATTGGCTAGTTATATCTTTCACCTTGACCTTATTATTGGTATCTCTACTTTGACGAATAAGATCGTTATCTATTTGCTGTGCCTTATTTTGATGCTGCAGTGATTTAGCTAAGCGGTCATAAAGTAGCACGTTAACAGAAGCAGCTAAATTCATACAACCTACTGTGGGCACATAAACCACGTCATCAGCCATATCTATAACTGCTTGTTTTATTGTGCCATCTTCTGGTCCAAAAATATAAATAGCTTCATCAGGATGTACAAAAGCAGGAAGTGGAATTGCGCCCTCAACTAAATCAACACATATAATTTTAGCATTTGGTGAAATATTTTCAGCTAACGATTTGATATCAATAAAGTTATCAATTCCTTGAAGTGGTATTTTCTGTTGTACATTTTTAGTATCAGTTTTAAGCGTATCTTTATTATGCTTAGCCGCTAATTCATAACGCTTACCGGTATAAAAAACTTGGTCTACTTGATAACAACCTGCTGCGCGCATAACAGCACCAACATTGGTTGGGCTTTTAGGGTTAGTTAACCCAATACTAACTTGCTTAGTTGAAGGTCGCTTAATGGTTATGCTGCTTTTCTGTTCATTCAATTGCACGTTATATTACTCATAAAGACTGATATTGATGTTTGTTTTATTGGAATAGCGCTTAGAGATTAGCTAATAACAATGCCACTATTGTTTTTCAAGGCTTTTGACCTGCTGCCAATATTGTTCGAGCTCTGTTAACTGGTGTTGTTCAAAGCCTTTTCCGGACTGAAAAACTTGCTCTTCAACCCCTTGAAAGCGACTAGTAAACTTTTTATTTGCTTGTCGTAAAATGGTTTCAGGATCTGCTTTCGCATGGCGACATAAATTAACCACCGCAAACATTAAATCACCGAGTTCTTCAGTAAGGGCATTATGATTAACAACATCGGCCTTAAGCTCGTCTTTTACTTCCAGCACTTCTTCTTCTATTTTGGCAAAAACATCATGAATATTATCCCAGTCAAAACCAACGTGCGAACAACGCTTTTGTATTTTGGCTGCCTGTGACAGTGCTGGTAAATTTTTAGGGATATCGGCCAATAAGCTCACTGGCTTATTGGCGCTGCTATTAACGGTGTTTACTTTGGCCGTATTATCACCACCTAAACTCGCTTTTTTTTGTTCGCGCTCTTTAATTTTTTCATTTTCCCAGTTCGCTTTTATCTCAGCATCACTGGTAAAATTAGCACTATCAAATACATGAGGATGGCGACGAATAAGCTTTTCACAAATTGCCTCTATAACGTTATCTAAATCAAAAAGCTGCTGTTCTTGCCCTAGTTGACTATAAAAAACAACTTGAAATAATAAGTCACCTAATTCTTTTTTAAGCTCACTAAAGTCGCCTTGCTCGATAGCATCGACAACTTCATAGGCTTCTTCTAGTGTATGGGCAGTAATTGAAGCAAAATTTTGCTTTAAGTCCCAAGGGCAACCTGTAATAGGGTCACGCAATTGCGCCATTATCCAACGCAGTTTTTTTATTGAAGCTTGATCATTTAACATAGGTTTGATTTACCATTTACTTAACTGTTATCTCGATATTAGTATTAATTATGAGGTTGATATATATATCTTGCTAAAAGTGCTTAATCATACTTTTTTATAAGCGCTTAACTTGCACAACATCATCAAGCTGTTGAATTTTATCAAGAACCTTCGCTAGGATTTCACTACTTGATACTTCAAGTTTAATATTCATACTCATGGTTTGTTTCGCTTTATCGGTATTACTTTCCATACCAACAATACTAATACGATCATTGGCAATAATGGTTGAAATATCACGCAGTAGACCTTGTCTATCACTACCAACAATTAATGCTGAAGCTTGATAACTTTGTTTTTGGTCTTGTCCCCACTGCACTTCAACAATACGTTCGGGTTGAGTACTTAGCGCATTAGCAAGCTGTTCACAATCTTTTCTGTGCACAGAAATACCGCGCCCCTGGGTAATAAAACCCGAAATTTCATCGCCTGGTACTGGCTGACAACATTTTGCCATATGAGTTAATAAGTTACCGACTCCTGAAACGGTAATACCATTATCATTTTCGGTATTAACCTTTTTGCTTGTTGCACTCTGACTGACCAAACTTTGCGGGTCGATTTCAGCCTTAGGCTTTGATTTATTATCAAGCTGTGCAAAATAATTAATAATTTGCTGTAAACGCGCATTTCCTGAGCCTATTGCTGCGTATAAATCATCCATTGTTTTCATATTAAAGCGTTTGGCCGCTGTTAATAAATCAACCGAGCTAAAATCATGTTTAGCCATTTCTGCGTCAAATAGCTCTTTACCTTGAGCAATATACTTATCACGGTCGAGTAATTTGAAAAAATGCTGAACCTTCGCTCTAGCTCTTGAGGAATGGATATAATTTAAGTTAGGATTTAACCAGTCTCTGCTGGGGTTAGGCTTTTTACTCGTTAAAATGTCAACCTGATCACCCGTTTGTAACTGGTGCGTAAACGGTACTATTTTTCCAAAAACCTTGGCGCCAATGCAGCAATGCCCTACATTGGAGTGAATGTAATACGCAAAATCAAGTGGTGTTGAGCCCATAGGTAAATCGATAACATCGCCACTTGGGGTGAATACGTATATTCTGTCTTCAAAAACTTGACTGCGTAATTCATCAAGCAATTCACCGCTTTCAGCCACGTCATCTTGCCATTGCAGTATTTTTCTCAACCAACCGATTTTGTCATCAAAACTATTACTTTTTCCGCTTGCGCTACCTTCTTTATAGCGCCAATGTGCTGCAACGCCTAGTTCAGCGTCATCATCCATCTGCTTCGTTCTTATTTGCACCTCAACCGACTTCCCTTGAGGTCCTAAAACAACAGTATGGATAGACTGGTAACCATTATTTTTGGGTGTTGCAACATAGTCAGAGAACTCTTTCGCTAAATGTTTCCATTGTGTATGCACTATACCTAATGCCGAATAACAATCTTGTACTTCAGCAACAACAATTCGCACGGCTCTCACATCAAATAACTGCTCAAAGTCTAATGACTTTTGTTGCATTTTTTTCCAAATGCTATAAATATGTTTTGGACGACCGTAAACCTGTCCGTTAATATTTAACTTATGAAGTTGGTCATTGAGTCCATCAACAAATTCAAGCATATATTGTTCGCGCTCTAAACGCGTTTCATCAAGTAATTTTGCTATTTTTTTATAAACTTGCGGGTGAAGATAGCGAAATGAAATATCTTCTAACTCCCACTTTAACTGACCAATGCCAAGCCTATTCGCTAACGGTGCGTATATATTGGCGCTTTCTTTAGCCGCTAAAACTCGAGTTTCTTCATCACTATTTTTTTTGTTGCGTAAGTCACATAAACGTTCAGCCAACTTAATAACAACTGCTCTAACATCGTCAACCATAGCTAATAACATGCGACGAATATTGTCGACATTCTGGCTAGTTTGCATTTCGCCATGCTGTTGTTGCAACGCTTTAATAGCTGCCATTTTCTCGACACCTTGACATAACGAGCACACTTGCTTTGAAAAGTGCTCTTGTACATAGTCACCGGTTAAGATCTTTTTATCGAGTAATGGTGTTAAAAATGCTGCTGATAATGAATCTGCATCTAGGTTAAGTGCTGCTAAAATTTCAACCATTTCCATGGCATTAGCTAACAAGCTTTCACGTTCTTTGGTTTCATCAAGATAGAAAGTAGACACATTGAGCCACAATGACGATATTACTTGTCTTTTAGCATCATTCAACTGTAACTGCGACAACCATTGCTCAAAGCTGTTAATTGATACTTGATGAGACTTACGTACCGAAACCATGAATACTCCTTTAACCTTTTCTCTATTGCCAACTAAAGTAGGCTTTATATGCGACTTATCAAGTTGTTATAACGTGCGATTTAACAATACCATAGTCTCTACATGCTTTGTTTGGGAAAACATATCTATTAACGAAATTCTCTCAATTGCGTATCCATGGGAGACTAAAATTTGGCAATCTCTTGCTAGTGTTGTTGGCTCACAGCTAACATATAAAATAGTCGGTATTTTCAACTGAGCGATTTGTTCAACAGCTTGCTCCGCGCCAGCGCGGGCAGGGTCAAGAAGCACCTTATCAAATGCTGTAACGGCCCACGTCTCGTTTAACCAATCACTATTTAAATCTGCTTGAAAGAACTGACAATTGTTAAGATTATTTTTATTGGCATTATCTTGCGCTTTATCAACCATAGCTTGTACGCCTTCAACACCTACAACCTCTGATACCTGTTGAGCAAGCGCTAAACTAAAGTTTCCTAAACCGCAAAATAAATCCAGCACTTTATCATCTGGTGTTAACTTCAGCCAAGATAAGGCTTGCTCAATCATGACATTATTAATATGTTCATTAACCTGAATAAAGTCGCTGGGTGCAAAATCAATTTGTAAGCCATTCGTTAGCTGATAATTTAACTGGCTGCTTGTTTGACTTAACTGTTCACTTTTTGAACCGATATCAGCTGATTGAAAAGGTTCTTCGTCACTAGGGCATAATGTTTGCTGATGATTGCCATGATCAAAAATAACATGCCATTGATAACGATCGGCGTAACTTTCCCACAAAATCATATCGGCACTACTTAACGGCTTTAATTGCCTAACTATCACGGTTATTTTTTTATCGCTATCTGCCACGTTAGCATAAATAACTTCAAGGTGACCAATAGCAGATTTAATCGTTAATTGAGTAATAAGCTCATTAAAAACGGTGAAAATATCAGTTAATGGTTCCACTAATACTGGACATGACTTAATCGCGGCTAAATGATTTGTCGATTTTTGCCTAAAACCAATGGTCGCTTCATTATGCTTATTAAATTGCACGCCTATTCTTGCTTTACGGCGATAGTGATAAGGTTCCCCTACTAATGTAGGCTGCCAAGGTAGTGATGTAGCGATATTAGCGGGCACCAAGTTTCGTGAAAACAGAGCTGTCACTTTATCTTTTTTAAACTCAATTTGCTGAGAAAACTCACTCATTTGTAAATCACAACCTCCGCAAACAGAAAAGTGCTGACACTCAGGTTTTACTCTCGCCTCGCTTTGTTCTTTAATCGTTAATAACTTAGCTTTAGCATATTTATTCTTTTGCTCAAAAACCTTTACTTCAACCACCTCTCCAGGTAATGCTCCTTGAATAAACAATGGCTTTTTATTCCAGCGTGAAACTGCAACACCATTCATATCAAGTTTATCAATACGAACAGTTATTTGCTGAGCAGTTTGCTTTGCTTTAACTGCCGGTTTAAAAAAATTTGCCATTATTTACCACTCTACCTTTGCCGCGTAATAACGCGATGAATATTGATTACTTTATGTTTATTAAGAAGAAGTCGCTTGGGTTTGTAACACTAGCTATGCTATGTTTAACCATGGTGCTATGCTATGTAGGGTATTTTACCCTAACCACTGTAAAAAAGTTTACTAATTATATGCAGAAGAAGTATGCCGAAAATAAGTCTTAAAGACTGGGTTATTTTACTCACTATCTTACCAACGACCTTAATTAGTTTTGGTTTAGCTGGCTACTTTTCTTATAGTCGCTCTATCGAGCTAAGTGATCATTTAGAGCAACAAGCAAAGAGCATTATTGAACCTATTGCTATTGCCAGTAAAAATGCCTTATTGAATAAGAATCGTGAAGAATTACGAGAACTTATCAGCATCACCCATCGCAGCCAATCTAGTATAATTAATAGTATTGTCATCTTTGGCGAAGACAATCAAATGATTGTCACAAGTAATTACCACGGTGACGCAAATTTAATGCGCTTACCACAAGAGCACCCTGCACTTCTTTCTACTGAAATTGAGCATATCAGTGATTATATAATATTTCGAAGCCCTATTCTCGATGAAAAACAAAACCATAACGATTCCATCAGTAAAATAAAATCAATAACAAGCTCCCAAAAAAACTTAGGCTATATTGCCTTGCAGGTTGATAAGAGCAAAATCAATTTCACACAACAAAGTCAATATATTATAGCTTTCACCTTTGCTCTTTTTGCTTCGCTATTAAGCGCTATTTTTGCCATGCGGTTAATTCAAAAAGTAACGAAACCATTAAGCTCGATGGTGGTTGCGATTGATAAGATTAGAGAAGGTAAATTAGAAAGCAGAGTCAGTGGTCAACTTATTGGTGAGTTGAATTTTTTAAAGGGCGGCATTAATGCTATAGCGCAGTCTTTAGATAATTATCAAATGGAGATGCAAACCAGTATCGACCAGGCCACTATTGACTTACGAGACAGCTTAGAGCAGTTTGAAATTCAAAATGTTGAACTAAGTATGGCGAATAAAAAGGCGCAAGAGGCCAGTAAAGTAAAGTCTGAATTTTTAGCTAATATGAGTCATGAGTTAAGAACCCCCCTCAATGGCGTTATTGGCTTTACTCGCCAGGTATTAAAAACACCATTATCAGACAATCAACGTGAATACTTACAAATAATAGAGCGTTCAGCTAATAACCTACTAAGAATTATTAATGATATTTTAGACTTCTCTAAGCTTGATGCCGGTAAAATGGTTATCGAAAACATCCCTTTTTCTTTAAGGGAGTCTCTTGAAGAAACGTTGACGTTAATTGCACCATCTGCACATAAAAAGAATATTGAGTTATCCGTTAATATAGCCAACACATTACCAGACTCATTAGTGGGCGATATTATGCGCATCAAGCAAATTGTCACTAACTTAATTGCTAATGCAATAAAGTTTACCCAAGAAGGCAGCGTCACAATAGAAATTGGGCCTGAACAAATTACAGATGAGCAACGTGAAACGCTTGGCGATAAAGCCATTCGTCTTAAAATTACCGTAACCGATACTGGTATCGGTATGACAGAGCAGCAGCAACGCACTATTTTTGATGCTTTCACTCAAGCAGATCAAAGTATTACTCGCCTATACGGCGGCACCGGTTTAGGTTTAGTGATTTCGCAACGCTTAGCACAAGAAATGCAGGGTGATATTGCTTTTAATAGCGAGAAAAGAGTTGGTTCAAGTTTCTGGTTTACCTTCCAGTGTGAGATAAACCCAATACCGTTAGTTATCGAATTAGATAATCATCACCTAACAAATAAGTCAGTACTTTATTATGAAGAAAACCAACATAGCCATATTGCTACGAGTAAAATACTACAGCAATGGCATATGAATATAGTCAGTGCTTCTAACCCGCATCAACTGGCACAAATATTATCACATAATGAACAAGCCCAAAAAGGCTTTGATTATGCGCTTATAGGTCACAGCCATACTGCAACAGCGCTAAGTGCACTGAAAAAAACCATAGCACAAGTCCAACCTAGAGCCGATAAAATTTATTTGGCACTGAATAGTAACTCTCCAAGCTTACAGGAAGCGCTTATCGCTAGTGGTGCCGTAAACTGCATAAGTAAACCATTAACACCAATAAATTTAAGCAGAGCGTTACAGCCAAAAACAAAAAATGAGCAACTCTCAATAACTAAATCAAAACGGAAGATACTACCAATTAAAGTACTTGCGGTTGATGACAATGAAGCGAACTTAAAACTCATCCAAGCCTTATTACTTGAACAAGTTAGTGAGGTTGTATTGGCAGAAAATGGTAAACAAGCAGTAGAGCTATGCCAAAAAGAAGCTTTCTCGTTAATCTTTATGGATATTCAAATGCCTATAATGGACGGTATTAGCGCACTTAAAGCGATAAAAAACACGGTGCATAACGACTCAACAGCCATTATTGCCGTCACTGCGCATGCGCTCAGTGGAGAGAGAGAAAAAATGCATCAACAAGGCTTCAATGCTTATATGACCAAGCCTATTGATGAAACTATGTTAAGTCATATTATTTACGAGTATTGCGATATCGAGCATTTCATCAACGAAGAAGCTAATATCCAAGCAAAAAAAGTAAGCGTACAAGAAACCTATAATAATGGCATAGTCAATTGGGATCTAGCGTTAAAACGTAGTGCCAATAAAGAAGTGTTAGCTCAAGAAATGTTTTCAAGCCTCATTAATAGCTTATTAGAAACTCAAGCAAGTATCATTAACGCGGTTCAAGAAGATAATATTGATGAATTAAAAAGGCTAATACATAAACTTAATGGTGCATGTTGTTATACTGGCACACCAAATTTAGCCAATATCGTGTCACAATTAGAAACACAATTAAAACTAGGGATCAGTGTTAATGAGTTAGAGCCTGAGTTTCTAGAGTTTTTCGAGCACATCGAGCAGCTGATTAATTACGCCCCGTCGGTACTTGCTAAAAATTAATCTAATACATTAACTTAATACATTAATTTAACAGTAAAAATTTTCAGTGACATTACCGCTAAACTTAAAACTAGAAGATATGGTATAAAGCTTCACTTGTTCTAATGTTGACAAATAAAAACGACTATTGGATAAAGTAATAATAGAGGAAATAGGTAGAATACTAACTAACCTGAACTCGGTTTAAGAGATATTTAACAAATTGAAATATCAGTAAAAATTACTTTTCTGAGTCTCTAGCTTGATAGTTTTTCTTCTTTTCATATGATAAGCAAGGCAAATTTCGCGTCAATAGGGAGCTATTGCAAGTAAATTTAACGAAGAAGTTAGGAAAAGTAGTTGCTAGAGAAACGTTTGTTAAGCCGAGCTCAGGTTAACTAGGTTATTTAGCATATAAGGTATACGCTAAATGAGGAAGAAGTGATATGACTAATTATAACTAGTCACTTTATCGCTTAGGTTTATCGTATTTTAATATTAGGTGAGGTATTAATTTCGCCATCTTCAGCAATAACTGCAATGCCACCTCGACACGACAATACAGCAAGGCTTCGACCTTGCTCATTACGAACAAAAGAAAGCTCATAACCAAACTGCCCTAGGCTACTGGCAGAGAATTTCTGCGCTAACGAGAGCTTATTCCACCAAACTGACTGCTCAGGAGTCTCTTTACGTCGCTCCACCATCGGCTTCATATCAGGTTGCATTTCTGGCTGCATAACTGGCTCTCCTTATCACCTTTATAATTCATTTCGTCATAAAAAATCTACTCCGATCTAGTTCAGTGTAGACTATAAAATAAACAAAAAGAAATAAAATACTAAAATTTTATTTCAGGTGACAAGTAATTTAAGCTGGCTTGAAGTAAGTTATTGCTAACGTTCTGAACTCAAAAGAGAATCAAGGTGCTACCCTCTAGCCAGCTATTTTAGTACTACGTAAATAAATATATTCACCCGATGATGCTTAAGCAACTAAAGTGAACTTCTTGCCTCTTGCATTAAGCGCTTCATATCACGTACTGCTTTATCTAAACCATCAATGACTGCACGAGCAATAATGGCATGACCGATATTTAGCTCAATGATCTCTTCAATGGCTGCAATTGGCTTCACATTAAAATAATTTAAACCGTGTCCAGCATTAACTTTTAAGCCAAGGTTATGGGCGTACTTTATTCCTTCAATTAAACGCTCAAGTTCTACTCTTTGTTCACGCTCGTTAGTAAGCTCTGCATAATGCCCTGTATGAATTTCAATATAAGGGGCTTTGGTTGCTAAAGCAGCATCTATTTGTGCTTTATCAGCATCAATAAACAAACTAACTTCAATCCCTGCATCGCTCAGTTTAGCCACTGCATTACTGACTTTATCAAGCTGCCCTGCAACATCTAAACCGCCTTCGGTCGTTAACTCTTCTCGCTTTTCAGGCACTAAACAACAAAAAGCAGGCTTAACATCACAAGCAATAGCAACCATTTCATCTGTTACTGCCATTTCAAAGTTCATACGCGTATGTAAAGTTTGTTTTAATACATGAATGTCTCTATCTTGTATATGCCTTCTGTCTTCACGTAAATGTACGGTAATACCGTCTGCGCCAGCATGTTCTGCAACACTTGCAGCATAAACAGGATCAGGATAATTGGTGCCACGGGCTTGACGTAATGTCGCAATATGATCGACGTTAACGCCTAATAATAATTCAGTCATTGTGTGATTCTCATTGTTTATAAGTTTTTAATAAATAACTTGCGACTATTTAAAGGTTTATTTCCAAGTAGGTTATTAATCACTTGTCGCATTAATAATTTAAATGTTTGCTCTGACTCGACAGATAAAGTAGCAATACCTTGATGTTGGTTATTCGCAATTGCGCGTAAATGCTCACTATTAAAGTAACGATTATGTTCAGTCTTCGTCATAACTTGCTCATCATAAATAGGTATAAAGCCTTCTTCTCCCACATAACAAAACCATTGAACGTCATGCTCAAAAACAGGAGAAAATTCAAATGATACGCCAAGCTCGGCTAATAGCGCCGCTTCAAAAATTCGTAATTGAGGGGCAATATCCTGTTGGTTAGCTAGTGCAGAAATGGTTTTTTGATACTGATTAAACAAGTCCTGACAAGTAATATGCTCCGTTAATAAACGAATTAAAAGTTCATTAATATAAAAAGCACTAAATAAACTATGCCTCACTAACGGGTATGATTTGGCACAGCTTTCAATAGCATGAATATGCTTAAGATTTGCATTACCTTTTATAATAACTTTTAAGGGTAAAAATGGTTGCAATAACGCTTTTTTAATAGAGCGCTTAGATTGACCAACAAACACTAAAGCTGACACTTTACCTTCAGCTTCAGTGAATAAGTCAACTAATTGTTGATTATCTCTATAAGGGCGAGCGTGGAGAACAAAAGCATATTGTTCAGGCATTATACTCATATTGGTATATTAACCTGAGTAGTCATCACCATAACCTAAGCTACGTAGTGCTCGTTCATCATCAGCCCAACCCGACTTCACTTTAACCCAAGTTTCTAAAAATACACGACTTTCAAATAGCTCTTCCATATCACGTCGCGCTTCTTGACCAATAGTTTTTAAACGCTCACCTTTGTTACCAATAACCATACGTTTTTGGCTATCACGCTCAACCAAAACGAGTGCATTAATATGAATAACGCCTTTGGCATCCATTTTAAACTGCTCTATTTCTACAGTAGTTGAATAAGGAAGCTCATCTCCAGTAAAACGAATTAGCTTTTCACGGATTATTTCTGAGGCCATAAAACGACTTGAGCGATCGGTAATTTGATCTTCTGAAAACCAAAAAGCACTCTCTGGTAATGCATTAAGACAAAGTTTACGAATAGTATCAACGCCCTGCCCTTTGCTAGCTGAAATAGGCACAATATCGGTAAAGTCATGCAAACCGCCCAGAGTTTGTAAGTGCGGCAGTAAGTCATCTTTATCTGAAATATTATCGGTTTTATTAACCACTAAAATACACGGTGCACCACTTTGTTTTACCTTGCTCAGTACGAGTTCATCGTCTGTGGTCCAGTGCGTGCCCTCAACCAGAAAAACAATAAGCTCAACTTCAGCAATTGAACTACTCGCTGCACGGTTCATTAAACGGTTAATCGCACGTTTTTCTTCAGAGTGTAACCCAGGAGTATCTACCAAAACCGCCTGTTTATTCTCTTCGGTTAAAATACCTAAAATACGGTGTCTTGTCGTTTGCGGCTTACGCGATGTAATACTAATTTTTTGCCCTAAAAGCGCATTTAATAACGTTGATTTTCCAACATTAGGTCGTCCAACAATGGCAATTAAACCAGCAAAGGTGTTTACAGAGGGGGCAATATTATCAGGCATAGTTATTTTCTCGTGCGGTTAGGCTTACTTTTGTGAGTGCTTTTTTTAGCGGTACTTGCTTTACTATTTGAAGTAGTACTTGAATTAGCACTTAGTTTAGCCTTTTTTTCTTTAGCACTAGCATTTGCTTCGCTAATTAACGCAAGAATTTGTTGTGCTGCAGCTTGCTCAGCCTTACGACGACTGGTGCCTTTAGCAATAACTTCTTTATCGATCACTGACGTTTGACAGCTCACGGTGAATTCTTGATTATGCGATTGCCCTTTAGTATCAATTACTTCATAACTTGGTAAAGGTGTTTTTCTGCCTTGCAAATATTCTTGTAATTGTGTCTTGGGATCTTTTTGCTCATTGCCCGGTTTAATCTTGCTTAAGCGTTTATCAAACCATGTCAAAATAAGCTGTTTGCATTGCTCAATATTCGAATCAATGTAAATGGCCCCAATAATAGCTTCAATCGCGTCTTCTAAAATTGACTCCCGGCGGTGACCACCGCTTTTTAACTCTCCAGGTCCTAATATCAGGTACTCACCTAAACTAAAATCACGCGCTATTTCAGCCAAAGTAACCCCTTTGACTAAACTTGAGCGCATACGAGTTAAGTCACCCTCATCATGTTTAGGAAATTGCTCATACAAAGCTTCTGCAATGACAAAGCCTAAAATAGAGTCACCTAAAAACTCTAAGCGCTCATTATGAGCACCTTTAGCGCTACGGTGAGTTAACGCTTGAATGAGTAAGTTAGTTTGCTCAAACTCATAGCCTAGTTTTTTAGTTAACCTAGCTAAGTTATCAACACTTGTTTTCAATTTATTACTCAATTAATTGCACCTAAACGATCAAAACGTATACCTGTAGGTACCCAACGCGGTAAAATACTATCCGCATCACGATCAAAATCAAAGCTCATCCAAATAGCAACAGCTTCACCCACTAGGTTTTCTTCGGGTACAAACCCCCAAAAACGGCCATCTAATGAGTTGTCACGGTTATCACCCATCACAAAATAGCTATTTTCAGGCACAACGAACTCATCACGAGCGGTGCCAGCTTGAAAAGCATAACGCTCAACACGTGGGGTAACATGGCTATCATTTAATATTTGATGAGTTTTACCCAACATAAGCGATTCAAATTCTTGCATACCCTCTTCAGCATCTGGACCGACATAATTTCCAACAAAAGTTTGCTTCACTGGAATAAACTCAGGGCACTTACTGTCGCTGTCTTTACAAGCAGGTTTAATATAAAGTGACTTGTTACGATAAATTACTCGATCGCCTGGTAAACCAATCACACGTTTTATATAGTCTACTCGTGGATCTTCTGGGTACTTAAATACCACAACATCACCATGCTCTGGCAAATTATTTTCAATAAATTTATGTCGTTTAACTGGATCACGTAAACCATAAGTAAATTTATTGACTAAAATAAAGTCACCATCAAGTAATGTCGGCATCATAGAGCCTGACGGTATTTGAAAAGGTTCATATAAAAATGAACGCAAAACTAATACAAACGCTATTACTGGGAATACTTGCACGGCTGTGTCAACTAAACCAGATGGCTCAGTAATAGTTGCTAATGCTTCGGGTGTTAATTCAGCTCCTGAAAGTGCTTTTGCGCTCTCTTGCGCGCTAATTGCCTTTTGTTGACGCTTCGGCGCTAAATGAAACTTATCAAGACACCATACAATACCCGTAACGAGTGTAATGACTACTAAAATGATTGAAAAATAAGCGGAGAAAAAGTCGGCCATGCTATTCCTTTTTATGAATAATATTAAACAAGTATTTAAACGAGCAGGTGTAATACTGCTCGCTAGTTACTTTAATTTAGCTATCTAGTTTAAGTACCGCTAAAAACGCTTCTTGAGGCACCTCAACATTACCTACTTGTTTCATACGCTTTTTACCGTCTTTTTGCTTTTGTAGTAGCTTCTTCTTACGGCTAATATCACCGCCGTAACATTTAGCCGTTACGTTTTTACGTAATTGTTTCACGGTTGTACGTGCAATAACGTTATTACCAATTGCTGCTTGAATTGCAATATCAAACATTTGTCGGTGAATAAGCTCTTTTAATTTATCAACAAGTAAACGACCACGAGGCACAGAGTTGCTGCGGTGTGTAATCATTGCTAATGCATCAACCCTATCACCATTGATCATTACATCTACGCGCACCATGTCTGCTGCTTCAAAACGAATAAACTGGTAGTCTAACGAGGCATAACCACGGCTGGTTGATTTAAGCTTGTCAAAAAAGTCCATAACCACTTCAGCCATAGGTAACTCATAAGTGACTGCAACTTGATTACCATGATATATAAGATCTTTTTGTACACCACGCTTCTCAATACATAACGTAATTACGCTGCCCAAATACTCTTGAGGTACCAAAATATTGGCCTGTACAATAGGCTCTCTAATTTCATCAATATTATTAATTGCAGGTAAATCAGCTGGATTATCAATAGATAAGACTTCGCCATTGGTACAAGCAATCTCATAATTTACGGTAGGTGCGGTAGTAATTAAATCGAGATCATATTCACGCGCTAGACGCTCTTGAATAATCTCCATGTGTAACATACCTAGGAAGCCAATACGGAAACCAAAACCTAATGCTGATGAGTTTTCTGGTTCGAAAAACAATGAAGCATCATTTAAGCTTAACTTATTTAATGCTTCACGGAAGTTTTCGTAATCATCAGAGCTAATTGGGAAAATACCTGCATAAACTTGCGGTTGCGCCTTTTTAAAACCCGGTAATGCTTTAGCCGTTTCTCTTTTACTAATAGTAATGGTATCACCAACTGGTGCACCATGAATCTCTTTAATACCCGCAATGATATAACCAACTTCACCGGCTTTTAAAATGCCAGTGTCCGTTTGCTTAGGTGTAAAAATACCCACTTTATCAATATGGTGAACTTCACCAGTTGACATAACCAGCATTTTATCGCCTTTCTTCACTTGGCCATTCATAATACGAACAAGTGAAACTACGCCTTGGTAGTTATCAAACCACGAGTCAACAATTAATGCTTGCAGTGGCTCGTCAATATTTCCTTCTGGCGGGGGAATATTCTTCACAATGGTTTCTAAAACATCTTCAATACCTATGCCTGTTTTTGCAGAGCAGGTTACCGCATCAGTGGCATCAATGCCGATGATATGTTCAATTTCTTCACAAACACGTTCTGGATCGGCTTGAGGTAAATCAATTTTATTTAAAATTGGAATAACTTCTAAGTCCATTTCAATAGCGGTATAACAGTTAGCCACAGTTTGAGCTTCAACACCTTGTCCCGCATCAACAACTAATAAAGCACCTTCACAAGATGCTAAAGAGCGAGATACTTCATAAGAGAAGTCAACATGCCCAGGAGTATCAATAAAGTTTAACTGGTATGTTTCACCATCTTTAGCTTTATAATCTAATGTCACACTTTGTGCTTTAATGGTAATACCACGTTCACGCTCAATATCCATAGAATCGAGTACTTGTGCAGCCATTTCACGCTCTTGTAAGCCACCACAATGTTGGATTAAACGGTCTGATAAAGTAGATTTTCCGTGATCGATATGAGCAATAATACTGAAATTTCGTATGTTCTTCATTTTAAAAGAATTTCTCTATAAATTAATTTGATTTTTGACGGTGAATATCACTAAATACGCCAAATAAATTATGTAATGCGGCAATTTTAACGAATTTACTGCGCTGGGGCTATCTTTTGTTCAGATATCTTTTGTTTCAAGTAATGACAGGATGTTATGTAAAGTTGAATAGTAATTAAGCCTATTTATTTGAATTTACTGCGACATTAGCAATTAGTTTTCTTAATATACGCGGTTGTAACGCTGCTGACTGGTGACTTTTATTTTGATAATATTTTGCTAATCGATAACCTAAGTATCCCCCAAAAATCCCCAGAGACAAACCCAGTAACTCATGAGGCAATAACTGCTGAGATATTAACCATTCTCCGAGCCCTGAAAAAACAGCTAAGCCGACGAGAGGAAATAAATAAACTTGCCCTGCACTCGTTAGAACATTTACTTCAGGCAAGCCAAGTACAACAGAGTCTCCAACTTGTAATTGCTCATGCTGTTGCTTGACATAAGGAAGTACCAATTTCAGTTTACGTTGAGGAATAGCCTTAGCAACTTGGCCACTAGCACATGACTTTACTTGTGCGCAGCTACCACAGCTTGATTTAACTTGGCTGGTTAACGTAATACTGTTATCAGTTATAGCAACTACATCAACGAGTTCTTCGATCATAGTCATTTTTTTATCACTCTGCTATTGGCTGTTAGTCGCTACAGGCCCAACTGAGTCAGCGATCATTTTGGCTGTTTCTAATGGAATTTTTCCAACAACACTCACTTCTAAGCCATCAACTATTTGACTGAAAACTGCGGTTGCGCCATCACTTGCATACTCGATAGGTCTTTGTTGAATATTACTCGGATTTATATAAACCGATATTTCAACCAAACCATCACTTAATAAAATAAATTCAACGGTTTTATCATTATTAACCCTACGACGACTACTTTTAATAATTTCAATGCCTTGGGGTAACCAACTAACATGCCAAAACAATTCATCTTGTTGATTTTGTATTCCAACATCACTAACACTTGGTAATTCTGCACTTTGTAATTGCTTTAAACTTTCGGCAATATCATTAGTAACATCTAGATGAGTAAACTGTACTTGCTCTAATAATTGACCTTGACGCGTAATAATAGCCATTTTGAGCAACAGGCCACTTTGTTGATCTAACCATAACCAGTGATCAAAACGATGACTGTCTTTAGGTACAATGCGAATAACTTGTGCAACTCGGCCAAGCACACGACTGCGGCCAACAGAAATAAAACGATAACTACTCTCTAGCGCTTCAATATCATGAGAAAAAATAGCCGGAATTGGACCACTTAAGTAAGCAGAGCTAACAGAGTATGCATCTTGTTCTGGCTCAATATAACTAACAGTATTACCACGCCTTAATACATCACGACGAGGTCCATTGAGTTGAGCAAGAATTTCTAACTCTTGCTGTTTATCATCAACCCCATGTAACCAATGATAAGGCTCTGCTTGGTTATTTTTTACAACGACAAATGAAGTACTGTAATTTAAAGTTTTTAATGAGGTTGATAAGCGTTCTAGCCAAGGCTTTGCCTGCTCAATATCATTAGCAAAAGCAGAAAAGGAAATGCATAACATGCATAAAAAAGAAGAGATTAATTTCATAGACTCGTTAACAACAGCAATTGTTTGTAGTTAAGTTCAATGAACTTAACTACATTATTAATTTAATTAGCAGCTAGTTTACAGCCTGTTGCAATTATTTTATAGCGCTACTTAATTTAACTTGTTGCTCATGATCATTAATTAACGCTTGTAGACGACGTTGTTGAGCAATTCTTTGTTCAACTTTTTGCTGATGGGTTAATTCGCCAGCAGATTGAGTAGTGCTCGCCAAGGCTTTCTTTTCAGCTATTGAATTTTGCTCAGCTTGCGTTGGTGATAAATAATTAAAGCTTACTGGATTAGCATAACCACCAAGTGGCATAGGTTGTACAATTTGATTTGGTGTAACTGCTGCATCATCAGCAACATTTTGCTGAACACCTACTACCATAAGTACTGCTGCAGACGCTGCAATGGCAATTTGACCTGCAGGTTTAATAAACTCTTTAACTTTAGCGGTAAAACGATTTTGCGCTTGAATAACTTGTGGTGCTTCTTGTGCAACATTATCGCTTAACTCATCAGCAACAGCCGTAACAGAAGCAGAATTTGGCGAAAGAATAGTTGCTTCATTAGCAATAGCTTCAGCAATTTGACTACTTAAATCCAATTGTAATGATTGAGGCATTTCATCTCGTAAAACATCACCAATTAAATGATAATTTTGCCAGCTTTGTGCTAACTCCTCATCTTTAAGTATGCAATCAATTGGCTTAGCGTCCTTTGATAAATCTATTGAGGATAGGCTGTCATCTACTAACGAAGACAATGTCTCAAATTTACTTTCACTCATACTTTTACCTTAAAATAGTTTTATAACTAACTATGAAACCAATAACTTAACACTGGCTTAGTTAATATAGTCCAGTATTACTAACGCTTTTGTAATAATGGCTTTATTTTTTTCTCTATCGCATCACGAGCTCTAAAAATTCTAGAGCGAACAGTGCCTACAGGGCATTCCATAATGGTTGCAATTTCTTCATAACTTAACCCTTCAATTTCTCTAAAATTAATGGCTAAGCGTAAATCTTCAGGTAGTGCATTCATGGTATTGAAAATAACTTGCTTTATCTCGCTAGTTAACAAAATATTTTCAGGTGAGGCATTTTCTCGTAATGCCCCACCATCATCATAAAGTTCGGCATCATCAACATCAACGTCATTACTTGGTGGTTTACGACCTAAAGCAACGCTGTGATTTTTAGCACAGTTAACCGCAATACGGTACAGCCAAGTATAAAATGCACTTTCACCTCTAAAATTAGGTAACGCACGATAAGCTTTAATAAAAGCTTCCTGAACAATATCAGGTACATCACTGTTATTTTTCACATAACGGCTAACCAAATTGGCAACTTTGTGTTGATATTTGCTAACGAGTAAATTGAAAGCGCTTTTATCACCGCGCTGTACTCGTTCAACCAATTGTTGGTCAACACTTTGTTCGCTCATTCGAGCCGTATCTTTTAATACTGGCAATTGATTTGTACTCATATATTCCATTTGGGCTCTAACAAACGCATTAATTAGGACTAAGGCTTTGGGAAAAAGTTCGATTTAATTTAAACTTTTTTTATTTTTTGCATTATTTAACTAATTAAATGGCTATTTATCGGTATTTTATTGCTATGTAATAAAATCAAAAAATTAATCAACGCTAATCTTGAGGGTTTATATTCTTACATAACGATATATTATAGAATACCAGAAATAGCTTCATTTATATATTAGCTTACCTTAAGCAACTTTCATCGGTAACCATATGACGAAACAACATAACTGTGATGTATTAATTATAGGCAGCGGCGCGGCTGGATTAACGCTCGCATTACATTTAGCCAAGAATGCCGATGTCGTTATTTTAAGTAAGGGTCCATTGAATGAAGGGTCAACCTTTTATGCTCAAGGTGGAGTTGCTGCTGTTTTTGATGAAAACGATAGTATTGACGCACATGTTAAAGACACCCTTATTGCTGGTGCGGGTTTATGTGATGAGTCATCAGTGCAGTATACCGCCGAAAACGCTAAAGCTTGTTTAGAATGGTTAATAAATCAAGGGGTAGCTTTTGATCAAGAGTCTGACAACAAAGGCGGTGAACGTTACCATTTAACACGTGAAGGCGGTCATAGCCATCGTCGTATTCTTCATGCTGCTGACGCTACCGGTCAGGCAATACAAACCACGTTAGCCGAACAAGTAAAAAAGCACTCTCGTATTCGCATATTTGAGCGCTTCAATGCTATAGACCTTATTTGTCATAACGCCGAGCATACAAGCCAAACCAAAGAGTGTATTGGAGCTTATGTTTGGAATAGAAATTCTGAGAAAGTCGAAAGTATTTACGCACAAAAAACGATTCTAGCCACAGGGGGCGCAAGTAAAGTATATCAATATACTTCAAACCCTGATGTTGCCAGTGGCGACGGTATTGCAATGGCATGGCGAGCGGGTTGTCGCGTGGCTAATATGGAATTTAATCAATTTCACCCTACCTGTTTATTTCACCCTTCTGCTGGCACGTTTCTACTGACCGAAGCTTTACGCGGAGAAGGTGCTAAATTAAGACGTCCTGACGGCAGTCGTTTTATGCCAGCATTTGATGAAAGAGCAGAGCTAGCCCCACGCGATATAGTCGCTCGCGCTATTGATTATGAAATGAAACGCTTAGGCGCTGACTGCATGTATTTAGATATCAGTCATAAACCCAGTGACTTTATTAAGCAACACTTCCCAAATATTTATGAAAAAACACTGTCATTAGGTATAGATATAACCAAACAACCTATTCCCATTGTACCAGCAGCTCATTACACTTGTGGTGGTGTTATGGTTAATCATCAAGGAAAAACCGATGTAAATCAGCTTTATGCTATTGGTGAAATGTCTTATACCGGCTTACATGGAGCAAATCGACTTGCCAGTAATTCTTTACTAGAATGTTTAGTTTTTGCCCGTGCTGCTGCGATAGAAATTAGCGATACCTTAAAGCAAAAACATCGTTTTCAAACCTTGCCTGATTGGGATGAAAGTCGTGTTACAGACTCAGATGAAGAGGTCGTTATTCAACACAACTGGCACGAGCTACGTTTATTTATGTGGGATTATGTCGGTATTGTTAGAACAACTAAACGCTTAGCGCGCGCCTTACACCGTGTTGAATTATTACAACGAGAGATTGACGAGTACTATCGCAACTTTAAAGTGAGTAATAACTTACTTGAACTGAGAAACTTAGTACAAGTAGCAGAGTTAATTATTCGCTGCGCTATGGCACGAAAAGAAAGTCGAGGGTTACATTACACCTTGGATTACCCAGAGATGTTACCACAAGCATTACCGACAATCTTAACGCCTGATCCCTTATGTTCAGCAGAAGAAACCATGAGTAATGTTGCGGCAGAATCACTAAAGTAAGCTCTATTTGACCTATGTTCTCTACTCAAAAAGCTATTACAAACTCAATGTGTGATGGCTTTTAGTCAGTAGTATGAAAATTCCTAATGACTTTAATTACACGAGAAAAGTCTTGTCGCTGCATACTGTCACGAAATAAAAAAAGAGATTGAAGTGTTTTTTGCGGAGCATTGTTAGCTAGGTTATAAGTATGTTCGCCCTGGAAGTAACCTTTAACACTATTTGAGTTGACCGTGGTTAGAGGAGTTAACACCAACCATATACCTAAGGTGCTAGTTCGAGTCTTGTCACTTATTTGATAGGTTTGTTTAAGCTTAGAGAAATAAATTTCCCCCTCGTTACTGATGATAAAACTATCTACCTTAGTTCGGTTGTCGTCACTGCACAATTGAGTAAGGTGTAATTGCCAGCCTAACCAAAACAACCACGTGATGATAACAAGTAAACTCAGTACAACTTGCCATAAAAAAATGGTCAAACTAGCAGCGATAAAGAAAACGAACAATGTATACCAAGCATAATGCTGATAACGTGACTGGTAAACCGTTATGTTATACTTTGACGCGCTTAAGAATAAATTGCACCATGGCGTTAAGCTCTGTGTCTTCACAAATTTCATGCCCCATAAACCAAGCAAATAACTCAGGATCTTGACAAGTTAATAAGCGTTCAAAGGTTATTTGATCTTTTGTAGAAAGTGCATCATACGCCTCATCAACAAAAGGAGAAAATAATACATCTAGCTCTAACATGCCGCGACGACAGGCCCACTTTAATCGCGCTTTATTTACTTTTGATATTTTATTTACGTCGGTGTTCTCTAAAACTTCATTGCTTGACATATAAATAACCTTGATTTGTTTAACACTAGCGCTATTCTACCAATAACTCTAGTTAGTGAGCTAACGAAATTGCCAAATAAATACTTAAAAACGTTGTTTTTAACATTTTAGCCCTTATCTTAATGCTATTGTTTCAATATATTCTCACTGTATAAACACTACAGTAGCAACTAAGAGCTTACTATGACTATCACTTCGAGTTCAGCCCTACCTTCACTATCAGAACTACCCGAAAACTACTGTATTAACTTATCTGATTTCAGTGCAATATCACTAGCAGGTGAAGAACAAAGTAAATACCTACAAGGTCAAGTAACCTGCGATGTTAATAACGCTAATGAACATAGCCTTATGATCGGTGCTCATTGTGACGCGAAAGGCAAAGTGTTCTCAGTTTTCCGTTTAATTAACCGTAATAATGCTCATTTACTTATTCAACCTAGCGCAAGTATTACTGACTCTCTTGCTGAATTGAAAAAATTTGGTGTTTTTGCCAAAGTTGAAATAACACAAACCCAAGATTTGAGCTTTGCGGCATTAGTCGGTGAAAAAAGCGTAGAATTATTACAAAATAAATTCTCCCAGGTTCCTGACAGTTCAACTCCTGTAGTACAGGACAACTCAACCACACTTGTTTATGTTAGTGGTAAACAAGCGCGATACTTATTAATTGATAGCCCTGATAATTTAGCCGCGCTAGTACAGTCTTTCGAATTGCCAACCTATACACAAGCAATATGGAACTTATTAGAAATTACCGAAGGCTTTCCTATTCTTTCAATAAACAGCTGCCGTCAATACGTACCTCAAATGCTTAACTTACAAGCAATCAATGGGATTAGCTTCACTAAGGGTTGCTACTTAGGTCAAGAGACCGTTGCTCGCATGCAATACCTTGGTAAAAACAAGCGAGCTTTGTTCAGCTTAACGGCTCAACTACCTGACACGCTTAATAATGACAATACCATTGAAAAACAGCTAGGTGAAAATTGGCGTAAAGCAGGCGATATACTTGCAAGCTACCAAAGTGATAACGGCACTTGTTATCTACAGGCAGTGTTAGCTAATGATGGCGAAACACAAAAATTACGCTTAGGTCTTAACCCTGAAACCGTTGTTACCAAAGCTGCATTACCTTATGCTTTAGTTAGCGAATAAATTCAATATACCTTACATTTACCCTGAAAAACTTAGGACTCTTTATGAAAATTACCAAAAACAGTGTTGTTGTTATGCATTATGCCGTATCAGACAGCGAAGATACGCTAATTGATAGCTCTTATGATGACAAACCTATGGCAATCATCCAAGGAACGGGTTATTTAATTCCAGGCTTAGAGAATGCATTAGAAAGTCACGAAGCTGGTGATAAATTTGAAGTAGCGGTATCGTGTGAGCAAGCTTATGGTCCTCGCCATGATGAATATGTACAAACCGTCCCTAAAGAAGCGTTAGCAGGTGTTGAAGAATTAGAAGTAGGTACACAGCTACGTGCAACAACTGATGACGGTGAACAAACCGTTATTGTGGTTGATGTTCAAGATGACGTTATTACCGTGGATGGCAATCACCCTCTTGCAGGTATTGATTTAAAATTCGACGTAGAGATTTTAGAAGTAAGAGAAGCAACAGCAGATGAGCTAGAGCACGGCCATGTGCATAGTGAAGATGGCTGTGGTCATTCTCATTAAGCATTATATCGACTAACTCACTTTTGTGAGCGAGTATAAAAAAGGCTGAAAGTTATTATACTTTCAGCCTTTTTTCTTTGTGTTTTTACTCGCTAGCTTGAGCTACTTTTCATCGCCTGAGCTTAGGCTACTTAAGTTAGGGAGAATATTAAGCTTAATCTTTAAAGTTAGTAAATTGGAAGCTTTGCTCTAACTCAGCCTCTTTAACTAAACGCATAGTTGCCTGTAAATCATCACGTTTTTTACCCGTAACTCGCACTTGCTCACCTTGAATAGCTGCTTGTACTTTCAACTTTTCGGCTTTAATAAGCTTTACTACTTTTTTAGCAACATCTTGCTCAATCCCTTCTTTGAAGGTGATTTTTTGGCTCCAGTTTTTGCCAGTAGCACTAGGCTCTTCTAAAGTCATTGATTTAGGGTCAACACTACGTTTAGTTAACTGACCACGTAAAACATCACACATTTGCTTCAGCTGAAAATCGCTTTCGGTTTTAATTGTTACTGCAGGCTTTTTCCATTCAAAGCTCGCTGCAACACCTCTAAAATCAAAGCGTGTTGAAATTTCTTTATTCGAGTTTTCTACTGCGTTACGAACTTCTTCTAAATTTATCTCTGATACGATATCCATTGAAGGCATAATTTTTCTCTAAAATTTTTAATGAACTTAATGGTGAACTATTATACGCACCAAAAAAAACCAATCAAGAAACAACAAAAAAATCATGCTAACATGCCACTAACTTGATTAAAGTAGACCCTGCTACGTGAAAATCCGACAATATTTTATTTTTCTTCTAATATTATTAGCGCTGCTATTAACCTTAGCGATATTTCCTCAATTTGTCCCCAGTGAATTGAAAAACTTCACCTTTCGGTTACCTAAAATCGACACTATTGGTCACTTTATTAGCTTTTTCTTACTCACTTGGGTGGTACACTCATTAATAAAAGTGCCATTAGTAATCAGTGTGATCACTTTAATATTTTATGCCGCGTGTACAGAAATAGGACAATATTACTTAGGCTTTCGCTCAGCCGATTGGTTTGATTTTTTAGCTGATGCTACAGGCGTTATCAGCTTTTTATTGATAAAACTAACGTACCTAAAATATGTCAGGTTAAAAAAATCAACTATTAAAGTAACTATGAAGTAATAACCTTTTAGAGAAATGCTATTAAAAAATCATTATGAAAAACTCATTAACAGCCTCTACTCATAACTTATCTAAACGTATCGTCGTTGTCGGTCAAGGCGCTATAGGTTTACTTTACTATCACCATTTTAGTCAACAAAACTACCAAGTAAGTTTACAAGCCTCAACTAGCATAAGCTCAAGCACAACGAGCTATTCATTTACCGCTTATAACACAACAACCGAGCATAACTTTTTATTACAGCATACACAGACGGTAGATATCCAAAACGCCGACATAATTCTTATCTGTGTAAAGTCTTACCAAGCTGCCGTTGTAATTGAGCAGTTAGCACCATTAATTAAACCAAAGAGTATTATTGTACTCGCTCATAATGGCATGGGGGTTTATGAAGAGATAAAAGGCTACCTTCCTACAACTCAACCAATTTTAGCGTTACTGACAACGCATGGTTGCTTACGCAACAAACCATTGGCGATTACTCATACTGGTATTGGAAAAACAGACATTGGCTTATTAAACGGTAATTTGTCACTCGATACTATAGAAGCACTTACCTTGCTATTTAACCAGGCAATCCCCGTTGCTGAATATCACCATAATATTAATAACAAACAATGGTTAAAGTTAGCCATTAACTGTGTTATTAATCCAATAACTGCCTTACATAACATTGAGAATGGCCAAGTAAATCAATATAAATTTACGCCATTAGTTACTAAAATACTTGAAGAGGTCATCGCTGTTGCAAAAAAAGAAGGGGTGACTTTCTCATTCGACAAATTATTTGAAGTGGTTCACGGCGTAGCAACAGCAACCGCTAAAAATAGCTCATCAATGCGCTGTGATGTCATAGCAAAGCGTGTCACCGAAATAGCCTACATTAACGGTTATATACACCGTTTAGGTGAAAAACATGGTATTGCCACCGTAGAAAATACGCGATTGTGGCAACAAATTACGACATTAACTGATACCTAAATTTTACTTTAGTAAACGAAAAACAGCGGATAGTTAACTATGCGCTGTTTTTAGAAACTATTATAAAGATTAAGGACGGTAAACTTTTACATTACTAAAGCCATTATCAAGTAAATATAACGCTTGTAGTTTACTCATTACGCCATGATCGCAGTACAACAAGTACTCTTTTGACATATCTAAGTCGCCAAATTGTGTCGCTAGTTTATAAAACGGTATATGTTTTACTTCAACATCACCCAGCTCTAATGGTTTATCTTCTTCTTCCTCTGGGCTACGTATATCAACAATCACAGAATTAGTAGGAATATTTTCAACCAAATCGACTGCATGGATCTCTTTTTCAGTTTCAGTACCAATATCGCGAATATCAAATACACGCGTTTCAGCAATGACTTTATCTAAAATCGAAAAATCAAAATTACCTTCTTCTTCTTCAACTTTTGATAATACCGCTTTAACTGTTGGCTTTTTAGAAATAACACCACAGTATTCAGGAATCGTTTTAGCGAAATCTTCAGTACCAATTTCACGTGCAATATCAATAATATCTTGCTTATCGTAAGCTGATAAAGGGCGTAGAATAAGATTATCAGTCACGCGGTTAATTACATTCAAGTTAGTTAATGTTTGGCTCGATACTTGACCTAAACTTTCACCTGTCACTAGCGCTTGAATTTTCCCTTTCTCAGCAATTTTACTTGCTGCGCGAATCATCATACGCTTTAAGACAACACCCATTTGACTATTTTCAACGTTTTCTAAAATTTCAGCTACAACAGGTTCAAAGTCTACCGCAAAAAACTTCACTTTATGAGATGCACCAAACTTGTTCCACAAGTAGTAACTTACTTGTTTAACCCCAACTTCATGAGCCGAACCACCTAAATTAAAGAAGCAATAGTGGGTACGTGCGCCTTTTTTAATCATTTGGTAACTTGATACGCCCGAATCAAAACCACCTGACATCAATGATAAAACATCTTCTTGCGTTGCAATAGGAAAGCCACCCAAGCCTTTATGGCGCTCAGTAACAATAAATAAATCTTTATTTTTGATTTCTAAATGAATGGTCACATCTGGCTTACTTAACTTTACTTTAGCGCTATCAACATGTTGATTTAAACCACCACCTACATATTGCTCAACTTTCAGTGAATTAAAGTCATGATTACCAGTACGTTTTACACGTACACAGAAGGTTTTATTTACAATCGTTTTTGCATGTACCGCTAATGTTTTTTCATAAATATCATGTACATCTATAAAGTCTGTTTGCTGTACTTCTAAAAACATAGGCACGCCTGGAATGCATTTAAGCGCGTCAACAAGGCGATCACGGTTTTCAGGTGAATTGTCTTTCGTATTTACTTCAACGTTATCCCAGTTCATACGGGTCGTGACTTGTTCATCAACACGGCGTAACACATTCTTAATATTAGATTCTAATATTTTAGTAAAACGTTTACGAACGGGGCGAGATTTAATAGTGATCTCAGCTTGAAGCTTAACGATAAATTTCATCGACAAATAACCTAAAAGGACAAAAAAATAATGGCGCGGATTATAGCAGGTTTTTTGAATACTGGGCACATGCTTTTATGCCCAGCAGTCAAAGGAAAGTTAAGTTTGTGGTTTGAGTACTTGAATTGGCTCACTCTCTTTAGCTTTACCTTGATTAATTGCGATTTCAACGCGTCTATTTCTTCGACGATTAAGCGCATTAGTATTAGGCACTAATGGCCTGGTATCTGCGTGACCCGCAACAATTAAGCGCGTTTGATCAAACCCTGGCACTTTAATTAACTCATGAGCAATAGAGACCGCTCGCTTACTTGATAAGTCCCAATTAGAGTTAAACAGCTCAGAATCGACACCACGATTATCAGTATTACCCGAAACCATAATCTCTCCAGGCATTGTATTTAGTAATTCACCTATTTCACGAATAATCGGCTTAAATTTAGGTTGTAAAAAAGCAGAGCCTGATGGAAACGAGCCATTTTCTCGAATACGAATAATAACTTGCTGACCTAAGGACTCAAGTTCTATAGCGCCATCTTGTATTTGTTGCTCAAGTTGTTCAGCTATTTTTTTAACTAAGTCATTTACTTGCTCTTGGGCTGCTTGCTCTATTTCTTCTTTCGCTTGTTCCATTGCTTGTGCCGATAAAGCATCTTCGGTATTTTGTGACTGGCCACCACGTTCAGTACCTCGTTGCTCTTGACGGCCCCCTGCAGAAGTTTCATCACCCGCTTGAAACTCCAACATTTGTTGGGTCATTTCCATAGTTTGCTGCTGAATAACTTCAATTGGTGTTGGCTCTGGTTTCCCTGGTCTAAACTCTTGAGCGATAATACTGGTGCCTTTAGGAATGTCTTTCACTTCAATCTTGTTTTGCACACCAAAAGCAAACTTCATAGAGCCTGCAATTTGTTTGAACTTTAAAACGTCCATTTCAGAAAAAGATAACAGTAGGACGAAGAAGCACATTAATAGCGACATCAAGTCGGCAAAAGTCCCCATCCATGCGGGTAGCCCTGGGGGCGGACATTTACATTTTGGTTCACTCATAAAACATTACTCTTCATTGGTATCTATTTTACGTTTACCTTCAGCTAAGTAATTTTTCAGTAAGCCTTCGATTACACGTGGATTTTGACCATCTTGAATACCAAGTACTGCATCAAGCACCAGCTCTTGATTCATCTTTTCTTCTTCTAAACGCAGTTTTAATTTAGCAGCCAATGGAATAGCGATAACATTGGCTAAAAATGCCCCATAAAGTGTAGTTAATAATGCAACCGCCATCGCAGGGCCAATTGATTTAGGGTCATCCATATTCGATAACATTGCAACCAAACCAATTAATGTACCTATCATTCCCATCGCAGGGGCAACATCAGCTAACGCCATTAGCATATCAGCGCTTTTCTCATGACGTTCCGTAGTTAAATTAATATCTTTTTGTAAGGTTGCTCGTACCACATCAGCATCATGACCATCGACTAGCATATCAACGCCTTTTTGCATAAAGGCATTGGTAATTTCGGCTTCCTCTAGTGCTAAAAATCCACCTTTGCGCGCGGCATCAGCCATATCCACGGCTTTATCAATAAGTTCTTCTGGTTTTTCTAATTTAAACATAAAGGCTTTGGCGATAACTTTACCAATACCAAAAAACTGCCCCATATTATAATTTGATAAGACTACGAAAATTGAGCCACCAAAAACAATAATAACGGATTGAACATCGACGAACATCATAATGTCGCCAGAAAGCACCATCGCCATTATTAGTAAACCAATAGCACCTAATATGCCAACTAACGTAGCTAAATCCACACAATTCCCCTAAAACATCACATTTATCGATCTTCAATATAAGAATAGTACAATATGCTAAAACTATTCACTATAACTTTACTCAGTTAACCTTTTATTATCGTCCATAATGTCAATAACTTAACCTTCATGATAAAATAATTCACTTATTTAGGTATAACACCAGATTGACCAACGTCGCAAGCTAAGGTAAGTTTGCGCCAATAAATCACTTTCCACAGCTCTGAGTATATTAAGCGATAAATTATGGCAAAAAAGAAATTAGAAAACCTATCATTTGAGGAGTCTCTCAATGAACTTGACACCATAGTTCAAAGCTTAGAGCAAGGTGAATTAAGTTTAGAAGAGTCAATGGCTTTATTCGAACGCGGCTTAAACTTAAGTAAGGTCAGCCAAGATAAACTTCAAACGGCTGAGCAGAAAGTCAAAATATTGCTAACGCAGAATGAAACCGCACCATTAGCAAATTACGATAGCAGTACGGATCAAGATTAATGACAACGCTTAACAATTATGAGTATTACCAACAACGCATTAATAATTTTTTAACTGTACAACTTGATAAACTCAAGGTTAACGACGAAAGGTTGCTCGCAGCCATGCGCTATGGCTTGTTAATTGGTGGTAAGCGCATGCGCCCTTATTTAGCTTATACAACGGGCGAAGCTTTAGGGGCTGACCTGCATGACATAGACGCTATTGCAGCTTCAATAGAGTGTATACACGCCTACTCTTTAATTCATGACGATTTACCAGCAATGGACGATGACGATTTACGTCGCGGCCAACCTACATGCCATAAAGCTTTTGATGAGGCTACGGCAATATTAGCGGGTGATAGTTTGCAAACCTTAGCGTTTGATATTATTGCTAACCATAAATTCTCTCAAAATGCACAAAATAAACAGGTTGAACTGATTCGACAATTAATTAACGCCGCGGGTTATCAAGGCATGTGTGGTGGCCAAGCGCTTGATTTAGCAGCGACTAATAGTGAAGTTGACATTGCATCTTTAGAAAAAATTCATTCGTTAAAAACAGGGGCTTTGTTACAAGCTTCGGTATTAATGGCTGCAGAATGTGTTGTTGATATCAAAGCAGAACATAAAGCAGCGTTAGCAGAGTTTTCTCAACACATTGGCTTAGCCTATCAAGTACAAGACGATATTATTGATATTACTTCTACCGAAGAGCAATTAGGAAAACCTGCAGGCTCTGATGTTGCAGCAAACAAAAGTACTTACCCTGCACTCCTGGGTTTACAAGCTGCAAAAGATAAAGCTGAAAACTTATTTCAACAAGCGCTTCAAGCTTTGGCGACTTTACCTTACAATACGCAATCATTAGCAGACTTTGCTACGTTTATCGTAAAACGAAATCATTAGAACTCAATATAATAACTATGACTATAAACCTTGCTGACTACCCTCTTTTATCAAATATTAATACGCCATCAGATCTGCGTAATGCTGGGCAAGATCAACTCACGCGTATCAGCAATGAATTACGGAGTTATTTACTTAACTCGGTAAGCAAAAGTAGCGGTCATTTTGCCTCAGGGCTCGGTACAATAGAGCTAACTGTGGCACTACATTATGTTTATAACACCCCTTTTGATCATCTTATTTGGGATGTAGGCCATCAGGCTTACCCACATAAAATATTAACCGGTCGTCGCGATAGACTACATACCATCAGACAAAAAGATGGTTTACACCCTTTCCCATGGCGTGAAGAAAGCGAATATGATGTACTGAGTGTAGGTCACTCAAGCACCTCTATTTCAGCAGCATTAGGTTTAGCTGTTGCCGCTGAAAAAGAAGGTAAAGGGCGTAAAACTGTTGCTGTAATAGGTGATGGCGCAATGACCGCAGGAATGGCTTTTGAAGCATTAAATCATGCAGGCGACATTAATAAAGATATGCTTATTATTTTGAATGACAATGAAATGTCAATTTCTCAAAATGTGGGCGCACTTAATAACCATTTCGCAAAAATGCTTTCTGGTAGCTTTTATACGGGATTACGTGAAGGTGGTAAAAAAATCCTTGGTAATATCCCACCAATTAAAGAGCTTGCTAGTCGCGCAGAAGAGCACCTTAAAGGCATGGTTGTCCCTAGCACTTTCTTTGAAGAACTAGGTTTTAACTATATTGGACCCATTGACGGCCATGACGTGAATGGCTTAGTAAATACTATAAAAAATATGCGCAGCCTTAAGGGACCACAAATTCTTCATATAGCCACCAAAAAAGGTAAAGGCTACGAAGCGGCCGAGCAAGATCCAATTAAGTACCATGCAGTACCTAAATTTAACCCCGAAGAAACGACGCTACCTAAAGCAAAACCAAGCTTACCAAGTTACTCAAAAATATTTGGTGATTGGTTATGCAAACGTGCAGAAATTGATAATAAGCTAGTGGCGATTACTCCTGCCATGGCTGAAGGCTCAGGTATGGTTGAGTTTAGTCAACGCTTCCCTGAACAATATTTTGATGTTGCTATTGCCGAGCAACACGCTGTAACTTACGCTGCTGGCCTTGCTATTGGCGGACAAAAGCCCGTTGTAGCAATTTATTCTAGCTTTTTGCAGCGCGGTTATGATCAGCTTATTCATGATGTAGCAATTCAAAACCTCCCGGTATTATTTGCTGTTGATCGTGCTGGTATTGTTGGTGCTGACGGTGCCACTCACCAAGGTGTCTTTGATTTAAGCTTTTTACGCTGTATTCCAAATATGATTATTATGGCGCCATCTGATGAGCGCGAATGCCAACTAATGTTAAATACTGGCTATCAGCTAAACACTCCAGCAGTGGTACGCTACCCTCGTGGTAATGGTATTGGTAAAGAGTTACCCGCTACTGATGAATTAATAGAAATAGGCAAAGGCGTGGTCATTGAGCAAGGCAAAGAAATCGCCTTATTAAGCTTTGGCACTATGTTACAAGAAGCCAAAATCGCAGCAGAAACACTTAATGCAACACTTGTTGATATGCGTTTTGTTAAGCCAATTGATCAACAGCTTATTGATGGGTTGTTAGTAAACCACAGTACTTTGGTTACCATTGAAGATAATGCTATTGCCGGTGGCGCAGGCTCAGCGGTTAATGAATATATACTAGCACAAGGTAAAGCGGTTAAAGTGCTTAATATTGGCATTAAAGACCACTTTGTAAAACATGGTACCCAAGAAGAAATACATCACGAATTAGAGTTAGACGCACAAGGTATTATTACTCAAATAAACAGCTACCTTGCTTAATAAGGTAGCTGTTCTTAATGTTAAGTTTTGCTGATATGTCAGTGATGCTCTATATTGATGTTATTAAAAAAGAAGGTAACGGACATAACCTAAATTGACAAATAAACTTATTCTTTTCATAGCATTATTTACTATTAGTCAAATAGCTCAAGCCTGTGTATTAACCATGGGTTACCGCACTAGTGCGCGACTACCTAACATTCAAGCTGAAAACAATTCGGGTTTGTATTATGACTTATATCATAAGGCTGCTACCGATATAGGCTGCCAGCTCAAAGTAATACGTCTCCCTAAAAAGCGTGTATTACGAGCCATAGAAAATGGCAGTATTGACTTCTACCCTGGCCTAACATTTACCCCAGAACGTGCTAAATTCGTGTTATTTGTTCCTAATGGCCTCCCCTCTTTAGATATTGGCCTAACACGTACAGGTGTTAATGAAATTAAAACTCCCGAAGACTTTACAGGAAAAATTCTATTATCAACTTTAGGCTCAACTAAACTCCCTCGTACAGAGCATGCACTAGCGGTGAAATTTCCTCCAGAACTAAGTCATGCATCAGCGGTTGAATATGTGTTGAACGGTAAAGTTGATATCTATGTTGATGAACTATCTACTATCGCCTACCAGCTTAAAGAGCACCCGAAAAAAGACAGATTAATGTATCACTTAGACTGCTGTGGTGGGCTTACCGAGTTAACCTTGGGGTTTTCTAGAAAATCAGTACATTATAAAGAGGTTAATAATGAAGACTATAGTGCAGATAAAAAGCTAAGCTTTGATAACTTTCCTAAAAAGCTTGAGCAAAGTAGTGTTGCCCATCAGTTTTATCAATCGTTGATGAAACTAAAAAATAACGGTTACACTGAAAAGATTTATGCTGAATACTTTGGTTTTGATATGAGTATCATTAAAGCGACAATGTTAAAAGACAACGATAGCCTCACCTTACGCTAATCTTCCCATTTATCTGATGTAGCTAAAGTCATTTACTCTAGAGTTTTCGTTTAGCTAACTGAGTGATAATAGAGCAGTAACTGAGCTTAGTAGATATTCATAAAACCTAATAAGCTCATAAAACTATTCAGTAAAGCTGATAGAACAATTTACAAATTACGTACATCAATTTTGTTTTTCAAGTTATCTTCAAGTGCAGCTTTTCGCTCTCGCTCTTGGCGCTTTTCACACGGATTATCGCAATTACATGCTTTGTCGATACCAACGCTAGCTAAACCACCACAGCTACCCGCTAATGTTTTGTGCTGGAATATATAGCCGACAGCCATTGCCGCACCAACAACCAGAAAAAAACCTAGCGTAATTATAAAAATCATCATAACAATATTGCTCTCTAAATACTTTGAACTGTGTTAATTGCTTTAGATTAGATAAAACAATTAAGTGCAGCAACGGACTATTACTACTTCAGGTATCAACTACTTCAGGTATGGCTGGAATTCTACCGTAAATTGCTCACTAAAGCCATGTTCTGTTTTGTTAACGAACAGAGCTGCAATATTATTATCTACCGCAAATTTCATCCCTTGTTCAGCGCCCATCACCATCAACGCAGTAGACAAACCGTCAGCCGTCATTGATGACGGATGAATCACAGTAACCGATACTAACTTATGATTAATGGGTTTGCCCGTAGCGGGATCAATAATATGAGAAAAACGCTGACCATCACTTTCAAAGTAATTACGGTAATCACCAGAAGTTGCCACAGCGTTGTCTTTAGGAATAATAATTTGCTGTACGCTGCGTTCACTTGTTATTGGTTTCTCAATAGCAATAGCCCAAAGCTCACCAGTGTGCTTAAAGCCTTTTAAACGCAATTCTCCGCCTATTTCAACAAGGTAGTTGTTAAGACCATTAGCTTCAATAAGTTCAGCAACTAAATCGACGCCATAGCCTTTAGCGATAGTAGAAAGATCAACATAAAGCTCAGGAATAGCTTTCGCTAAATGATTGTTAGCAAAAGAAAGGTGCTGTAAGCCCACTTTCGCTTTAGTTTGCGAAAGTAACGTATCACTAGGAACCTTCTCAGGCTGTTTTTCAGGGCCAAACCCCCATAAGTTAACTAGTGGCCCCACGGTTACATCTAGCTTACCTTCACTCAATTTACCTAAGCGTATTGACTCTTTAATAACACGCGCTAAACCTACTGAAACAGATACGGGCTCTAAGGTGGTGCTTTTATTAAATAATGATAATTCAGAGTCAGGAATATAGGTCGACATCTCTTGGTTTACTTGCTTTAAAACAGCGTCTATTTTCTGCTGTAAACCTAAAGCTTCGACTTGCTCAATGGTAGCAACTACTTTGATATTATAAGTAGTTCCCATAGTTCTGCCCTGCAACAACACCTCTGTTTTTCCGGTGTTATTACTTGGAAAACAAGCGCTAAGCGCAAGTACCAAAGTGCATAACGCCAATAGTCTTAATTTGATCATAGTTTACCTTCCTAAATTATTATTTATGTCAAGGTACTGAGTAAGCACTTAAAAATACTCTGATATAAATAATAAAGACGACCTAGGTCGTCTTTATTAATAACTCTTTAACTATATTCTTTATTTAAGCGAGTATTTTGATTTGTTAGCAAGAAGTAAGCGCGGAGTTGACGTTAGTCAATGAGCACTTCCGACGAAACTAACAGAGCAAAAGCCCGTTTAAATATGAATATTAGCCACCGAAGTCATCCAACATGATATTCTCGTCTTCTACGCCTAAATCTTTAAGCATACCGATAACAGCTGCGTTCATCATTGGAGGACCACACATGTAGTACTCACAATCTTCTGGTGCTTCATGGTCTTTCAAGTATTCTTCGAAAAGAACATTGTGAATGAAACCTGTTAAACCATCCCAGTTATCTTCTGGTTGAGGGTCAGATAAAGCAACATGCCATTCGAAGTTATCATTTTCAGCGGCTAAGCCGTTATAATCATCTTCATAGAACATTTCACGAAGTGAACGTGCACCATACCAGAAGCTCATCTTACGCTTAGATTTTAAACGTTTAAGTTGATCAAAGATATGTGAACGCATTGGCGCCATACCAGCACCACCACCAATAAATACCATTTCATTATCAGTTTCTTTAGCGAAGAACTCACCAAATGGACCTGAAATAGTCACTTTATCACCAGGCTTCAAGCTGAAGATAAATGATGACATTTTACCTGCTGGTAAATGTAGCTTCCCTGGAGGCGGCGTAGCAATACGCACGTTAAGCATAATAATGCCTTCCTCTTCTGGGTAGTTAGCCATTGAGTATGCACGTAATGTATCTGTGTCTACTTTTGACTCTACATCGAAGAAACCAAAATGGTTCCAATCACCACGGTACTGTTCATCAATATCAAAATCACTGTACTTAACGTGATGCGCTGGTGCTTCAATTTGAATGTAACCACCCGCTTTAAACGGAACAGATTCACCATTTGGAATTTGAAGTTTAAGCTCTTTAATGAAAGTTGCTTTGTTATCGTTAGAGATAACTTCACATTCCCATTGTTGAACACCGAAGATTTCATCTTCAACTTCAATATCCATGTCTTGTTTAACAGCTACTTGACACGCTAAACGACAACCGGCTTTTGCTTCACGTTTGGTAATGTGACCTTCTTCGGTTGGAAGAATATCGCCACCACCTGAGTGCACGTCTACACGACACTGACCACAAGTACCACCGCCGCCACATGCTGAAGGAATAAAAATACCTTGGTCAGCTAGTGCGCCTAATAATTTGCCACCCGCCGCAGTAGTTACTGCTTTTTCAGGGTCGCCATTTATGCTTATCGTTACGTCACCGCTTGATACTAATTTAGATTTAGCGAATAAAATCACCAAAACTAAAACAATAACGATTGCGGTAAACATCGATACGCCGAGAATAATTTCCATCGACTTTTCCTTTATACTTATCTAGGGGTGTAATACCTAAATTGCGTATTACACCAACCAAACCTATAGGGAAATACCACCAAAAGATAGAAAGCCAAAAGCCATCAATCCTGAAGTGATAAACGTAATACCCAAACCTTTAAGGCCGTCTGGAATATCTGAGTATTTCATCTTCTCGCGCAAACCAGCTAATAAAACAATAGCTAGTGCCCAACCAATACCAGAGCCAATACCATAAACAACACTTTCACCAAATGTTAGGTTTTTCGCTACCATGAAAGACACGGCACCAAAAATTGCACAGTTTACGGTAATAAGAGGTAAGAAGATCCCTAGTGCTTGATAAAGCGCTGGGAAATACTTGTCTAGAATCATTTCCAAGATTTGAACTAAAGCAGCAATTACACCAATAAAGGTAATAAAAGATAAAAAGCTTAAGTCAATCGATTCATTAGGATCTGTAATACCCATAATGCTATCTAAAGCACCCGGCGCTAAGATTGCTTGATAAATAACTTGGTTAACCGGAACTGCTAAACCAAGTACCACAACAACCGCAACACCTAAGCCAATAGCTGTATCAACCTTTTTCGATACTGCTAGGAAGGTACACATACCTAAGAAAAACATTAAAGCGATATTTTCAATGAAAATAGCTTTAACTAATAATGCAATATAATGTTCCATGGTATTAATCCTTCTCTACTTGTGCTGGTTTCCACTGGCGAAGACCCCAGATAAGTAAACCAATAACAAAGAATGAACTAAATGGTAATACTAATAAACCATTCGCTTGATACCAACCACCGTTTTGAATTAATGGTAATATTTCATGGCCAAATAACGTACCGAAACCAAATAACTCACGAACAAAAGCAACTAGCATTAAGATTGCACCGTAACCTAAACCGTTACCAATACCATCTAAAAAGCTAACACCGGGCTTTTCTTTCATCGCAAAAGCTTCAGCACGACCCATTACAATACAGTTAGTAATAATTAAACCAACGAATACCGCAAGCTCTTTTGAAAGCTGGTAAGAGAAAGCTTTTAACACTTGGTCAACTACAATTACTAATGACGCAATAATCGCCATCTGTACGATGATACGTACACTTGATGGGATATGGTTACGAATAATTGAAATAAACAAGTTAGAGAATGCTGTTACAAAAACAACTGCCAGCGTCATTACTAACGCGTTAGCCATTGAGCTTGTTACAGCAAGTGCAGAACAAATACCCAGTACTTGTAATGCAATCGGGTTATTGTCAACAATAGGACCCGTTAATACTTTTTTAGCATCTGAAGACATTATTTAACCCCTTCTGCACGATAGTTAGCAATAAAAGGCGCATAACCTTCCTTACCAAACCAAAACTGTAGCGTGTGAGTAACACCGTTACTAGTTAATGTAGCACCAGATAACGCATCAACACCGTGAACATCACCAGCTTTGGCACCACCTTTTACTAACTCAATAGCAACGTTGTTTTGCTCGTCATATATCTTTTTACCTGGCCAAAGAGCTTTCCACTTAGGGTTAAGCACTTCAGCGCCTAATCCAGGAGTTTCTTTATGGTCAGAGTAAATTACGCTTTTTACTGTATTTAAGTCAGACTCTAAACCGATGTAACCGTACATTAAGTCCCATAAACCAGCACCAACGATAGGTAATACAACTGTTTCAACAGCACCTGAATCATTTTTGACTAAATAAACAACCGCTGTTTTAGATTGACGATTGATACCCGCGATATCATTTTCAGGTTTAACTGACAATGCTTTATCACGAGAGTTACGGCGCTCATCAAAGTTAACTACGTCACCTTCAATAAATTCACCAGTACTTAAGTCAATCATACGCGCATCAACATATTCATTGTAAGTTTTAACAATGTCTTTGCCAGCTTTTTCTAAAAGACCAGAGGCTTCTAAAATTTTAGTTTGTTGATCAAGTAATTTATTTGCTTTTTGTAATGGCTTTAACTGCACTGCAGAAAAAGATACTAACAATGCACAAACAACACAAACAGCGAATACAAAACCAACCGTTTTACCGAATGTTTCTTTCTTACTAGACATTGCGTGCAAGCCTCCGTTTAATGTTGCCTTTAACGACAAAGTAATCAAACAATGGCGCAAACAAGTTAGCGAATAAAATAGCTAACATCATACCTTCTGGGAATGCTGGGTTAACAACACGCACAAGTACAACCATTACACCAACTAACGCACCAAACCAGTATTTACCAGTATTAGTGAATGAAGCAGATACAGGGTCTGTTGCCATGAACATCATACCAAAAGCAAAGCCACCAATAACAAGGTGCCAATACCAAGGCATAGCAAACATTGCGTTAGTGTCACTACCAATAGCGTTAAATAAGAATGCTGTTGCAACCATACCGCCGAACACACCTAAAACGATGCGCCATGAAGCAATACCTTTATAAAGGATATATGCACCACCAAGTAAAATAGCAAAAGTTGATACTTCACCAACTGAACCTGGGATGAAGCCCCAGAATGCATTCCACCAATCAGCGTTCATTGAATAATCAACAAGACCTTGGTTAGCTGCACTTAGCATAGTAGCACCTGAGAAGCTGTCAGCAGCAACCCAAACAGCATCACCTGAAATTTCAGCAGGGTAAGCAAAGAATAAAAACGCACGACCCGCTAATGCTGGGTTTAAGAAGTTTTTACCTGTACCACCGAAAATTTCTTTAGCGATAACAATACCAAAAGTAATACCAATAGCGACTTGCCATAATGGAATACTAGCTGGAAGAATAAGCGCGAATAAAATAGAAGATACGAAGAAACCTTCATTCACTTCATGTTTACGAACCGCTGCAAATAATACTTCCCAAAAACCACCAACAACAAAAGTTACGGCGTAAATAGGTAAGAAGAAACAAGCACCGTATAGCATCATACTAAAGGTACTCGCATCTGCAGTTAATACACCACCTAAAAAGGTGAATAAATCAACTTGCCAAGATTGTGGTAAAGCATAATCCGACGCTAAAGCATCTACAGCTTGATAACCAATGTTATACATGCCGAAGAACATCGCAGGGAAAACCGCCAACCATACAGTGATCATGATACGTTTTAAGTCAATACTATCGCGAAGGTGAGTTTTGCCTTTATTTACATAACCTGGAGTAAACAAACCTGTTGCAATGGCTTCATATAGCGCGAACCACTTTTCATGTTTGCCGCCTTTTTCAAAATGCGGCTCAATATCTTCAATAAACTTTTTCAAGCCCATGACTAACCTTCCTTCTCGATTGTGGTTAGGCAATCACGTAGAAGTACGCTGTAATCTGTTTTGCCTGGGCAAACAAATGTACAAAGCGCTAAATCTTCTTCGTCTAGCTCTAAGGCACCTAGTTGTTGCGCGCTGTCGGTATCACCGGCACAAAGATCGCGTAATAATAAGGTAGGTAAAATATCTAACGGCATAACACGCTCATAGTTGCCAATTGGCACCATAGCACGCGAACTACCATTAGTGGTGGTCGTCATGTTGAACAATTTACTTGGGAATAAATGCGACATGAAAGCACGAGTTACTGAGAACTTATTAGGTCCTGGGTACATATAGCCCATAAACTCTTTTTCACGACCTTCAAGAATCAATGAAACTTGAACATCGTAACGACCAAGGTAGCCGTGAACAGCAGAAGCTGTAGCACCTAATAATAACGAACCAGAAACTACACGTAGTTCACCATCAACAGCTTCATCAGCGGTTAATTGAGCTGTACAAGCGCCTAAAACAGTGCGAACTAAACGCGGGTTTTTCGCAGCAGGGCCTGCAAGCGAAATAACACGTGTACTATCTAATTCACCAGTAGTGAATAACTTAGCAAAAGCAATTACATCTTGATAGCCAATGTGCCATACCACTTTGTCAGCACTAACAGGCTTTAAAAAGTGGATGTGCGTACCAACTAAACCAGCAGGGTGTTTACCCTTAAATTCAGTAACGGTTGCATTGCTATCAACAAGAATATTTGCACCTGGAGCTTTGCTAACAAATACTTCACCGTCAGTTAGGCGAGATAAAATGGTTAAACCATTTTTAAATGCTTCGCTTTGCTCACCAATAACAACTTCTGGATCAGCAGCTAATGGATTAGTATCCATAGCGCTAACAAAGATTGCTACAGGCGTGCTATCTACTGCGGGTATTTTGCTAAATGGGCGAGTTCTTAACGCAGTCCACAAGCCAGAATCAATTAAGTTCTTCGTCACGTTCTCACGTGAGATAGAAGCTAACTCGCTTGCTGGGTAACTGGTAAATGTTTCTTGATCGTAACCATCAACATCGATAACTACTGATTGTAAAACACGTTTTTCACCACGGTTAATTTCTTTAACAACACCGGCGGCTTGAGCTGTGAATTTAACGCCAGGATTTTTCTTATCTTCAAAAAGATCCTGACCTTTTTTAACGCGATCACCCACTTTAACAAACATGGTTGGACGCATACCCACAAACTCTTCACCGAGTGTTGCAACGGTTTTGATGGACGGACCATCATGGATTACCTGCTGGGGAGCACCTTTAACAGGAACATCCAAGCCTTTTTTTATTGTAATCATAAACACTTGCACTACTTTTGATGGGAGTATAAAAGCTAGTTCATTAACTTATCTAATAAACACCTTAGAATTAAGTTTAAATTAATCCTTAGATATCAATTAGATAAAACTTAACTTGCCAACTTCAGTGTATTTCAGTGAGTACATGCTTTTTTAATGTTGCCATTAGAGAAGCAGACCCACCGGCTCTAAGTTAAAATTTTCTGGCGCGATATTACCATAAAACGCTCTTTTTGTTCTACGACCATTCGCTATTTTTCATTACAATTTAGTCTATTAATATAATTTTTTCCTTTATTTTGACTATAAATCAACCAAATATTTATACGTGATAAAAAAACAGCCTTTTTTAGCAAAGAAAACCCAATACGTTTAACAATAAATACAAGATGAAATTGGTAGCTGGTAGCAATTAGGTTAGAACGCGTGATTAAGGCTTAACCGAGAAGAAATCAAAACCTTAAGGGAAGAACTTAAGGTAAAAAACTAGCGAGCTAGTTTGAGGGAGTATTAATTAAAATAGAAAAATCACAGAAATTAACGCAAAAAAAAGCCTACAAAAAATGTAGGCTTTTTCTTTTTATATGGTGCCCCGACCCGGATTTGAACCAGGGACACGAGGATTTTCAATCCTCTGCTCTACCAACTGAGCTATCGGGGCATCTACTTAAACAGAGCTTGTCCGTGAAAGTGCGCGTATAATATAGTGATTTAATTGGTGTCGCAACCGTTTTATAACTTTTTTTCGATAAAAGGTATTGGTTGCTACATAATCCATCAAACTGAGCAATTTAGCAACAACCCCATAAAAAATCACGACATTAACTGTACACAGATAACAGAATTTAATGCGCTTACCGTTATTAATGATAAGTCGCTGGTGTAATATTTTTAATAATAAAAATACCACCCCAATATTTACGCCATTCATTACTCGGCAACGTTTGTTGATAGTCATTTGCAAAAACTTGTAAATCACCTGGAGCTGACGATAAATCTTTCATATCAATAAAGTTAATTGGGGCACTACTGTGTTTATGCATAAACTGTTCAATAGCATTGTCAGCAAGTGGGGTTTCTCAGCACTACAGGAAAAACGGTTTTTAAAGTCATAAGTAACGTCCGTTGTGTGAAAACTATCGCTAACTTATCCCTATTTAAAGGGTATGACAATATTGAAATATTTTAGGCTAGAGATCAAAATCACTGAAATCTAAACTATCGTCATTTGCAATACTGCTATTGGCTTGGTTGGATTTAGCTGGTGGGTCTAGTAATGAGGGTTGTGGGCTTTTTACTACTTCTTGCTCCACCACTTTAACTTTAGCGGCCCCTGCTTTACGTTTTTTACGTTGCTGACAGCGCTTGATTACTTTTTGCTTATCATCATGATTAAAGCTCGACCAATTCAAGCGTTCGTCACGCGTACGCATACAGCCAATACAATGACCTTTGTCATCTGCTTGGCAAATTCCGACACATGGGCTTGGAACATCAAAAAACTCTAATTGCATTTAATTTTCACAAAGGTTTTATCAATAGCACTTATAAAAAATGCGCTGTAGTTATGTACCCGTACCACTTAAAGATGCTCGCTTCTAATTAGAGCTGAACCCTGCATCTTCAGGTGGAGCGTGTATAAGAGTATAACTTACAGCGCATTAATAAGAAAAGGAAAGAAAACCGCTACGCTAGTTTGTCACTAACAATATGGTAGTCAGGGTCTTCTATAACATTAAGTTCAACAAGCTTATCTGCTTTTTCGAGCAGTAATTTACACTCTTCATTTAAGTGCTTTAAATGCATAGTTTTATTGCGCGATAAATAACGCTCAGCCAAGGTGTCAATAGCTTCAATAGCAGAGTGGTCAACAACACGTGCATTTTTAAACTCAACAATGACATCTTCACTATCATCTTCTGGCGTAAACTGCTCTAAGAAGTTAGCAATAGAGCCGAAGAATATCGCACCATCAACTTCATAATAAGTTGAGCCGCTTTCAGTCAGTGAGCGTGTTACCCGAATTTGTTTAGCATGTTCCCAAGCAAAAACTAACGCTGAAACAATAACACCAACTACCACGGCTACCGCAAGATCTGAATATACGGTAACACCCGAAACTAAAATAATAACAAAGGCATCGGCTTTAGGTACTTTGTTTAAAATTCTAAAACTCGACCATTCAAATGTACCAATAACAACAATAAACATAACACCAACCAACGCTGCTAATGGTATTTGTTCAATTAAGTCAGAAGTAAATAAAATAAAGCCAAGTAACGCTAACGCTGCTGTTATCCCTGATGCACGACCTCGGCCACCTGAGTTAACATTAATCATAGATTGACCAATCATGGCACAACCACCCATACCGCCAAAAAAGCCATTTACTGTGTTTGCTGCACCTTGAGCAACACACTCTTTATTACTTTGGCCACGGGTTCCCGTTAACTCGTCAATTAAAGTGAGTGTTAATAGTGATTCAATTAAACCAATAGCAGCAAGTACTAACGCAAATGGTAAAATTATTTTAAAAGTTTCTAGGGTAAAAGGAACATCAGGAATAGAGAATGTTGGTAAACCGCCAGCAATAGAGGCAACATCACCAACTAGCTTGGTGTCTAAATCAATTGCGAAAACAAGCACTGAGACACTAACAATGGCAACAAGGGTAGATGGAACCGCTTTAGTTAGTTTTGGAAATAAATGAATAATTGCCATGGTCAGAATAATTAAGCCCGCCATGATATACAATGGTGCTCCTTGCATCCATTCAAGCTCTCCTGCACTGTTAGTCACTTTAAATTGTCCAAGCTGCGCTAAGAAAATAACAATAGCTAAACCATTAACAAAACCTAACATCACTGGATGTGGCACTAACCGAATAAATTTACCGAGTTTAAATACTCCCGCGAGAATTTGTAAAATACCAGTCAACAATACGGTCGCAAATAGGTACTCAACCCCATGAATGGCGACTAAACTCACCATAACAACAGCCATAGCACCCGTTGCACCAGAAATCATTCCTGGGCGACCACCAAAAATAGCGGTAATTAACCCCACCATAAAGGCCGCATACAAACCGACTAAAGGCTCTACGCCAGCAACAAAGGCAAAGGCAACGGCTTCAGGTACAAGTGCTAAGGCAACCGTTAAACCTGATAGCACATCATTTTTCATGTTAGAGACTTTACTAGCGTGTAATTCAAACATTTTTATCTCATTGGTTTTATTAGTATATTATTAGTGATTTAATAACTTACTAAGTAATTAGCTGTAACTATCACCTAAGCATAGGCGATAACAGGAAGGATTTCTGTGATTTTTAAGCGCGGGAATACTATAGATATCAACGGAAAAAGTCAATATTTGCTTACTTTTACAACACTGTAACAATTACTGATGCTTGAATAAGCGTATATTACCTTAGGGTTAATTTTCAGCGCACTCTCTTTGTATAAGAAAGCTTTTAATGGCTTCTTTGGAGCTTAAAATATGGTGCTTTAAAATAGCCACGGCTTGTTCAACGTCCCCAACTTTACACGCAGTTAAAATTTGTGCATGTTCAGGGCCTGCTTTAGAGATGCCACCAGCCCATAATAAATGCATACGAATATAACGATCAGCATTTTTATTTAAGGTATTCACTAATTCTTGAGTTTGTGGTTTATTTGCTGCGGAATATAAGCAATTATGGTACTTAGCATTTAATTCACTCCAAGTATTCGTGGCATTTTCTTTACCTAGCGCATTATCGAGTGCGGCTAAAATCTCAGTCGCCTCTTCCAGCTTTTCATGAGTGAGTAAAGGTAGTGACGCGGCGAGTAAGTCACATTCAAGCATTACGCGTAAATCAAACAACTCGGCAACATGGTTAGAATTTAATTGTGTCGCCGTTGCACCTTTGTGAGCTTCAAAGGTCACTAAACCTTCGCCTTCTAATTGCAATAATGCTTCACGAATAGGGATACGACTAACATTAAGCTCTTGCGCCAATGCCGCTTGCCTTAATGGCTCACCCGCTTTTATTTCACCACTGAGGATTTTTTCTCTTAGCGCTTCTACTACTAACTGTGTTCTAGTTTTATATACTATGCTCATAAAGCGCCCAAACCAATTTAATTATCATCATAGAATATTGATTATAAAAGCCAAATATTAATAACTCTAAACTGAACTACTAACGAACAACCTATATAACCAACTTCAAAACCAGATCAATAAAGCGTCAAAAATACTATAATGATTGACGCTATTCGTAAGCTATATCTATTCAATAACCCACGATACTTCTTTAAGTGCACCATTACGTAAGAACTTAAAATTAACTTTGTCACCTTTGCTATAACCAGCAAGCTTTTGCTTCATCATAATCGCTGAGGCTAAGTCTGTAATAGTATAGCCAGCAACTTCAAGTAAAATATCTCCACCTAACAAAACTGGAGTATGACCAATAACAACATTAATATTACCGCCTTTAAAGCCAAGTTTGTCGGCTAACGTTCCAGGAATAACGTGCTGAATTAACATGCCATGCCCTGCTGCATTATTTAAGGCGTAAGACTGTTCTTTATTAAGTAAAAAAGGAATGAAACCAGAAAAAGTACCAGGGTCGCCATTAATTACATCGTGAATAGTATCAACAGAAACCACAAATCCTAAACCATTGCTACCACCGGTTTTAGACAAAATATGACTCACAATACCCACTATTTCGCCATTAAGGTTAAACATAGGGCCACCAGAGTTACCCATATTTATCGCTGCATCAGTTTGTAATAACCTTGGTACTAAATTGCTGCCTGGAATTTTTTTACCATCACGGATACCACTTAAATAACCCACAGACAAACTATGACTTACTCCATAAGGTGCGCCAATAACAACAACTTGCTCCCCTACTTGGTAATTTTTAGCTTTAGCTAATACGAGTGGCTTTACAGCACTAGGTACTTTACTCACTTGGATCATCGCAAGATCAATTAATGGCTCTATCCATACCACATGACCAGTACTTTTACTGCCATTAGAAAAAACAACTTCAATGGCGGTTGCTTTATCTACTACATGAGCTGCAGTAAGTATGCGCCCTTCTTTACTTACTAACGCACCTGAGCCTAACGAGGTCGACTTTTCAGCTTGATCAGCGCTATATGAAACTTGACCAGCTTTAGGCGCAGCAATTGATTGAACATGCAACTCTACAACTGCAGGGTTAACCGTTTTATAAAGTTTCTGTATTGAGTTTTCTGCTGCCTGTATTACATTGCCATACATCATTGTTAGCATGACAATTGGAAATAATAACGCTCTTTTCATGGTTTACAATCCAGTGATTTATAATTAGCTTCAGTTTAACTAACTACAAATAAATAATCAGTTCTTTTCTTACGTTACGGTAAGTTAAGTTTTTGCTCCATTAGCATCAGTGCTAACCCGCAATGTCCTTCTTCTGTCTGTGCACTACATCAATGAAAATACTCAATAAGCACATCAAAAAATACTGTTTTAAGTTAATATAAGCCCCTAGATAAAAATTTATATTTAAGTGTTATTATACTGCGATGAATTTATAGAGGATAACTGATGGAAATTATTGCGTTATTAGCATTACTCGCATTACTTTGGTTAATATGGCAACTGGTAAAAGCTAAGCGATTTACTCGCTTTAAGCAGCTAATAGACAGAGAATTAAAAAGCCAAGTTATTGACAATATTATTGCTGAGTTAGAAGAAACTCGTAGCGATGTTTACCCTAACAATGCTTGTCATCAAGAAGCAACCATTGCTTTTTGGACTCAATACAAAAGTAGAATTCTTCATGCGGCATTGCAGCGAGAAATAATAGGTCAACAGTGGTTAAAAGATAGCGGTAATTTGCGTAATGCCCAGCATCTCTTTCATGTAGAGCGCCAATACTTACCTTAATATAACGTAAAGCGCATACAATAAAGAATATAAAACAAAAAAGCGATATCCATAAAATGGATATCGCTTTTTCATTAAACTGGGCAGAACATTTTAATCGCTACGACTTAAGCATTATAACTTTAGCGCTATGATTTTTTGAACTGTAAATCCCAAACGCCATGACCTAAACGCTGACCACGGTTTTCAAATTTTGTTAACGGACGAGAATCTGGGCGAGGTACATAATCATTGGTTTCTGATAAATTTTCATATCCCGGCGAGTTTTGCATGTCTTCTAACATACATTCCGCATAGTTTTCCCAGTCAGTTGCCATGTGAAAAACACCACCAACTTTTAGTTTGTTACGAATACTCTCAACAAAGTCAGCTTGTACAATTCGACGTTTATGGTGTTTCTTTTTATGCCAAGGATCAGGAAAAAACAACTGCACTGTATTTAAGCTATTATCAGCAATACAATCGGCTAATATTTCTATAGCATCGTGCTCATAAACCTTTAGGTTACTAACTTCTTGCTCTACCGCTAAAGAAATACAAGCGCCAACTCCCGGCTTGTGAACTTCAATACCAATAAAGTTGAGCTCAGGCGCTGCTTTAGCCATTTCAACCAACGACTTGCCCATACCAAAACCTATTTCTAACACCACAGGGTTATCGTTGCCAAATAAAGCTTGTACATCAATTAAACCATCGCTGTGATTTAACCCCATATTTTGCCAATGATCCGTTAACGCTCGCTCTTGTCCTTTAGTTAATCGCCCTTCGCGCTTAACAAAGCTACGAACTTTACGAATGTACTTACCTTCTTGTTCAGCTTGCTCTATGGTTTTATGTGTTTTTTCTGTCATAACATTTCTTAATTTACTATTAACTGGACTGGTAGCTGAGCTCATAAGCAAGCATTAACCTTATAATAACCTCGATATGAGTTCAGCTATTTCTATCTAGCGACCTATGCGCTAACTTTTTAGGTAAGACTACGCCCACCACACATCATAAAGTTCACTCACAGCTACAGAACTAGCACCATGTGCTGTTAACCATTTTTCAACCGCTGCACGATGTTCTTCGGTACATGAACCAATGGCATGAGTACAAATTAAACCGTGCCATAAAGTATCGCCTTCACCACCAAAGCTTAACCCACAAGGTTGAATAACTTCTTCGAAAAATTTATCTATAAAGGCATCAAGCTCTTCACCGGTAATACCGTCTTTTAATTGCCAAGCAACATCAAAACCTAACTCTTTAAACTCATCAACACGTAATTTTTTACGTAAACGACGGCTACGATTTTTTGCTGTAATTTTCATTTGAAGATCCTAATAAACATAATTGCCGCCATTATACCCAAGCTACTACAAAATACCTATACCCAAAGCATCCCAAACCACTAAGCGAATAAAAGCAAATTGGCAACTAACGATAAAAATACCACAAGCAATAAATTACTCTTGTTAAATGATTAGGCAAATACTTTTGAGCAACACTTAACTATTGGTTACACTGCAGCAAATATTGGCAAAGTATTAGTGAAATAACATTATCAATACCTTAACAACAATTGAAAAAGAGTCTGCATTAAAATTTGGTGAGCAAGTCGTTCGCTGGTATCACAAGCAAGGACGCAAGCATTTACCATGGCAACAAAATAAAACGCCTTATCGAGTATGGATTTCAGAAATAATGTTGCAGCAAACCCAAGTTGCAACAGTTATTCCTTATTACCATCGTTTTATGGAGAGCTTCCCAACCATTAATGATTTAGCCAATGCTGAAGAAGATGTAGTACTACATCATTGGACTGGACTAGGTTACTACGCACGCGCTAGAAATTTACACAAGGCAGCAAAAATAATTCAGCAAGATTATCACGGTAAATTTCCTGAAAATATTGAACAAGTTATTGCTTTACCCGGTATAGGTCGTTCAACCGCTGGGGCTATTTTAAGCTTATCTCTGAATCAGCATCACCCAATACTCGATGGTAACGTAAAACGTGTTTTAGCCCGAAGTTATGTGGTAGAAGGCTATAATGGCCTCACTAAATTTGATAAAGCACTTTGGCAGTTAAGTGAGCAATTAACGCCCGCTATAGAAACCGCCAGCTTTAACCAAGCCATGATGGACTTAGGCGCGACCGTATGCACCCGCAGTAAACCTACATGCGAAGTTTGCCCTGTTGAAAGCGCCTGTTTAGCTAACGCTAGTGATCAACAAGCCAACTTTCCACAAAAAAAGCCCAAAAAAACGATTCCAGAAAAAAGCACTATTATGATCATTCCTCGACTGAGACAAAGTTTAAATGATCATTTAACCAATAAAGCCACAAGCAAACACTCAACCAAATATTCAACCAAGGTACTGATGGAGAAACGCCCACCTGCCGGTATTTGGGGCGGCTTATGGTGTTTTTATGAAGTTTCGAGTACTCGTGATATACCAAAGCAACTAAAACAGTTATCACTTAAGGCTATTTCAGAGCAAACGTTACCAACATTTCGTCATACTTTTAGCCATTTTCATTTAGATATAACGCCAATAGTTATTGACTGTGAAATGCTAACTACAGAACAAAGCGTGGCAATAGCTGAGCCTAACCAACAAACATGGTACGATTTACATCAACCTCTTGATGTTGGTTTAGCCGCATCAACCAAAAAGCTATTAAGCTTGTTAACCAAAAACATTAACGATACAGGCGAAAGTCATCAAACTATTTAAGCGCGACACACCAACGCTTAATAGGGTAAAATGATGCTATTAACCTTTATTATTTTTATCTAATACTTTATTTAACGAGAAACATTATGAGTCGCACAGTATTTTGTCAAAGCTTAAAAAAAGAAGCCGAAGGTTTAGGCTTTCAATTATACCCAGGTGAAATTGGTAAACGTATTTATGACAATATTTCAAAAGAAGCTTGGGGTATTTGGCAGAAAAAGCAAACCATGATTATTAATGAGAAAAAAATGAACATGATGAACCCTGATGATCGCGCTTTTTTAGAAGCCGCTATGATCGGATACTTATTTGAAGGTAAAGAGCCTGAAATAGAAGGTTACGTACCACCAAGTAAATAACGGCTACTTTATGACTGTTTTATGTGTATTTAGCAAACACACAACACTTTTTAGCTTTAAAATTAAGCAAACAAACATTTTTTATAAAAAAAGAGTTGACGGCAAAAAGGAAAAACAGTCTAATAGCGCTCGTCTTAACGGGGAAGCAAAATAAACCTGTTAAAGATAAAGCCCCGATAGCTCAGTTGGTAGAGCAGAGGATTGAAAATCCTCGTGTCCCTGGTTCAAATCCGGGTCGGGGCACCATATTTTTAAGTAGTGAATTTAATTCATTATTTTAGTGCCAACGCACACAGTTTAGTGTGCCGACTTAGCTCAGTTGGTAGAGCAACTGACTTGTAATCAGTAGGTCGCCAGTTCGATTCCGGCAGTCGGCACCATTTATTTAGTAGCTTAAATAGAAATATTTATACTGAAATAAATAAAAAGAAGCCTTAACATTTGTTAAGGTTTTTTTATTAGAAAAAAATTTAGTGCCAACGCACACAGTTTAGTGTGCCGACTTAGCTCAGTTGGTAGAGCAACTGACTTGTAATCAGTAGGTCGCCAGTTCGATTCCGGCAGTCGGCACCATTTATAACAAAGCCTCAGCATTTATGTTGAGGCTTTTTTATTTATCTGAGCTTACAACTTGAATATAACCCGATAAACTGCCCTACTGATAAATCAGTAGCTAAGCCGTCTTGGCAGTTCGATTCCGGCAGTCGGCACCATTTATTTAGTAGCTTAAATAGAAATATTTATACTGAAATAAATAAAAAGAAGCCTTAACATTTGTTAAGGTTTTTTTTCGTCTCAATAAAAGCGATTACCTGCTGGAACTGCCCTACTGATAAATCAGTAGCTAAGCCGTATTAGCAGTTCGAACCCGGCAGTCGGCACCATTTATTCCGCAAGGAAGAAACGAAACCTTAGCAGTAATGTTAAGGTTTTTTTTCGTCTCAATAAAAGCGATTACCTGCTGGAACTGCCCTACTGATAAATCAGTAGCTAAGCCGTATTAGCAGTTCGAACCCGGCAGTCGGCACCATTTATTCCGCAAGGAAGAAACGAAACCTTAGCAGTAATGTTAAGGTTTTTTTTCGTCTCAATAAAAGCGATTACCTGCTGGAACCACTATAATTACTCCACTACTAATAAATCGCTTATCGAGCGAGTTATCATTTAGCAGATCCAGCGGAGTTCCCCGTTAAAAATGATATTTAACTAACGCATTAACATTGCGTTCATCAACTCCTGCTACACCGTACTTACTATTCCAATGAACATATTCTATCCCTACATATAACGGAGTATCTAAGCCTAAATAGCTTGAAAGATTGTACTTTAGTTGGCTAGTTGCATTTATAGATGAAGCAGAAGTAAAGCCATTATCTTTTTGGTAACTGCCCATAACATCAATAAAACCATCAACTAGAATATTTTCATATAGTGGAACGGCCCAAGAAAGTGTTAATTGTTCGCTACTGTCACCATCGCCATTATATTTATAATACAGGCTCAATTTAGCGTATTGAAAATAAGGAATATTTAAATCTGTTCCTAAACCGGCTAGCCAATTAGTTTCAGGACCAAACTCGGCAACTGGAGTAAAGTATAAGTTTTCGATTACTCCTAACTCAAAAGCCGTTATATGAATACGGGGCGAAACCTCAGAGTAGGTTGAGTTATCCCCATTTGATGATTCTGCTCTGTCCATAAATAAAAACATATCACCCCAACTATTAGCACTAGCATATTCAAAGGTAATAATTTGCCTATGGTTATCTCCTAACTCATAACCGGAGCCATTAAGATAGGTGAACGACGGGCTAGACCAATTGGTTTTAGCCATTGAAGCAGTATTGAACAACACAGCTAGCAAAGTTATCGTTAATAATATGGGTTTTAACATACTTACGCTCCCGTTAGACGGAAAACGGCTAATTGCTCGCTTACTTGACTGGCCGAGTGCTTCATTTCTTCACTCTTAACATTTAAAGTATTAATGGTATCGGCATTACGTTCAACTGCAGACTTAATAGTATGCATGTTATTACTTATTTCGTGAGCAACTGCGCTTTGCTCTTCTGCGGCTGACGCTATTTCTTGTGATTGCAAACTAACAGCCGAGACCTTCTCTTGAATATCTCGCATTAAGCCATTAGAGTTTTCAATATAGCAAGGTTTATCGTTTTCAACTTAGTCATAGCTTACTACGCTCCTTTGATTGTCATCACTAAGTACTCATATTATTAATAGCAATGACGATAGACATTACAATTATCCTAGTTCAGTTTAAGTAAAAGTTCCTATTTTAACTTAAACATAACAAACTGTTATTAGAAGGGGGAAGCTGTTGAGAAATTCAATAAATTAAAAATAGAAGCAAAAATCTACTAGACATAAGGGCAAGGAGTAGGCATAAAAAAAACACCAATTATGAAAATTGATGTTTTTTAAATATTTAAAAGTAGTTAAGGTTACTTTATAAATCGACGTGACGCTAAACCAATCATTCCTAATACCAAAATAGCAATTGTTGATGGCTCTGGTATTGATACTTGTTGCTGAGTACTAATGCGGCGCAAGGCAGTACCAATAAAGTCATATTCCATATAAGCATGACTGTATCCATCTTTGTGTTTACTAACCCTCCCGGTACCTTCATATAAAATAAAGCCACTGGTAACTCCACCAGGTGTAAAGTCTTTTACATGAAACCAAGTTTGATTAACTGCATTAGTATAACCAAAAAGCGGTTGCAATATAGCATTCATGACATTATTTGAAGTGCTATGAGTAGCGGTTTTATATGCCGAGTCTCCACCTGCATTATCAAAAAGTTCAAAAACATTATCAAAAGTAGCTAACTCCCAACCATAAAAGTCTCCACCTGCTTGTAACTGTATCAATATATCATTGTATGAGTAGTTAACAGTCTCACTGAGCTTTAACCAGTCATGACCTGAGTCGGTGTCTGTGAAGTAATTAGTATTGTCAATTAGAGTAGCATTGGCAAAGCTACTAAAGATCACCATTAAAACGGTGAATGCGATAGCATTAAATTTCATTATATATCCCTTTGAATTATATCCATTAATTTATGAAGTAATCTGACTGAGTTTTGATTACTCATTAAAAAAGCAAATTGTGTACCAATAAATAATAGTTATATTATTCAATGACATAAGATAAAAACATCAATAACAACGCTAATAACTGTAAAGATAACTGACACTATCTCTTTGAATTTAAATGATAATAGCTATAACGGAGTACTTAACACTCCTTAAATAATAAAGCCTACAACTAGGTCCATTTAGTATCTTTGTACTATTATCAACACAGATAAATACAAACATAACCTTGATTGTGTCCTCCTTCTTTAAAATAGCGATTATAAACACGTTGCTAAGGTAAGGTGGTTGCTCCCGCCTTGAACCATTTGTAATTAAAACCCACCGCTGAGCACTCTTGTTGTTAACCTTTCCATGTTATCACCATTCCTTTTAAGCACTTTTATTTTCTCTTAACCTTAAATGTCCTTACCCCAAGAAATTATAGGCCGATAGTAAGCTGTGAAAAAATCACATTAGCTCGCTTACGCCATATAGGTACTTCAGCATCTTCTTGAAAATATTTTTGCTCAATTGACCAAGTTAACCACGGTTTTTCAAGCTCTTTTTGTGCATAGTGCTTTGGGTTACTCAGCGCTGAGCTAAACGGAAAGGTATACACTTTTTCTTCAAGTTCACGTTCAATTGCCCGTTGCTGTTTAATATGCATATCTCGCCAATAACGCTCAGGACGACTATGTTGCTGGTCATATTTAACGGTAACGGGATCTAAGTGCCGATAAGCCTCTAAGTCAGGCATATCTGGCAAGGGTAAGCTGTTATCGGCAAAGCGTTGAATTAGCTCCCACTCCATTCGACAAAAGTTAGGGTTATGAGGATTGTCCTTAACGCTGGTTTGTAAAAAAGCACCACTGTAAGTCGCGTGATCTTTATGGGCAATACACAAGGCGTGAGTTGAGCCGCCATATTGATTTTTAAGCTGCATTGAATAAAACGCTTCCATATCACTTAACGGAAAAGTGGCATGTCCAAATTCATTTTTTTGTGGTTTACCTTTAACTCGCCAAGTAAAGCTAATAGTTTGTTTTTCCCGGTCAATATAGGCGCCTTTATAACGACTAAAAATAAGGTTGAAAACAAAGAACATATTAAGGAAAAAGAAGTTCCAACTCAGCGTTGCCACTAAAAACCACCACGGGTAATCAGCATCAACACTGTACATTGCAGGGAGCGCAAATACTGCACACATAACAGAAGCGCTACCACCAAGACCAATAGGGGCAAAGGTGATAAGTATCTTAAATATATTACCTGTCATGCTATATAAAGGATAGAAACGATGTTTGTCAGCAAATATTCTGCCGCCGCTGGTTATTTTTTTGACGTAATCGGCTATTTTTCGAGTAAAGTGAAGGCCATGAAAAACATAACCTTGACTATATCCCCCTTTCATTCCTTTTTTAAAAAAACGATTATAAACACGCTGCTCTGGTAAGGTGGTTGCTCCCGCCTTAAACCATTTGTAATTAAACCCCACCGCTGAGCACTCTTCTTGTTAACCTTTCCATATTATTGCCACTCCTTTTAACCGCTTTTATTTTCTATTCATCTTCAATAACCTTACCCCAAGAAATTATAGGCCGATAGTAAGCTGTGAAAAATCACATTAGCTCGCTTACACCATATAAAAGGGTCAGAGCCGATTTAAATTTGCTTAAAGCGGCTCTGGCCCCTTCTATTCTCAGAGATTTAAGCAACTGTCCTCGTTAATTATTCTTACATAATCATAGGGTAGCAAACATAACGTAAAAACCAATTAGGTTTAAATTCTATCGGCTTGTCTGCAATAAACGTTGCTTCACGCCATGGGTAATAGCATATATCAGGAACTTTATAACCCAATTGTAAGGCTTCATGTAGGCTTATAACGTCATTTATTGGGTATTCACAAAACTTATCTTCGCTAATGTTTTTGACTTTATTTATAAATTTTTTATCAACACGTTTCCAAAAACCAAGTGGTCTCTTGTGCTTTTTATCATGAGCAATAGTAGTAGGGTCATACTGTCGATAACGCTCAAATTGTGGAATATCAGCCAAAGGCACTTCTGTATTCATAAAATTTTTTATCAGCTCCCAATGTGCCAAAACAAAAGGCGCCGAAGAAAATTGCACTACCTGATACATTAAATCGAGTTTGTAGTGCAGTAAGGTAAACCCATAGGTAGGATGACCACGCTCATTATGAACAGTACGATGGTGCGCATTAAATTGCTCAAAAGGTAAATGATGATAACCGCTACGATCATCTTTAGCGATTTCTACCATCCCCGTGCGCCGATTAAAAATGACATATTGCCCTGCTGGGACTATATTTAACTTCTCAAGCCATAGATATAAGCATCTTGAGAGCTGCAAAGATAAAAAGCCAATAACCAGTACATCAGTATCATTAACAATACTCTTCCAGCCTAAAAAAATAAAGCCAAGTAGCCCCCATGACAGCACCATAACTATAGCGATGAGGTGCAGGTACCTCCACATCCGAAAAAAACCTTCCTTAAAGTTTTGTGATAAGGAGTCAAGAGGCAAACGAAGTTCGTTATCTGCAATGTTTAATTTCTCGTAGACCTCATTATATTTAAATTGATTAACATCTTGATTATTGTCCCAGCAAATACCCGTAATTTTTACTCGAGGGAACACCTCCAACTGACACTGTGCTTTCGCTAAGTGTCTTTTACGCGCTTTTGGTCCCGCAATATTTTCTCGATAATAAGAATTTGCTTTGCCTTTGTAGGCAGTACTTTCGTAAGCTTTTATCGTTTGACTGTTGGTGTTAATTATCATATTCAACGTCCTTGATTAACCATGCATACTTTAATGAAATAATGCATGGCTCTATTGTACTTTGTCCCTTAAAGTACGAGGCGCCATTAGTGCGACTTGCTAATAACTAGGTAAAACTACCACACATGTTCACGGTTAACTTGCTTATCATCAGGGTCAAGATATTGTTTCATTACCGCTGGAAATGGCCCAGTTTCCAGCGCATTTTTATCAATAGTGTAATAATATTCTATGCTTCTATGTAAGTTAGGGTTAACTGGAGTATTTATGTCCATAAACTCTAAATACCCTGCCCAACCTCCTTGGTCAAGACCACCAAAACGTAAAATATATTGCGGTGCAAACAGGTAATAACGCTTAGGGGTTTTCAAACAACGGATTTTAGCGGTTTCCCTTGCGCCACCTCCACGGGCTGATTTAACCGTACCACCGTCGTAACATTCAATATCTTCATAAGGGATATAAAACGAACGACGAAACCAGTTATGGGGGGTTTTAACTAATCCTGTATGGCGCTCAAAAACAAATTGGTCATAACACTCAACAACGTTTTTAAAGTAATTCATCCCAATCGCTAACAAGAGTAATAATGGACTTACCCATAAAAGGTCTATAATGGGCAGAAACAAAGCAAACAACACCGCAAAGAATTGTAGAATCAACAATGATGTAACAAAACCGTTAAGGCGACCTAAAGTCGCTATTTGGCCATCACATAAATTACCAAAACCATCATCCTTATCATGCAGTACTCTGTCCATGGGCTCGCCCCAGGCCTTACTTTTATATGGTCGAGACGCTTTAAACTTACAACCATTTAACGTTTCGGCTTTTGCTAAGCGCGCTTCGTAACTTTGCTGGTGCAAATAGTCTTTGGGTATTTCTTGATGATAGACGCCTAATTTCCGATATTTATATTTGTTATCTATTCGTAAATCAATAGCAGCTGCTTCTTCAGGGTTTTCTTTATCCCAATCCTTCATTATTTCAGCAGCTGCAGCCGACATTTCTTCATCAGTGCGGTTATCATAATAATATGAGCCATCTGACAGGGTTACTTTTATGCCAGGTGGGGTTTGGTTATCATTACTGTCTTCATCTATTTCGTCTGCTTGTATTATTTTTATCTCTGTCACCACATACTCCTTATTACGCTACCTTGTCAAAATAACGCTACTGTTTCTTATGTATTTTGTTGAAGGTAATGGTAGAAAAGAGCAGGCACGAAATTGAACATTGTAAAACCTTATGTGAGTACTTATTGATTACGTACTAACTACTCACTATTTAGCTGTTGTATTTTATTGAATAAGCACTTCACCAAAACGGTTTTTATTCTTTTCACCTTTTACAAAGCCTAAATAAATTATGCACCCAATCGAGCCGATAATAGGTATTAAAAAGCATAATGTCATCCAGCCAGATATATTAAGGTCATGCCAGCGCTTAATTGTAATCACAAGGTTCATCCAAGTTAAGAGTCCTAACGCTAACAACAAAGTCAAATACAAAATACCTAAAGAAAACCACGTTTCTTTCATAGGGTAACTACCCGTTTCTGATAATCCATAGAGAATGGATAAAATCACACCAGCATTAGCCACAGCGACAAACCAATAAACACTTCGCGTTACTCGCCCTCGCCATGAAAAAAGAATTTTTGCGGCAGAAAGATCTAGCGCTTTACTACTCCATAAATCAAATAAAAACACAGGTAAGAATATACAAAAACCAAACTTGTAAATTAAATGAATTGTAAGTAGAAAGGCTTGAAAGTATTCAATAGAGTTAGGAAAAATGCTCCTAATAGGGCCGAACACACTATAAAAAATCGATGTGACTAAACTGCAAACGATATAGCCCACCAACCAATAGCGCCCTGGTATATTTTTTAAAGATAGGCTGATCGCTAAAAAACAAATATAAAAAAGCGGTTCAGATAAATAATAAGCAAAGTTGATTGAGCTTTGAACGCAATCGAGCGTGGTATTACAAAACATTACAATCCTTGTAGTGTGTATTAAAGTGAAATGTAGACTACCTGACTCAATATTTTTGTCAATAATATGAGAACAAAAAACGGCCCTAAAATGCAATTATGGTTATGAAAAAAAAGAACTTTCCCTTTTACTTTGCAAGCTCGTCTGTTTGTTCATAGAGACTCGCGGGTTTTATATTAGTATAGGATTAACTAATTTTATTAGTGCAATGTCATGGCTTCTTCAGGCTGATAACCTTTATGAACATATACACTTCGTACTTCATGATTACTATTATTTAACTGTAGGAGAAAAGGGATCAGAGCCGATTTACCTCAGCATTGAATGCTTAAAGCGGCTCTGCCCCCTTCTATTTTCTTTTATTTTTTAATAAATGAGATATCGTAATTTATCTATGAACCCGCTTTTTAACATAACGACGCACAGTGCATTAATGAAATAGCCGAAAAGTAGTGCAAGCATAATGGCAACCCAACGGTTTTTTATAAAAGAAGTGTAGCCCTCAGGTACAGCAATTATGCTAGATTCCTCTATACGGGCTGTATAACTAAAACGGAAAAATACAAGTAAAGAGACTAACCCAGCACTATAAAAGCAAGCCACTCTAATCATATTCATAGGTTCAATCCAAACCAAACCTAATACCCAAATTGATAACACCGCGAGGGTATAATTTATAATGGCAACGAATCTAAAAACATTCTCCATCCCATTACCGTGAATTTTTGCTAAAAAAACAATGAAACAGCCTAGTACTGGTATCATCCATAATGGATCTGCTACCGGTTCAATATAAGTATATTCAATACCTAAGCTTTCATCGCTAGATGAATCCCCATAATTCCATATATATGAGTGATAAAGTTCACATAGAAAGAGAAGTGGCATTGTAAATATTGCCACACCAAAGCTACCTAGAGCACCAGACTTATATGACAAAGTTACGTTGAACGTGTCTTGATTTTTATTTTTTTCCAAAATGAAACTTCCTTGTAAGTTAATAATATGTTCTATGGCACAGTCGTTAAGATCATAATTAAGTGCCTATACTGATGATTCGGTGCTGGAACATTAATTTTTATCGAGCAAAGCCGAATAAAATATCTTGTCGCTTAATGTCCATCAACAAACAACCTAGCTTGGCTTATTAAAATGAATATTGAGTAACAAATGCATATTTTATGTATATCCCATTATGATACCGCGGTATAAATTGGTTTTTAAAAACTATTTTTTTCCCATCAGCATTAAACGTAACATTACAAGACCGTATGCTTTCATTTCTTACAGAGCCTCTACTTCCTTTAACAGAATAACAACTTGTATAAGCTATTTTATTTGATGGAATATACTTAGTCTTAAAGGGGTAATTAGCTTGAATTAATGTAAATAGTACCAAAACAGCAGTCCCAAAACTTACAACATTGGCATAAGGTGTTAGCTTCTCACAATACGAAAAGTAAACAAAAACAACCAACCCCATATATAAAAAAATCCAAAGAGGCTCTCCCCCCATATTTAATATAAAATAACTATTACTGATCCAAGCCCCTACAATAAGTATTCCACAAAAGAAGTAATAACATAGCAACCACTCTATTCGTGTGCTTTTGTTTTTTCCAAAAAAAGCCAGAAAAAAACTACCTATCAACCCATAGAGAATAGGTATAGTTATCCAGGAAAAAAGCAGTAGCATGTACCATAAGTACCCATCAATATCATTAAGGAAATCAAATAATGAATAATGATCTGATATCATTTTGAGAATAAAAGGAGATAATAACCAACAACCAAAAGCACACCACTTATATTTAAACATTAGTTTCAATGTAACCCACAACCCTTTATTTATAAACGTTGTGATAGTGCCTAACGGAAAAATTAACGCTATAGAGTCAAGATCATTTTTGGCAGTAGTCATCGTATTAATATTATTCCTTCCATTAATTATTTCAGTCATAGGTATTGACTCTGTTTCTAAGCTTTCTCGAATACACAACAACCTCAAAAAACATAAAGGACAGTCGCTTATAAATTATTTGAAAAAACATAAGCAAGTGAGTAAAGGGGGTCAGAGCCGATTTACCTCAGCATTGAATGCTTAAAACGGCTCTGCTCCCTTTTATTTCACCAATATCGCAGTAACGACATTAAACATTAGCCCTATCAACACTAATTTCATAAATATCCTTTTTATTTGAAATTTACTTATCACTACAGCAAAAGGTGTAAATCATAAGCGCGTTGAATATTTTTCTTTAATAGCTCAGGATCATCACTAAAAGGGGCAATAACAAAGTCAATTTCTCCATAAGGGTATTCAATGGTTTCTTCATAGTTAGTATGAAAAACGTATTTATAATTATTTTTAATTTCAGGGGCGAGAGGGTAACTATCTCTAACATCAGTATCGCGCCAAATAGCCGCTTCATCACTATCGATATAAGATTGTACTGATGACAGAAGCCCATAAGGGATAGGTTTATTTTTATCCATAAACTCGGTTAATAGTGTCCAGCGCGAGCAAGCTTCATCATAACTATCAGCAAAAAGTATCGCATACTGAAAGTCTCGTTTTGCTGAACTAGGATACATTTTAGGTATTATAATTTCTGCTGGCATACCTGAACCCAAACTAAAACCCAAAGTGCCAACGTAAATCTCAATGTGTTCAAACGGTATCACCAACTCAGGACTACCACCAAAAGTAGGAAAATTAACATTACCAGTTTTACGGTCACAGACGACAGCAAGCACTTGTTTTTTTTCGACTTTTTAAATTGTATTATAGCGAAAGTAACCAGTAATATTTGTACATAATATTCAATAGGCCAGTTAAACATATCGTAACCAGGGTAGAAAACAGCCCACGTACCACCTGCCATAAACATGGCGAACTGTGCAAGTAACAAACAAAAAAATAGCGTCATCGCCATGGCACCATTAGCCCAATGATCTGAATCCTTTATTGACCCTGTCATCATTAACGAAGTATAACGACCGTCGGTGCTAAAAAATTTATCTTGAAAGCCAATAATATCCTCATAGTTAGTTTCTACTTTGCGAAAATACTTGCCTAATTTAAGTGGTTTTTTCGGTGGTCGTGAGTCAGTAGTGACTGTCTCTGTATTTATCATGTTATTGCGCTAATCCTAATTCTTTTTTAAACGGCTCTGCTCCCTTTTATTTCACCAATATCGCAATAACGACATTGAACATTAGCCCTATCAACACTAATTTCATAAACATCCCTTTTTATTTGAAATAATCAATCACTACAACAAAATATATAAGTCGTGAGCGCGTTGAATATTTTTCTTTAATAGCTCAGGGTCGTCACTAAAAGGGGCAATAACAGAGTTAATTTCGTCATAAGGGTACTCAACCGTTTCTTCATAATTAGTATGAAAAACGTATTTATAATTATTTTTAATTTCAGGGTCGAGAGGGTATCGGTCTTTTACATCGGTACCTTGCCAAATAGCTGCTTCATTGTCATCTATGTGGGACTGGACTGATTGCAGAAGCCCATAGGGAATGGGTTTGTTTTTATCCATAAACTCGGTTAATAAAGTCCATCGTGAACACGCTTCATCATAATTATCAGCAAAGAGTATGACATCTTGAAAGTCTCGCTTTGCTGAACTAGGATACATTTTAGGTATTATAATTTCTGCTGGCATACCTGAACCCAAACTAAAACCCAAAGTGCCAACGTAAATCTCAATGTGTTCAAACGGTATCACCAACTCAGGACTACCACCAAAAGTAGGAAAATTAACATTACCAGTTTTACGGTCACAGACAATAGCAAGCGCTTGCTTTTTTTTCGACTTTTTAAATTGTATCGCCGCATAAATAACCAGTAATATTTGAGCTAAAATATCGTAACCGGGCTCAAAGACAATCCATCTATCGTGATAGATAAAAGCAAGAATCTGTATCGCTAAAAAACAACAAAAGAATATCATCGCCAGAAAACCCATTGCAAACTGATTATGATCTTTAAATGATCCCATCAACATCAGTGAACTATAACGACCATCGGTACTAAAAAAGCCATCTTTAAAGCCAATGATATCGTCATAATTGGTTTCTACTTTACGAAAATACTTACCTAATTCAAGTGGTTTTTTCGGTGGTCGTAAGTCAGTAGTGACTGTCTCTGTATTTATCATGTTATTGCGCTAATCCCAACTGTTCTTTTAGTTTGAAATTCAAACTGCATTCCATTGATACGACTCCCTGTCTAGTAGCTCTTTTAGGGATAACTTACAGTTATTAAGGTTGCTATATCCCTATAGTCAAATGAGAAGTTATTCGCTTGCTCTTTTACCGCTTTCTATACATCTTTGGTGCTTAACATGAATCTTCCGCCAATGGTTTGATATATCGTTCACTTGTGTTTTCATCCCTCGAATACTAGCTAAGTTATTATAACTTTATGACTGCCCTTGTTAATCTTGAGCTAGTTTTCACACTCTTTCTTTAGTAAGAGATGAGTATACTTTACCCCAGCTAAAACCACAGAAGTAATGCCGACACACACCAAGAAATCTGTAGAAATATGACTGTAATTAAGATTCAATAATATATTCAAACTAAAGAGTGCAAAGGCAGCCCAAAAAACCAGATGTACTTTATGAATAACATTGATGAAATTACTTATTTTCTGGCTAATGATTGACACGAAATAATAATATGCTCCAAACAAAACGAGCAACAAACCAGCACCAGCGGCTTCATTACCATATTTAACTTCATAATATTGTTGTGTACTTACTAGAATAAAAGGAATAAGAAAAGCAATATAGCTAAAGACTAACATTTTTTGAGAGCCTTGCTTTTTACTCGCTAGGTTTTCTTTAGGCTGACAACGTTCAGCTTTTATTCTAACTCTTACTTTAGCACGCTCTGAACGAGTTCTATATTGCTCAGGCGTATCACCTGACTCTGTCAAAAAATCAATAATTGCACTGAGTACTTGTTTGGATAGCTTTTTTAAATTATTCACTTTTACGTCCTTGTTGCTATAATCACTGAATCAAATTTACCAAAATTCCTTATCTAAATATTTACCATTTTTTCGATCGTAAAAAGGGGCTTGCGCATACAACTCAGGTGTTAGTGTTTCTTTTTTCACCTCTTCTGTTGACTCCCTATCTTCAAGTAAATTTTGCCAATTTCGATAAAAGCCTTTCGGAATAGGCTTAGTTTTATCCATATAATGATTTACTTCCGTCCAAAGAATTTGTGCTGACTCTGGTGTTCTTGGCATAAAACTAACCGTATAAATCTTTTGCCACCACATTGTTTTGGGGAATTTTTTGGGGGCGAGAAAAGCAACACGATGCATCACCCCTTTACCGGACGATACTTTACTGGTGTATAACTCAACATCTTCTATGCCTACTGAAAAATGCTTATCACCATTACCAATAGGAAAAATAACCAAGCCGGTTTTACGCTCAAAACGGATAAATTCATAAACACTTTCGGTATATTTTAATTTAATTAGATAGGTGATCCCTAAACCAGTAAGTAAACATAGCCCCCCTCCTCCATATAAAGCATATATATTAGGCTGTGCAATATATGTTGACATCGAATATAACCCCATGAAAAATAATATAGCTAATATATAAGACCATGATGTTTTACCTATATAAGCCATATTCATCGCGCCCATAGATAAGTATTCTGTATTAGTAAATAGTTGACCGTTATTTTGATCAAAACTCAGTTTAGCCAACGACTCGACTTTATTCATACCCTTACCAAGTCGAAAGCTTCTTGGCTTACTGTTTTTGCTATCTAAAATAGTATTATCCACGATCGGTTTAACAGAATTATTGCCGTTAATAAAGTACGTTAAACTCCAATACATAATACCGGCTAATAGTAATAGCATTAAGATGATAACAAGGGTTGTATCTTCCATAAATGATCTTCTTTTTTCTTATTAATAGTATTTAATATGCAGTTTTTTCATGTTTATGCATCGTTCGGCTTAACCAGCCTGCAGTTCCTTGACCAAAATCATGAATATGGATGGTGATTGTATCTTCAGCCCACACTTCAGACTTTTCAGGTACACCTTCCTCATCGCGTATGCCAATAGGTAAACGTAACTCCTGTTTAGAGGTAGGCGTAATGGTTGCGCCTTTACCTTTAGGGTAGGTTCGATAACGCATTCTAACGTCTATTTTTTCACAGCCAAATTGATCAAAGTATGGATACAAACATTCTTCATGAAAAGACAATCTAAAACCAGTATTACCTTGATTAAGCGTGATATTAACACCATCCCAAAAGATATCTTGCGGTGTTTTTACCATACCTTCTTTGGCACTAGCACTTAGCACGTGCCATTTTTTAGTGGTTGACCCCGGACGAATAGCAATTTCTATTTCTGTATATTCACTACCATCTCCTGGTATATGCCCTGGAATTTGAACGTTAAACTGACCAAACTCAATCTCTCCTTCGCGCCCCTGTTTATTATGACCCCTTTTATTTTTCCTTTACCTGCTGTTTAGGCGTAGTCTTGTTATCAAAAAGCATGGGGTATACAAAATATCGAGGAAACCAATGCGCTTTAAAGGCTAAAATCTCATCTGAAATAGAATCTGCCTCACGCCACGGGTAATAACAAATATCAGGTACTTTATAGCCGCACTGCAATGCCTCATGTAAGGTATTAACGCCTTTTGAAGGAAACTTGAATTTTACCTCTCCACTTATCTTTTTAACTTTTTTGATAAACTTTTTATCAACCCGATACCAAAAATTAAAAGGTCTCTTGTGTTTATTGTCATGATTGATGGTTGTTGGGTCGTACTGTCGATAACGCTCAAATTGCGGAATATCTGACAGTGGCACCTCAATATTCATAAAGTTTTTAATTAGCTCCCAGTGAACCAGTGCGTCCTCTACAGAGTTAAAATGAGCAACCTGATACATTACATCTAATTGGTAGTGCAGTAACGTAAAGCCATAAGACGGATGCCCCCGTTCATTATGAAGAATGCGGTGATGGGCATTAAACTGCTCAAAGGGCAAATAATGGTAACCACTACGTTCATCATTAGTAATTTCAACCATACCGGTTCGCCGGTTAAAAATGACATATTGTCCTGTTGGTACAAGGTTTAGCTTATCGCACAAGCGATGTAAATATTTTGAAATAAGTAATAGTGGAAAACCAATAAGAATTAAATCTATATCATTATGAATATTTTCCCAACCACCAAATAGGAAGCCAATAAGTAAATATGACGACAATAGAATATAACCAGTTAAATGGAGAAAAAACCAACCTCGAGCTAAAATTTCTTTTACGTTTAAGGACGAGGAGTCTAACGGCAAGCGCAGCTCGTTATCGTTAATCCTTAACTTCTGATATATATCTATATAACTATACTGTGTAAGATCTTGGTATATATCCCAGCAGATGCCAGTAATTTTTACTCGAGGGAACACTCCCAACTGACATTGTGCTTTCGCTAAGTGTCCTTTACGCGCTTTTGGTCCCGCAATATTTTCTCGATAATAAGGATTTGCTTTGCCTTTATAGGCAGTACTTTCGTAAGGTTTTATCGTTTTACTGTTGGTGTTAATTATCATATTCAATTTCCTTAATTAACCACGCTTTATCAGGTATGTCTTCTCTAGGTATTTTATTTGCAGCCCACTTATCGCGTTCAATTTTATCTATATAAGGCAGTGTAGTATGAGAGTCTAAACAATATTGCGCTTTAACTTGCCAGTCGACTTCTACGTCGTCACCCCAGCTTGCATTAAATGGAACCGAGTAGGTAAAACCGGTAATTTGTGGGTCACCAATTAATTTTTCATTATTTGAGTTTTCTTCAATACTATCAATGTTTTGATGTTGAATAATACGCCAGTTATCATGTCCTACCCGTCTTGTTTTTTCAGCGTGTAATACTCCATTATCAGTAATTAGGTTCACCACCATAATAATTTCTGATTGACCAACAATATAACCTGGGGTCATTATTTCAATATTTAAGAAGTAGCTCTGGTTGGCTATTTTTTGAATAGATAAGTCGATTGTTGGTGAAAAAAGTTCATTACGTAATGCGGCATAGCACTCTAGTGGGTAAGTTTGCCACAGTTTATAATCGTCAATACAGCGCCCAGCAACATTCTTTGAGAATGGTCCATTAATAGCCCACTTTTCAAGGTTGTTATCGGTAAATGCAACCGCCATTAAGGTTACCACTAAACCGAGTACTATTAGCGCCCAACCGATAGGAGTTGATAATGCTGCAACTCCTATAAATAACAATCCCGCGATAGAAAAAACTGCTGCACTGGCATGTAAAAAAGCAGCATCGTTGTCTTGACTTTTGGCCGCATTGGCTGAGTCGATTAACGATAACCCTGCGCCAATAAGGATACCAAAGCCTGTCAGGCGAGAAGCTAAAGCACCACCAAGGAACGCTCGACCATAAAATTCTTTAATTTTAGATGAATACAAAGCAGCAACCTCTAAGCTACCTGCAGCCAAGATAAATACACTCCCCCAAATTTCAGCTTGAAATTTCCCTTCAACTTTATTACCCGCTTCAAATTTAGCCAACAATTGAGTCGCATTAAACACTTCAAATGCCAACATTACTTTTGGTAAGAATGCTTCTAACGCTTTAACACCATTAATTTTAATCGCATCTGCTGAGCCTAGTTTAAACTTAGGGTTAGCATACAGGTAAGCGTAACGGTGTTTATTAGGTACCACAACCAACTCCCCCTCTAACAAATCATAGTTACCCATTAACTTATTATAATCGGTCCAGTTGGTGTTTAGCATTTCACCTTTATTAGTACCGAAGCTTGCTGGATCATGAGCCGCAATGACCTTACCTTTAGCATCGGTTATAGTTACTGCATTAGCTGGTGGATTTTTAGTGGCTTGCTTGGCGCGCTTACGGCGCTCAGCACGACGAACACTCTCGCGTTTATAATTTGTAATGCCTACCACTCCTGCAGAGTCACCTATAACATCAGCAGCTCTGCGGATGTGTATATCTGAATGAGCACTAATACCTGTTGCTTTATTCGTTGCAACCATTATATTTCTTATTTTTATGGTCTGTATTGTTAGGCTGCCACTAGCATATGCTCTACTTATTCGCCCCCAAGCTTCCGTAATAGCGCCGACACATATTTTAGCTGAGCCTAGAAACACTTTTAACTCACTGTTAAATAGTAAAGACTCTTGATCTTGATTATTTTTATGTAGTTGCTCATGTACTTTTTGAAAGTCAGCATACCGAAACTTACCTGAACCGTCATTTTTTTCAGACGGTTTAGTTGGGCAATGCCCTTCAACACTCAAGTCATACAAGTCGGCAGGTGGTGTGAAATATTTAATTAGCCAATGATCATCAGATAAACCTGACTCTATAAACTCTCTGGCTGAATCCTTTGCAATATTTTCATTTTGTAAGCGTATGGCTTCATCTTCCTTTGCAGCCATCCATGGGCGGAATGCTCCTAAGTTATCACCATCAAACACCATAACATTGAAGATGTCAGCTAAACATTTAAAACCTAATAAATAATCAATACCGTCTAAAGTAACAAGATCTTTAAAAGCATTTTCCACGGTAATATATTTATCTGGTTCACTGTATTCTTCTTTAGGCTTATCGGCAATAAAATCAAATAGTGCTTTTTGATTTATTGGTAATTCTTTAAGATTATCTTCTAGAATATCACTTGACAAATACTCTTCTAAGAATGTTTTATCTATATTTTTTGCGCCACTACGTAAGAATTTTGCCGTTGTAGTACGCTTTTTGTAAACCGTTTTTTTAGTTTTTATTGGTTCAAATGAGCTCTTAGTTGGAAAAAAATAATGTTCTACTTGTGTTGTCGCCTGTAAATCCTCATTAAACATTGACTGGTAAGCGAGTACCCCTGAATCAAAATGAGGCTTAGCCATTATTTGATTATTTTCTTCCTGTACAGCAAGATAATTCACTTGACATTTATGTAATAAATTTAGAGCAATACCTACAGGGTCTTGCACATACACAACTTTATTTAATTGTGCATCCTCTAAGTCTATTTTTTGACAACGGCTTTCTAATAACACTTTAGCCGCTGTGGGGTTTTGGCAAAAGAAAGGATTGTCAACTAATCTTTGTCGTGGATCATTTTTATACAGACCACCTAGTGATGTAATATACGCCCATGACCACTGTACAGGTGAATATGCAATGTGAACTTCTGCATCAGTTAAACTTTGACCTTCATTATTTAAACCGATTGTTTTTTTAGGCGCCATACAAGTATTACATAACATAGATTTATATAAACGCTTGTCTTCCCCATAGTAAGCAACTAAATCAACATCAGACAGCATACCATCATTTAAAGCTACTATCTCTCGCCATAAATAACCATTAACAAACAAATAGAAGTAACCATGAATAGGCGAAATAACATCACCTTTTTGATCCACAATCAGACGCTCTGGGCTTTTTGCAAGCGTAGTAGACAATGTTGACTCTGTGAACACCTTTAATTTGAAATTTATAAAGGTCGCCATATCTTCATCTGCAATAGGAGAGTCATCCGAATAAGTTTCACACATCCCCAATGGGATATTTAACTCTCCTAAGTAACCTTGTATTTTATAATTAATAGGCTGATAGGGAGTTGACTCTACCCCTTCGAAACTAATTTTTGCTCTCTCACCAACTACATCATCAGTATTGCCCAAAGAACGCTGCTGAGTTGTTGAACCTAGCTTTGATACAATATGTCCGAGAGACACAGCCTCTCTATCTACTCCATAAACTATTATCGAAGAAGAAAAACCTGACTCTTTCTCTAATAAAGCCGCTTTCGACTCAATACCTAGTTCGCGCGGCATTGGCCCGCCGGGTTGGTTAAGCGGCATGGGTGGGGTGTTTTTGCTGTTTGATATCATTAAATCACCCTGCCTAACCGCGCATACGCCTTCAATAAAAACATCTGCAGAGCCTATTAAAAACTCAGCCTTACCTTGGGTTACGCCACTAATAATACCTTTACGAGTACCCGCTTCATCACCAGTGCTTTGCGAGAAGTTACTGCCTAAATTACACGCAGGGTTACCGTTAATTTGCACTGAGCTAGCGGTACTCGCTGCATCAGATGATTGCGCTACATTGCAATAAGGAATAGGGATAACTGAAACCGGCGTTGGGGTCATACATACGTCAATGGTTTGCAATACTCCGCCACTGTCAGCATGTACGGCAGTACGCCCATTAATTAATACATTGGTGCCACTAACTGTTGCTACGGTAGGCGCTTCTGCCTCAACGTCTTTTTCAAGGGGTTCGGTAGTGCCTGCTTCCCAGCCAATATGCGCTTCAACTAAGGTTAAAAACGTCGCGTAATCTGACAGCTCAGCGTTAACGCCAAGCCCGGTTACGGGCTCTATCCACGGTAAAATAGGTTCGTTTTTTTCATCATTCCACTCGGGTGGCGGAATAATATAATCAGGAATAAATTCATTGACCATGTCTCCTAAACTAAAGCCGCCATACTTAGGGCGCTCACATTCAGTGATAAAAGCATCTTGGCTATCGGCTTTGGTTGGAAAAATAGCAACACCGTATGCGCTGCCAAGTACGTTATGGCTTCTGGCAGAAATATTTAATGGCAACAAAGCAACGTTATTGTGACGCCATGCTTGATTGCCTTCACTTCTTACGTCAGCACTTAGGCTGTCAATGTCGTACTGAATACTTTGGCTTTGCTTGCCTGCTCCTGCGTTGCAATAGCTGGTCATAATAAATCCCTTTATTTCTTGGTTTGTCTTTTTATTTATCTTTTAATATCTACTAGGTGCTTTAGGTAGATATCTGTATTTTTATCTATAACTTTGCTTTTACTAATTCATTTAAACGTTAAGTTATGCCTTCATTGATGCGTTAGGTTATATGCTTATTTATACGTCAGCTATAGGGGTTATTTTATATACCTTAGCTTGTTTGCAGTTAGTGCTCTGGCTATTCACTTGGTGCTCTACCAACCATAACTCGGTAATATTTTCTATTGGGCTATGCAATAAGGCCGCCGCACTGGCAAACGCGGTACTTAAATTAGCGACACCTAAATACCCCAAGGTTGTGGTTTGGTTATAAAGGGTAAGTGTTTTAGCGGGTGTTGCTGATAATGGCTGCTCTGTTGGTTCATTTTCAGCACTTACTTTACCCGCTATTGACTGCTCAGGAATTGACTGCTCAGCTGCGCGCTTTTTTTGAGTGAGTGACGGCTCTGTTAATGCATTATTAGGCTGATGATAAAAACTATTGGTTTGACCATACCAGTGTGTTGTCCACTGCTCTGAATTAGCGCCAACGTGTAATACCGTACTCGGTAATGAAAACTGTGCCTGAGTAAGCTGCGCTTTTATGCTGTGCTGTGGGTGTGTACATAACGGCTCAATAGCAATCAACTTTTTATGTTCTATCGTTGGGTAATGCGTTGGTATTAATAAAGTGCTAGTTGCTCCTGCTGCCGGCATTATGCCTTCAGGTCCTTGTGTACATTGCACGTCAATAACTTTATGTAATGCATTAACACTATGATATTCCAGTAATGCGTCAATATTGATGATAAGTACTGGTTGCTCAAAGGTTGTTGCTTGTGTGCTGTGGTTGGCACCTTGGCTGGTAATTTGATTAGTAACTTTATTGATAATTTGGTCAAGTGACGAGTTGTGCTCATAAGCAAAAGCCACTTTATCGCTAAAGTGCGGCAAATACTCTTTTATATAATGAAGTGCAATTTCTTGCCATGCCTTTTTAACACTGTTCACTTGCTCATTATTAGCAATGTTTACTGTGCTTTCTTGTACTGAGATTTCTTGTACTGCGCTTTCTGACTTAGTACTTTCTGACTCGGTATTAGCAGGTATATTGAGCAGTATTGAGGTTGAAATAATAAGCTTTTCTATACTGTTTATTGCCATTGTTGATGACAGCGCCTTGAGCTGATTTGCAGTTTCTTGCAAACACGACACCAGTAATAGTTGCTTTTGCGTTACGCCGCTTATTCCGTCAAGCGCAGGTAAAGGCACCGTAAAATAAGGTTGAGCTTGACCTTTATCAACACGTATTTCTAACGGTGATTTTTGCCCAAAAAACATATCGGTTGTTAATGCGCCATATAATGCCCGCTCAGACGTGCCTGATGCATTAATGGTGCTTAAACTTAAGGCATTAAAACGGCTGGTACTCATGCCATACTCTCTTGTTTTTCTTGCTGTACTACTATTTGACTATAAGGGGTAATAGTTAGTTCGTTATCATTACTATGTTTATTTTTAGGAACGCTTTTACGCCACACTAAGTGAAAGGCGTTGGCGTCAGTGTCAAGCACTAAGGTATCGCATGTTAATTCAACAAAGTGTTGTGCTTCGCCATTAATTAACGCCACTAGCGGGGGTAAATACGGTAACTTTACCCTAGTTACATGATGGTAATCTTTATTAGGTGATACACCTTTAAGTTGCAATGTAATGTTGTTATTAAAGTGTAGTGTTAATTGTTGGTCGAGCGGCGCACAGTTAAAAACGCTGTCGGTTAAGCTACTTTGGTATGGATATTCGCCACTCATTAAAGCGTCTTGCTCTATTTCTGGAATAAGCTCAACTCTAGGCTGCCAAAATAGCGGTAATGCGCCGTAACTTGCAGGTGATATTTCTTTTTTAGGGTGTTTTAAAAAGTCTTTTGGGTATTCAACTTTAGGTAATGGGCTGCCCTTAGTGTTTTTTACGCGAAAGCCTTTTCCTGCTGGGTTTTTACCATACATTTTATCGGGATTTTCACTATCAATACCACCATAAGCATTTTCATAAGTGAGCGGTGTTGCTTTAAGCGGTTTAGGGTCGGAGGCTACTTTACCGAGTAACGATTGTTGCCATATTCGATCACCCGTTACTCGCAAGGTTTTGTTAAATACTGGATTGTTATCTTGAGTTAACGCCACATAAACTTCAATAACCTTGGCTTGCTTAGCCTTAGGAGGGTAAGCGGTTAAATTGCCATACAGCTCAAAACCTTTTTTAAAAGCGACAGCTTCATTAGCGAGTTTTAATGACGAGGTTGTTGGCTCAGCTAACATTGCATCAGCCATTATAATCGGTTCGCTATTTTCCATAGCAAACACAGTACCATTATCGTCATATTCAAACGACTGCTTGACGATAATAGTGCCGCATTTGGTTTTATTCGCTTGCCAGTTTTCAACCAGTGTACTTTGCCAAGGGCTTAAATTATGCAACATGTAACGCCCCTTTAATTACGTGTTTATTAGTATCACTACGCGTGCTTTTTGGTGTTTGAGTTATGATTTTTTTCAGTGAAATAGCAGATAACTGTTGGCTGTAAAGTGTTATAGCACTATCTATTACTGGCGATAATAACAAGGCGTGTTGCACGGCTTTACCTTGTAAACCTTGTAGTTTTTGGGCAGCATCATTATTACTAAATTCAATACCGGTTAGCATTTTTTCACCGGGCTGTTGTAGTAACGCTTGGCGGTGAAGTTCAGCTTGATCGGTATTAGGTAAATTTTGTTCGCCTGCTTGTTTATGCTTATTGTTGTGATCTTGCAATTGTGGCTTTTTTAATAAAGGAATATTAGTGATTAATAACCAAGCACGATAAGCCTCATCACTAGTTTGTGCAATGGCCATTAACGTAATAAAAATATTAAAAAATATTTTATGCTGAAAGTGACTTAGTACATTAAAAGTATGTTCTGGATAATCCTGGCAAAAAATAATGCAGGGCTCTATCCAGCGACTGTCACCTGATAACCCAGCTAGTACTAATAAAGTTGCTTTTTCATCAACATCTGGCGTTTTAGCAAAACGATTAAACAACGCATTTTTAGCGTTAGTTTCATCAATAATTAAGCCCTTAACAAAACTGGCTTGCGCAATAGAAAATTGTGCATGCTGATAACCTTTAGCCAGCTCTTGTGTGGTAACGTTAGCTTGACCAAAAAGCAAACAAGCCACACTCAATGATGGTGTAAACTGCTCGGCAAGCACTGATTGACGTATAACTTGCAGTGGTTCAGCTGGCCAAGGCACCGCTAAGTGCACTAATAACTCTAATAATTGGCTATTACGGTACAGTGTTTCTTCTAAATAACTGTGTTCAAAGGTCAGTGCTAATTTATTTTCAAGGTATGCTGAGGGTAATAAACTTACCAATAAAATAATAGCATTAGACAGAGCAAGCGCATCGGCTGACGAGGTTTCTTGTTCATAATAAGCAAAGAGCTGCTCACTGTTAAGTTGCTCATCGCTCAGTATTTCTAACGCTGATACCAGCGCTAAAATTTCTGATGGCAGTTCATCACGCTTAACATCAAGCAAAGCATAAAGGTGAGCGCATAAGTGTTGCTCAAGCGTAGCAATACGCGCTTGTTGGTAGACAAGTGAGCTATGCACTCTACTACGTTGTTTAAGCAATTTTACAACTTGCTGCTGGTGGATATTAGCTCGCGCTACAACTTCAAACATTTAATGATTCATACTATTTAATGGTTTATAACAACAGGTTAATTTAGACGAATTGGCCAACCAGCAATAGAAAAATCACGTTCACTATTGGCATTAACTTCGGTGGCATCTAAAACAATACGTCCATCTTGGTAAACCTCTATTGATCCTTTTTCCGTTGATAAACTCACGCTTTTCGCACCTTTAATAGTCACGTGGCCATTGTTGTCACTAATGTGTGCAGCTGGGCTATCACTCGGTTTGGCGATTAATGCAATCACCATTAATCCTTGCCCTGTGTTTAGCACCAACACCATATCATTATGGGCAGCACAACTAATGTGCTTTGCTTGACCACTTACCGTTTTAGTAGTGCCTTGAGTAGATAGCTGAACCTGTTCAATTTTTCCTTGCGTATCAACAGACACCACTAGAGCAAGTTCGGGTTGAGCGGTAATTTTGGTTTTTTTAGCCCTAATAGGCGTAACTGAGGCTGTCATTTTATATCCTTATAATTTCATTTTGCATTGGTTGGCTTAAACTTGTTTACTTTTGGGCTGCTACGTTTAATTGTTAGTAATTGCATTACCCTTAATAACAATATTACTGGCACTTAAGGTGATACGGTTGGCATCAATATTTAAATTACCACCTGCGTCGATTTCAATAGAGCCGCTACCTTGTGATAAATGAATACTGCCATTGTTATTACTTTTGATAACGATATTAGCGCCCGACTCAATAGAGAGGTCGCCCGCTTCGGCTTTAACTTCAACATTACCTTCTTGCGCATATAGCGAAGTGTCTTGCGCCGCCTGCATATTTAAATCACTTTGTGCATTTAGGTCGATATTATTCTCAGTTGCCTGATATTTAAGCCCACCGCCTGCCCTAACATTCACCGCGCTACCTGCGGTTAGTGAAATATCATTTTCACGTGTTTCTATTTGTAGATAATCTTGTACAAAGGTGCGCATAATATTCTGCGTAGAAACAATATGGTTTCCACCTGCGCTAATTAATAAATCATACTTTGCTTGAACGCTTACATTACCTTCGGCAGAGGCAAGCTTGGCAAGGTGCTCGCCATTACTAGCGTCCATAGTTAATGCGTTACTCACTCCTGGATTACTGAGCACTATTTTTTCTCTACCACTAGCATCATCCATTAATAGTTGATGACCTGCTCGGGTAACAATAAGGTTTTCAGTTGGGTTGGTAGATGTAACGGGGCTTGGCGCCTCTGCATTATAAACAGCCCCTAAAATAATAGGTCGGTCTAAATCACCATTTTCGCCACAAACAATGACTTCGGTGCCTGCGGTTAAAGGGAAATTCATACCATGACCACTACCACCATATGGCTGTACCATACGCGTTGCTTTACTTTCTCCGCCTTCACCGTCTTGGTTAAAAGGCAGTTTAACAATATAGCGACCCTTGTCGTCGAGTTCTTGCTCTATGGTCGCGTTAAACGAGGTAAATACGCGCGCACTTTCAGGTACTTCACCTTTATAAGGGGTATTTACGGGGATTAAATGCGCTTGGTTTTTATAATGGAGATTTTTAACTTTATCGCCATAATTTACGCCACCTGACTGACTACCTACATGAGCCACTTTGGTAACAAAATACGAGCCACTGTAATCATCGTGATCAAGAATATTTACGATACAACCAGGACGAATAGCACGACAGTCGCTATCAATAATCAGCACATCTTTTTGGCAGTCAATGGCTTGCATACGAATGCTGGCTAAATTCCCGCCCATGTCAATCGCTTCATAGTTTTCCCCGTAAATGCTTTCGCTGCCAAAACCATCAATAGCGCTATTGGTTAGCCGATCAACATTAAGGTTACCAGGGGCTTCATAGTTGTAATCATTTAGAAGCACTTGTTTGGTTAGCAAGGTTGACTTTCGACTTACCGCAAAAATACTTTCACTCGCACGTACAGTGCCAGAAGGCGCTTGATATAAAATATCAAGCGATGTAGCGCTACCAGCAAAAGCGCTGCTAGTGTTACAAATAGTTATTTTAACCGAGCCTGAGCTTTCAATAGCACCATAAACAAAACCGTACTTACGCATAAGGCGATCAACAAAGTGGTAATCGGTTTCGTTATACTGCACAACCATGTCAAGTGACGGCCCGTTTGCCTTCATATCAAGTTTTTCCATCGGAAAACCTGATTTTTGAAAAACACTATTAATAACGCTATCAACTGACATTCCTGTAAACACACGATTTGAGCGTTTATGCTTTAACAAGGATAAATGAGAGTTTAAGGTTAAGTTATAATGGTAACCTTGGTAGCTTTGCCCACGGGCAACAAAATGACTAACCACACCACTAATAGTGCGATCAGACATACCCCATAAAATAGAGAGAGTTGTGTCTTTACCAATAACGGTGTTAGCTGAAATTAAATCATCACTCAATAGCTCTATTTCAAAACAGTAGTCACTACAAAGCTCATCCGTAACCGAAACCATATCGGTTACTGATATTAACCCGCTAGGTACGCCAGTAATTGTCAATTGATACTGACTTTGATTTGCTTTGATTTGTTCAAAAAACTCAAACCCACTCATTTAACTCTCTCCATTTAGTTATTTGATGCAATTAAGCTACCGCAGTTTCTGCTGGGGAATCGGCAAATATAGCTTCTATTTTACCATTATCATCAAGTGTTAAGGTTAAAATATCTGGCATATCATCTTCCGCCATAAACTCTAATACTGAGCGCGCTATACCTGGTAGTATTTGCTGCTCTATCATAGCATTAACCATGCGAGCGCCTGAATCTGACATTTGACATTGAGAGGTAATATAACGTACCACATCGCCGTCAACACGTAATTCCATTTGGTGATTACTCATTAAGCGTTTTGCTACCGCTTCTAGTTTTAAAGCGACAATTGAGCCTAAAGCGTCATGGTCTAATGGTAAAAAAGGGATCACTTGCATACGGGCTAACAAGGCAGGCGCAAAAAAGGTCAATAGCTCAGGTTTAATTGTTTCAATTAGGCTACCTAGCGTTGGCCGTTGCCATACACTTTCTTGTGCGAGTGATAATTCACAAACACCTTCTTCATCATGGATATCGCTATTGGCATCGCTATTTAGCTCAACGTTAGACTCTGTCACACTGTCAGGTTCCACTTCTGTTAGCGCTGTTGGTTCCGCGACTTCGCTATCTAAAGTTTCTTCAACAAGCGGCTCTTCGCATTGATCAATTAATGTTTGTGAGCCTAAATTTGAGGTCATTAAAATAATAGTATTTCTAAAGTCTATTTCACGCCCTTCGCCATCACGCATAAAGCCACGTTCAAATACTTGATAAAAGAGGTTCATTACATCAGGGTGTGCTTTTTCTACTTCATCTAATAAAACAACCGAGTAAGGTCTTTGTCTAACCGCTTCGGTTAGTACGCCACCTTCACCATAACCAACATACCCTGGTGGTGAGCCTTTCAGTTGTGACGCGGTATGTGACTCTTGATACTCACTCATGTTAATAGTGGTTAAAAACTTTTCACCGCCAAACATTTCATTAGCGAGTGTTCTCGCCGTTTCAGTTTTACCAATACCTGACGGTCCGACAAGTAAAAATACACCTAATGGCCCTTCTGAGGCGCTTACACCGGCTTTGCTTACGCGTAATGATTGCGCAAGTTTTGCTAAGCCATCGTTTTGACCAATAACGACATTGCTCAATGCGTCTTCTAAAGAAATTAATGTACTTATTTCGTCTTTAACCATAGAGCCTGCTGGAATGCCGGTCCACTCAGCAATAATTTCAGCAACGGCATCAGCATCAACTTCAGAAAAAAGCCCATTGCCTTCGGCATTTTGCTGCTTTAATTGCTCGCGCATTTGCAATAACTGCTCATTAATATTTTCGCCATTTGCTTGTGCTGTTTTTAATTCATTAATGATATTAAGTGTAGATTTTTGGCTTTCTCTGTCACCTAACATACGCGCAAGCGTTTCAGTTGATGTTATTTGTTCACTGTTCAGTTGCTCAATTAAGCCACTTTTTATACTAATGCCTTGCGTTTTTTCTGTTTGCAAGTTGTCAATTCTTCGCTCTAAATAAGCAAGATGTTCTATTTCTGCTTCAATAGCTGCGGGTTCAGTAGCACTAGACATACGTACACGCGCAGCCGCAGTATCCAGTACATCTATCGCTTTATCGGGTAAGTAGCGTCCGGTAATATAACGGGCTGACAAGGTAACCGCGGCTTCAATAGCGTCATCGGTAATTTGAATATTATGGTGACTTTGATAACTCGCTTTTAAGCCAGAAAGCATCAGTTTTGCGGCTTGCTCTGATGGCTCTTCTACTTTAATTAACTGAAAACGACGCTCAAGTGCCGCATCACGTTCAAAGTATTTTTTATATTCCGACCATGTAGTAGCGGCCACAGTACGTAACTCTCCACGTGCTAATGCGGGTTTAAGTAAGTTCGCGGCGTCACTCATGCCTGCATCACCGCCAGCACCAATTAAGGTGTGCGCTTCATCAATGAACATGATAATAGGAATGTCTGACTCTTTTACTTCATCAATCACTTGCTTTAATCGACGTTCAAATTCACCTTTAACGCCAGCGCCTGCTTGTAATAACCCCATATCAAGAGTTAGCAGTCGTACGTTTTTCAACTCGTCAGGTACTTGTCCGTCAATAATGCGTTGCGCCATACCTTCGACAACAGCGGTTTTACCCACACCAGGCTCACCAACCATAATCGGGTTGTTTTTTCGACGACGACACAGCACATCAACCATCATGCGTATTTCATCATTACGCCCTAATACAGGGTCAATTTCACCACGTTCAGCTTTGCCAGTAAGATCATCACAAAAATCTTGTAAGGCTTGGCCAGTTTGTTGCGCACTAGAAGATTGAGTGCTGCCATTATTTGACTCAGGTTGTTTAGTAGCTAAGCGCTCACATGAACCTGCACAAATTTTTTCTTGATTAGCGCGTAAAAAATGCACATCAATTTTTGACATCAATTCAGGTAATGCCAGCACGGGGCTAAAGGGTGCTATATCAACTAAGGCATCAACTAATGCAACACCTGTGATCCAGTCGCCACCATAATTCATGTTGCTACTTAGCCATGCTTTTTCTAACCATTCATATAAACGTCTTGAAAAAACGGGCTTACTTTTACTACCCGCTGGTTGTGTGGTTAAGTGAGCTAACAAGGCTTGCCATATTTCATCTTGATCAACACCAAAAAAATGGAAAACACGCTCTAGGTCACCATTAGCGCCTTCTTCCATTAGTTTTATTAGCAAATGCTCAGGCAATACTTCATAGTGAGTTCTGCTACTTGAAAAACCTGCTGCATTTTCTAATGCCGCAGCAGTATGTCCATTTAACTTATCAATAAGTTGTTTAATGCCTTTTACATCCATTGTTTTATCCTTATGGCGATTTAAGTGTGTTGAGCCATTCGTTGTTTATATTGACTGTCTTTAAATTTTTTAAACTCTATAAGTTTTGATACTTCACCTACATGACTATTTATACCAAGTACTAATGCCTCATCCCCTAATAATTGGCTCGCTTTGTAGTCGTGATCGACATACATAGTACATTCCCAAGGTAGATCTGTTGGTAGTTGCGAGTCAACCAAGCGCTGTAACTGGAAGCCATTTTTACCGCCAGGGAAAAAACTATTCGCGGTATCTGCTGGCATTTTTCCAAGTTCAATCGTAACTTTTCCTCCCGAAACCAAAGCATTGTCACCTAATATTAAAGACTCCCCTAATATCGAGGTATCACTATTACCAAGGCTTGAGCTAGTACCAATTGGCTGCCAATGAGGGCTAGAGTCATCTATTCTAATTTGTTCGCTATAAAACTCATCATTGAGTAATTTGGCCATACCACAAGCGCTTGATACTTTAAGCACAGTAACACCTGCACTCGTAGCGGTATTTCTTCTCCCTGATAATATGCCATTCAATACTTGTTCAAATTGCTCAGAGCCAATGCCTTCTATTGTTAATTGTGTCTTTTTCCACGATTGATATAACAAGCAATAGTAAAGGTGATTAAACATATCTAGAAACGCACGTGTTCTGGCACCTGACTCTTCATCGCTTGCTGCTTGCTCTAGCAAATAATGCGGCATAGTTGAGTCTGCGCCGTACAATCCTGAGTAATTAGATTGCACATGAAAAACACCACGACCTTGTTTTAAGAGCGTACCTTTTTTAATGTCTGAGACGGGAAAGCCTAACTCTTTATTGGGTGTAATAAGCACTCGGCTACTTACACCTAACTTCATTTCATCTTGCTCTGCCCATTCTGTTTCAAGCAGGCGAAGCGCTTTAAACAGGCCAAATTTCCATGGCTGTGCTTGAAGTTTTTGTAAATTATCTGAGAGCTTACTCCAGCTAGGATGTTGTGATTTCATTAAATGTGCGCACTCTGCCCAGGCTCTATTTCCCAGACAAATTCCTGGTAACTCGGGATACATTCTATACGTGTCTGCATGCTTTGATTGATAGGCGCATACATAATAAAAAATTGATGTAACACTGAGGCAAAGTGGTAGACATCTGATTGACAAGCAAATTTACTTTCATCAAGACTAATATGAAGCTCTGCACCTTGCACAAAGATGCCGCGTTTTATTTGGTTTACTTTATTACTGCGTACCTCAATAATTGACTCTATTCGCCTTTTATTTTCTGCACGGGTTGACCAATCAAATAATGCCAGCAAACGTTTTAGCTCATTAGCATCAGCTAGCGACGAAAACTTTAAGTTTAATAAGCTAATGAGTTGCCAGTGTTGAGAATTATTGGGGCATTCTGTGTAATTAGAGGGGCGAGCAATATTACGTACCTTTAATAAAGAGGGCATACTCTTACCACCTTGGTTAAGCTGCCCCTCTCTTATCGTTTGCTTAGGCCAACGACCATTGTATGCGGTTAGCTCTAGCGATACTGTTTCATCGATACTGTTTTGCTCTATTGGTAACGAAACATAATGTACTGGTACAGCATCACCAATATCTTTGATTGTTAAGGTATATAAACGCTGTTCGTCACCAAAAATACTGTGATAACGTGGTGTATATTCGTAAGCTTGTGATGTTAGCCTCTCTCGTCCTTCGACACTATTAACGGAATAAGTAAAAATGCTATTGCGTTTATCGCGATCGGGCACCACCATATATTCTGTTTGATTTAATTCTAATCTTACTGGCTCAGCATCTTGTGCAAATAAATTAATACCAACAACACAATTAAGTTTCATATTAGCTGCGCTGAGTTTATGGCCAGGTGGTAGCTTAATGACTGACTTAATAACTATATCAAAGCTATCACAACGCTCTGGCAACTCAAATTGGCTATTAAAATCTATGTCGATAAAATTAAAACGCTCTTTACCATTAAAATAATCATGCAATAACGCATAGCCAGGATGACTTGTTGATGCATTTGGCAATAAAGCGCTACCCTGGTTTAAATTAGCCGGTAAAACTTTAGCTTTAGGTAGTTTTCTATTAAACTGTTTATTAATGTCACCAAAATCAATGGAAATAGCTTCACTAGCACTCAATAGTAAATGGTATAAGCCACTAACCAGTGGTGTATCGCCATCTAAATAAAGGCGCAGTTTACTTAAGTCATAACTTTCTTTTTCGCCCTGACAAATCCACTTTACAGTAAAACGTAATTCAGAGCCTTCAAAAGTATCATGGCTTTGCGCGGCAACAATTTCTAAGGGCATCACATTAATATCATGACAAGTGGTAAACTTGCACTTTACATGTTCAATAGCATGCTCAGTGGTGATCTCTAAACCTTTCTCTACCAACAACGATTCTTGCATCGTATATTTGGGTGTAAACTGAAAAACAGTGGTTGACGGGTAAAAATTTAACAACGCTGGGCACAACTGCCTAAGCACTTGCTCTGATACTTCAGGAAGCGATTCGTCTAACCTTTTTTGAATATTAGCATTAAGGTAGGCAACCCCTTCAAGCAAACGCTCTACATGCGGATCTCGTTCTTTAATCGAGTCTATATTAAGCTGCCCTGCATGTTCTGGATAATGCTCCGCAAACTGCTTTCCCGCTTGAGTTAATAGTCGCATTTGAGCATCAAAATATTGTTGCACACATCTTCCTTGTTAAGTTTATTACTATCTAATCTGTAAATCTTTAGTCAATAGTTTATTGGTCGTTTAAAGCTGATTTCCTAAACACGTCAGCTTTACCACCTGATGCAAACTTAGTGCTAAATTGCAACGATAAACCACTCACTAAAAAAACCTGAATATCTAAATTAATAACGCAATCGTTTTGATTAATGTCCTTCGCTAATACATTGACATGGCGAACACGGGGCTCGTACTTTTCAATTAATTTTTTCACTTCAAACGCTAAGGTTTGCTGGGAGTAAGGTAAGCCTTCATAAATATTTTCGACATCAGGTAAACCATAATCACTCATATGAGCGAGCACGCCACGGCGAGAGTTAAGTAATGAGTTTAAATGTAAACAAACATTGTCTACTTCTTCTCGTTGCTCAGCCTCTACTGACTGATAACGAACCGGCTTAGCTAATTTATCAAATAAGGCCATAACAATGATATTACCCAATAAAGTAAAAATTCAGAAAAGGTACCGCTTAAAAAGCGGTACCAGCGTTAACTAATATTAACGACCTTCAGTCCATGAATCAGTGAACTCAATGTTGCCATCAAGGTATGTCCATGTGATTTTTTTATAACGTAATGAAACAGTTTCAAGATGCGGGTAACGCTCTTTATCTAAATCTTTAACGTTATGCATTGTTGGTGCAATTGACGTGATTTTTACATCTTCCAATTTTTGACAGAAGTACTCTCTTTCAGTACCCGTGTCATCAATGCGGTACCACTTAAGCTCAAGTTGCTTAAGTGTTTGACCATTAGCACAAGCTTTGTATAGGTATGGCGTAGAAGCATCAACTGCTTTTGTAATAACAAAAGGTTCATGTTTACGAGTACCTGTTAGTTCACCTGTATCGTTATCGATTGGAATACGTAACTCGTGATCAAAATGTAAAATTTCAATAGAACCTTCACGTTCTGCAACAGTTACTGAACCTTGGATATCATTTGCTTGGTCATCTTTCAACCACATATAAGCAGGAATTGCCATTGGGTATATCTCCTTTAAATTAACTAAATTTCCTAATTGATGGCATACACCTCTGTAAAATAAAATGCTATCCTACGGAGGTGCCCCAAAAAGCCCAGTGCCTTATGCCAAGGGGAACATCCCCTGAGCTGGCTGCAACCAGCTCAGGGAAATTACGCTATCTAACAATGACTAACTTTACGTCCTCAAAATAAATACTTGCTTGCCTGAGTGATTTATCTTTCAAAACTAACAACACACTATTTTCGCGAACTTCTTTAACATTGCCAGAAATAACCTGTTCATTTTTCAACACTAAATTTACATTTTCACCTATAGCTTGGTTAAGTTGTTCTGCAAATTGATACTTACCGCGAGTTGCCTCCACACCTTTTGCAGACACTTGACAAAATACGCCAATCATCAATAAAACAACGATTAATAAACAGCTACTCTGTTTCATTAACTTAACTTCCTATAGGCTCTGCTTATTACTTTTCTCCTGGCATTTGTCCTACCAAGGCTAAACGTACATCAACGCCTTCTACTTGGAAATGCGGCACAATATAGGTATTAACGCGGTAATAACCTGGGTTGCCTGGTATTTCAGAGACAGTTACACTGGCGTCTTTCAATGGGTGAGTAGCAATTAACTCTTCATCTGGGTTGTTCATTTTGGTAACCAATGAACCTAACCAGTCATTAAGCTGCTGCTCTAATTCATGGCGCGGCTTACTTGAACCAATATTTTCACGTTGTAATACCTTCATATAATGCGCGATACGCGATACTAAGAAAATATAAGGTAAACGTGAATTAATACGGGCATTAGCGGTTGCTTCGTTAGTATCGAACTCTGTTGGTCTTTGCGTGCTGTTAGCAGAGAAAAAACAAGCAAAATCAGAGTTTTGATAATAGCTTAACGGAATGAAACCTTGCGTTGCAAACTCCAACTCTTTAGTTTCTGAAATAATAACTTCTGTTGGAATTTTAGTTTCAAATCCGTTACCGGCTTCAAACGAATGCATCGGTAAGCTTTCAACTTTACCACCTGATTGTGGACCACGAATATTTACAGCCCAGCCATTTTTATGAAAGCTTTGAATGATATTGGCCGCAAACGTAAATGACGCATTACCCCATAGGTATTTGTCATCATTTTCACCCGTAACATCTTCTTTATAATTGAAGTTACGCACTGGATTACCTTCACCATAAGGTAAGCGCTGTAAGTAACGTGGAAATGACAGACCAATATAACGTGAGTCTTCGGTATTTCTAAAGTTTTTCCAACGTAAAAACTCTGCTCGGTCCATGTAAGAATTAAGATCTTGAATTTTAGCGACATCTTCTAATGAGTCTTTCAAGAAAAACTTAGCCCCAACACTACCTAAAAATGGACAATGTGCTGCAGAAGACACGCGAGAAATTTCTTGTAGTAAACTCACATCGGGCGCACTACAGTCAAACTCAAAATTAGAAATGATATTCGAATATGGCTCGCCACCTGGGGTATCATATTCTGCAGTATAAACATGCTTGTAAAGCGCTGACTGTGTGGTATCAGGTGCTTCATCAAAGTCATCACGTAAGGTTTCTTTATCAACATCAAGTAGCTCAATTTTAATATTTGAGCTATTTGGCGTACGGTTAATAATATATTGTAATGAGCGCCATGCTGACTCGATTCGTTGAAACTCTTCATTATGCAAAATTTCATCGAGTTGCTCTGAAATAATATTGTCTATTTTCGAGACATAATTATCAAGTAAGCCTTTATCGATACGAGTAACATTAGAGTTACTTGCCATATCTAAAAATACGCTTAGTGCGGCTGTTAATCGCTCGTCAGCTTTAGTTTCAGCTAGGCTATTTGCATCGCGAAATGACTCAATAGACACCTGGTCAGCTACTGGCGCAATATCAACCAAGCCACAGATGTTTTCATAGGTACTTTTAGCAACCGTTTCTTCAACAGTTGCTGCTACATTTAATTGTTCTTGCATTGACATAACTAAATCCCTCTATTCTGCCGCTTGGGCTTCTGCCAACGGTGCTATGGCTTCTAATTTTGCTTTTAACTCTTCAAGCTCTGGTTTGTTTTGTAATACACGCTCAAGCTCTTTGCGTAATGATGAGTTATCAAGCAAGTTTGATTTCAAGTCTTTAAGCAAATTACGCATCGCTATCATTTTATTAAGCTCTGGAATTTGCGCTGCTACTTGCTCAGGATCAAATGATTTAAATGAATCAAATGTTAAATCAATACCAATAGAGCCATCACCAGTGATTTTATTGTCTACATTAAACTTAGCTTGAGGCGCTGTATTTTTAAGAACTTGATTTATGTTGTTTTTATTAATAGATACCCGTTCTCGCTCAGCTAACTCTTCTTGGTTTTTACCATTAGAATAGTCACCCATTACCAACATTTTTAGTGGCAACTCTTTAGAGCTTGATGCTCCATTGGTTTCAAGCTCTAGAGATATATTTACGCGAGCTCTCGGAATTTCTTTTTGAAATGTATCAGACATAACTTTCCCTTTATTATTTCAATGTTATCCAACGCGCAAATAGCGCGAACTATTAAATTAACCTAGGTGCATCCTAGGCACGTTCCCAATAACTTGGGCTAATTAAATCCAACCTAAAGCAACTTCAGGCTGAGTTAAAATCATTTTTCCTTTCAGAATTTTACTACGCTCAGCTAGGTCAACTTCACCACTTGCTGCTAACGTGTCGAAACATAACACGGCATTTCGCCACACTTGCATAGCCAATGCAGGTTGCCATTGGTCGAGTTGTTGCTTTTCAATGCTCTCAACCAACTCTAAAAGCATTGGACCAGCAAAGTCATAACGCTCTGCGAGTAAGCATAATTTAGCTTTTATTAGCAATACCTGCGCGCGTTCATAAGCATTGCGTGTTACTAAAGTACTCACGGTTGTTAACGCAACCTCTAACTTACCTTGTTCTACTTGCGTTTTAGCTAATACTTCTGCTGCTTCAAACGCTTCATCATTAGGGTTACCTACTGTCGTTGATTGGGTAAACTGCGCGCTAATATCAGCAATAACATCTTTTGCTTTAGCACTACATAATGCGCTGCCATCATCGTATGTTAATTGGCTTAACTGTGGAAAGCGTACACTTAGCTGATATAAAGAAAACTCTAATTGCTGCGTAATAGTATTCTTCCCTAACCCCTTTAAAGCACTCAGCTGCATTATTTGTAAATCTAAATTAAAATGCATTGCACCTTCCATAAACAGCGCTTCTCCAAGTAACAATGCAGACAAGAAATCTTCATTGGCAAGTGCATTAACTATTGGGGTAAACGCCGTATTTCTTGGTGCAGGTATACGTGTTCTTCCTTGCTCGTTAGGGGGTAATTTCATATCTGACCACCGAGCTGCTCTTGATAAAGCGATAAAGCGTGATAAATTTTGCTTTTCTTTATCAAATGCTAATAGTTTCCGTAAAGCCTCATTGAATTGGTTGTCAGAATCAATAACATTTATTATGGGTGCACTCTTGATTGATCGCTCGCTAGTATTAGCATGCCCCGTATTTTCAACAACTTTAGCTGCTTGAGGCTCTGCTGAGGTATTAGTTTTTTCCACCACAGCTTTCTCAATTTCAACTGGATATTTTTTATTCAGTTTTTCAGCCCATTGCACAAACTCAGATAAGGGGCCTGCATTTTCATCTACTTTCTTTAGGGTTTCTGTACTATAAATAGCTAATTGCTTTTGTAATTCAACAATACGTTCTGGCTCAAAGTTATTTTTCTGCTCCACTAATGCAATAATGCGGCTTTGCTGACCAAGTAACCATACATGTACAGCTTTACGTGCTTTATCTTTTATTGGATGTAAGTCATCCCAAAAGTCTGTAACAAAGCCATTAATAAGAGCAAAACCATTCACTAACCCTTCAACACCATAATCACTTGCTGCTGCAAATAACACATAACTCGCAATACGTAAGTCTTTTGATTTATCGCTAAGCAATTGAGTGCTCGTAATAAAAATTTTTTTACAATCGAGTTCATTAACGCCTGAAAAGCTCGACTTTAAAAACTTAAAATCTTCTTCATACTTTAAGTCTTCACCGCAGATAACCTCGGTGAACGGAGTAGAAATATTATCTAACCAGGCTTGCCAGTTATCGTGTGTATAATGTTCTATCATAACTACGCTTTACACCAACGACGCAAAGCATCATACATACTAACATTATTCATTTTCGCTAATGATAATGACGCTTCTGATAAGGGCTCTGTGGCATTCAGCGCCTGAAGATCAATAATATTATTGTTTATCGATGAAGCAGACCAAATACTATCAAAATAAGATGGTGGCATTGGTGTAGTAAATATCGTTAAGCTAGCTGCACTACCGCAGCTCCCTATTTGATAAAAAACCCAAGGACGCCAGTTGTGATCTGCAACAACTACCGTAACTAAATGCAGCCAAAAAGCGGCAACCAACTCAAAACTATCCCCTAGACAGGGCATTGGAAAACGCAAACCTTGCTGACTACGTAAACACCCTCGATTAGCTATAGAGTTAAGCGTTAATGATGACTCATGAATCAGTAAGGCTCGAACATCTACATCTGCTATACCTACAGCATTCCATAATGTTTCCATTGGTATATGCCTAAATTTATCTAATAGCTGATTGATTCTAGCGGGCTGTTTCAAAGCATAAACAATATGATCTAACTTACTGGCTTGCTTTTGCATTGCTTCATCAGAGGTAGCAGAAAAAACTTCATCAACAAGCTGATATAAATGATTGAAATCATTGCTCTCATGTAAAAATAAAGCTGCAGGATGCAATCGATATAACTCTTGACCCGAGTTAACAAAGCTTACAAACGGATAGTGACGACCACTGCTGTCAATACTAGGTTTAATAACGCCCACTAAGTTAGCTTCACTTTCATTACCGGCCATAAAAAACAAGTTAGTTAACCCAAAACTAGTATCAGTACCTTTTTGCTGTAAAGAGTTACGAGAGGCATAAGAAAAGCCTTCTTTTATCCAATGGTCAAGCGCTATCGACTCCCTCGAGTTTACTTGAAATTTTAGAAAGTCGGGTTTAAATGCCGTTTTACCCAAATAACCATATTCATTCTTACGCAACACTGCTGGTGCGCTAACTTTGTTACGCTTAAATAAACTAAACATGGTGCATCCTTAATTTAACCTAGCAAGTGTTTTCACACTTTTTGTAGGTGCTACAAAAAGGGTTTTAGGTAAGCTAAATGACGTCATGGTGCTTTTATTAAAAATACCATTACTACGCCCAGACTTAAGCATAAACTTTGCTGACAACTTTATTTCAGTGCTTTCATCTTGCTCTTCAAGAGACCAATTAACAGCATACTCTGTTCCTCGGATCCATTTTATATTGGCAACACTTAATACTCTTAACAATGCCCAAGGACCTGTTCGCTCAATGCTTACTTTATTACCTTGACGGTCAATCGCATAAATACGCGCAGCTTCGGTAGTCCCTTTACCCGGCCAGCTAAACTTACGCCACTCTTCAGGTTCATTTCTATAACGATAAGACTGCTCGCTAAAACCTAAGTAAGTTTCACGAATACCTTGTTGCGGTACAGGCAATACTTGAAACTGAAATTGTGACGTATCACTACCTTTAGAAAATAATGAGCGAGTAACGCCATTGGCTTTGTGAAGACCAGCTAAAAACTTCTTACTAAAGCCTATGCCCATGTTATTCCAAGTACGCTCTTCCCACTTACCTTTACGTTTTTTCAAAAACGGGTCTAATTGTTCTTCAACAAATTTCCATAAAATACCCGAACGCGCATTCAGCAATTCAGAAACATCGGCAACAGCGGCATCTGGTCCTTTAGAGTGGAATGGGAACTTTCCTCTAATCCCTTCTTCGTATAATGTAAACACTTGCTCTTGCCATTCTTCATCTAGCTGGCGACGAGAAACGGTTGCAATAGCCTGGAATGTAGAGCGTAAAGGACTTTTAAATAACCCTTCTAATGATTGTTTAGCAATAGGGTCTAATGCTCTAAGCTGACTTTCAACAACGATCCAAGACCCTTGTAAGCCACTGTCAGAGTCTTCTCCACTGAGCAAGTCTTGTGCAAACTCCATCACTTGGGCGTCAGACTCATTACTACTCATCAAGGTTTTTACATCACTATGTACCGTACTTAATATGCTGATATATTGTTGTAAAAAGTCACTGACTTGACCTTGCTCTTTCGTATTGGTAAAGCGCCTTAAGTCAGCTAAGCGTCCTTCTAATTCAGGCACACGCTTCATAATATTTTTTGAGATATCAACATTACTTTGCTCAGCAAGCAATTTAACATCAAGCGATACTGAGTCTAAGGCTGAACTAGGATTATCACTTAAATTAATGTTTTTATTTATGTTTAACATTAATTCGGCAAAAGGCCCTTCAAGTGAACTCAATGTACCCATTGAAATACTGGTATCAGCCAAGCCACTAAAGGATTTAACCTTTGCCGACTCAAGTAACGCAAGCCAATGGTTAGCATAGTCTTTAAAATATAATGAACGTATTGCTTTTTCTAATACCGTTGCTTTGGCGCTATCAACTAGGTTTTCACCGTGTTCATTAGCCGTTCCCATAGTCCAATCACCAGAACTAACAACCGTAACAACACGTTTCATTTCAGCATGAAAATATTCTTGCCAACCTTTTCTGGTGAACGCATATGGAATTTGATAGTCGCCTACAAATAGCTTTTCATTTTTATTATTCAGTAAGGTTTTTAATGACGTGGCCTTTTTCTTAGCGGCTTTACTGGCAATAATTTGTCTATATAGCGGCTCAGGCTCTGGTTGAGTATCAAGCTGTAAACGAGCAAGATTAACCATTGCCTCATCACTTACCCAATAAGCAATACGACCAGCATTATCAATATCTGTACCTAAGTGCTCTATATAGGCTGCTAAAATAAGATCTATTTTACTAGAAAAGTCTTGAAATTCTTCTTGCGCCAATTCAAACCCTAAAATAGGTTGCCAATGCTTTTTTAGCTCCGCAATAGCAAATGTTTTATCCATTTTGTCAGGGTGTAATGAAAACATAAGCTGTAACTTTAATAAGCTGTAATACTCTTGTCTTAGCTCATTTTTTCTATCCATGTCTTCAGCATCTTCCCATTTAGCACTTAATTGCAGTAGCTGCTGATTTACTGAACGCTGAATAGGCTGTGAGATTAAGGCTTCCATTTCTTGCAATAAAACAGAGGTAACAGCATCAAGGGTTTCATCACCTTCATATATGCCTAAAACAAAGCGCCATGGTAGCTCTTCTTCAAAAGCTAATAACTGTTGCTGATGATCAAAAACATCAATAAACGCTTGAATTCGGTCAGCCGGCTCATCAGTATTTACCGCTAATTCAACTAAGGTATCAACCTTCTCTTGACCTGAAGAAATTAACAAAGAGTTCATGGTATAGGACGTCATCAATAACGCCACTGCACCGGCAATACTCGCTAATGTAGCCGAAACCGATAAGCCTTTTAACCAGCGTTGTATTTTACGTTCGCGACGGTTGCCTCGAGTTAGATCTTGCAGCTTAAAAACAACATCATTAAAAAAACGATTAATGAAGTAACTTTTAGTTATCGTTTCTTGATTTTGTTCAATAGCAACCGAGCAAAATTGCTCTCTAACGCCTGACAAAATACGTTCAACTGGCGTGCCTTCTTGCGTACCCGATGTAAAATAAACACCTGCAAACCAAGGAACTTCTTGATAAGGATTAGCTTTAAAGAGTAAGTTAACAAACTCTGTTAATTTAATTGAGGCAGCTTTAAACTGATTTGGAAAGTCTACAATAAGCGCCTTGCGATGTAAGTTTCTTTCTCGAGCGAGTTTGCCTAAGCGCTGTTCACATAAACGCTCGTATAATAACTCCATACGCTCTTCAAATAACTCAGCGGGATCTTGACTTTGATCTTCACTTTCATCCAGTAAATACGCACCCCACACCTGCTCCCTTTCTTTCTCTGACAAGTCAGCAAAGAAAGGTTCAAAACCACTAATTAAATCTGCTTTAGTAAACGTAATATGAACAGGAAAAATAACCCCTAATTCATTAATGAGTTCTTGAATACGCTCGCGCACCATTTTCACATGTTGGCGAATACTCTCACTATCACCTGTTAGAATATCGGCAACACTAATAGCAACAATTACCCCATTAACGGGTAATTTAGGACGGTGTTTTTTTAATAAGCCTAAAAACGATAGCCACTCTTTATTATCTGATGATTCGGTGGTGTAACGTCCTGCAGTATCAATTAAAACCGCTTGATCTGAGAACCACCAATCACAATTTCGTGTGCCACCAAAGCCCTGAACATGAAGTTCATTAGAATTAGCATAAGGAAAATGCAAGCCAGAATTAGCAAACAGTGTACTTTTTCCAGTTGCCGACGGACCAATAATCATATACCAAGGCAGTGCATATAACGCTGCATTACCACGGTGCCCTGCGCCTAAATGTGATGTTTTTAATGACTGAAGTACATCAGTCATTTTAGTTTGTATTTCTTCTATTTCAGCTTGTGAACCTGCATTATGTGTGGCCAATTCAGCAACAAGCTTATCACCTGAACGCTTAGTCCATAACCAACGAGCGATTAAAAAAATAACAAATGCAGCAAATACCGCAAGCATTGCCATTATTTTTTTATCTACCGTATCTAACCCCACTAAATGGCCAGCAAACCATACAATGCTTAATACAGCAATAAAGCCAATAAATTGCCCTGCGGCTCTTGAAGATGCTAAACCAAGTAAAAAGTGTACTAGGCCACTTGTATTGCGTCCTGCCATGTTATTCACTTTCTCCATTATCTTCTGGTTTGTTAAGTTGCTGTAATACAGCTAATTTTGTTTCAATTACTTGGTTGCTACTCTTTGCATCTTTACTGATCACATAATGAAAGCCCATATATAGAAACATAATCACACTAAAGCAAATGCTAAAAATAACCCAATAAGGTAGGTTCCTACCCACCTTCATTACAAAACCTTCACTTGGCGTTCCATAAGTAGAGAGTTGCGTATTAACAACCTCTGTTGAGTCTTCTAACTGTGCTCGTATATCAACAATTAGGGCTTTTAATTGTTCAAGCCCTTTAACCTTATAAGTGCCTTCAAAACCCAGTTGCAAGCAAATATAATAAACCTCTAAGACTTTAAGTTTATTTTCACTACCCATGCGTAGCTTTTCCATACGCTCAAAAAATTCTTCACCTGCACGGTTATTGCCATAAAACTCTAATTGTAATGGTCTGCTCATCCAGCTCATTTTAAAACTGGCACCTGAGCTCATCACTAACTCATCACAAGTAGCCGTTAACGCAAACTTAGCCTCTTGCATTTGTGATGTGGTTATCTGATTTTCATAACACTTGCGCTCAAATTGATCAAAACACTCAATAATTTCTTCGCGAAAATTATCAGAGATTTTGCTCACATCGCTATGTATTTTTAATGGCATTAATGCATGTATTACCGGGGCAATACAGGCAAGAAGATCGGGAGTTTTTTCTGTAGAATCCATCAAATATTTCTCTAACTTATATCCATGCTTTAAAAGCAAGCTTAATTTTTATCAACAATCACAATTTCTATACTGGCTTGTTGCAAACTATAAGGCACAAATACTGCCAAACTTTGCTCTTCAACAATCTGTTGCCAAATATGACCATGAGACTCTAAACGAAAGTACTCATAGCCACTTTTTACCGCTAATTTATTTGGCGTACGCTGGCAGTGGCTAACCGATAGACCATTAAGTGCTGACGTAACAATAATATCAATTTTATCAGCAGAGCCTATTTTCACTTGCTCGCCAAATGTATCAATCCATTTACTGTCAGAAGACTCAAAATATACCGCTAAATAAAAATCGTTATTGGCCAACTGAGCAGAGTCAATAGTAGCAATTTGATAAAGTGCATCAGAGAGCTTTTCAAGTCGAAGCCCTGACATTTTTTTAGGTACAACACCATCGAGTAACTGTGTAATCATTTGCTCAAACTGAGCAAAAACTTCCGTTAAATTTTTATGTTGATATGACGGTAAAGACTCTATTAGCTGACTATGCTCAAATAATGAAATACGACTTAACAATTGCGTAAACTCGCTATATAAGCGCTCGGGGTGAACATTAACCATTTGCTTTAAATGCGATAACATTTTAGCGCTAGGTAGCATGCCACTGAGCAATAAAAAGCTATTCATTTCATTTGGCCCAAAGTCAGTAACCGCTCCTAAACCTTTTCGTCTATTTAATAAAACATTAGCTTTAGCGTTAACCAAGTTATTTGTACGATTGAGTAACTCGTTTAAATACCCAGACGCACTAATATCTAATAAAGGAGGAATAAATTTTTCATTCAACGCAAAGTGACCATCTGCGCCACGTTCAATTTGAAATAAAGGTAAAACATCAAAATAGGTTTGAATGTCTGCGTCGGTAAAAAGCATTAACTTAGGTTGAGCGATCATTATTTCACGAGTACGTGAAGCATCATGTTGATCATTGACCTCTATATAATCGGCTTCAAATGCTGATAATTGCCCAGTGTTGTTATAACCACTAATACCTGAGCTGGCATTATTAGAAGCAATCCCGACATAAATAGTAATCACCGCTTGATTTTGTGGAAGCGTCAGCGTTAATTCATGATTTAGAGTACGACTAAACTCAATATAGCGGCCATTCTCTAAAACAAAATCAAGCTGCAATATATCAAGTAAACCACGAGCGAGTGCAGTTGAGTCAATAGAGATACGTTTAAAGCCATACGCAATGGGTGACTGAATAAATTGTCGTTTTGCTTGAACATACTCTTGATATTCATCAAATAATTGTAGGTGCTGTTGACCCAGCAAAACCCCTTCAGCCCAAATAGGCTTTTTATTTGCAGACAGTGACATTATTCAGTTTCTTTTTTTACATTCGGCAATGAAATAGCATTACTGGTAAGTAATACATCTAACGACGTAGATAACTGTACCGTTCCTGAATCAAGCTCATGATACACACGCCAATTTTCATCTGAGCGGTCTCTAAATAACGCTAAAACTGCAACATACTTAGCTTCTTCAGCTTGCTCAAAATCAATACTCAGCTTATCTGATGGGTTAACCGTTCGCTCTGCTACTGTGATCAATGAATTAGCTAAAACTGACTTGTCTGATTTCCATAGCTCTTCAAATGTTGCGCTTTTAAAACCTTGCACATCGGTTAATTGGTATATACGCAATACCACAGGTAGTGCTTCATCAAATTCATTTAAATTTAAATTGTCAGTTGCTGATACATCAAGTTTGACTTGGGTTGAAGAACAAGCTGTTAAAAAACAAACAAAACAAAGTGTTGCAAATAATTTTACTGATTTCATGATACTACCTAGTTATTTTATTATGGGATTTTATTGATTAATTTTTGTTCTAGAATTGGGCAGATAACTTGTTCAAATCGTGACTTAGCACAAGATTTCCAGTCATTGTGTTTGCCTAATAACTTATTGAAAATGCTGGTATTCGACTTCTGTTTTTGAGTATTGTTAAATGCTTCAACAACAAAGAGATCCATAGAAGAGATCAATTTAGATTGTACTGATAATAAGTCGTTATTAAGCAAGGAGAAGTCGTCAACGCTATAGTGTTCAAATGAACAACAATCAGCAAGTTCGGTATTAATGAGCACCAAAAACAATTCTAACGTTTGGCTGCTAAATACACGGTGATAAGCTAAACCAACTTGGTCTAATAACGAAGAAACTAAGCGGCTTTGCGTCCAAACAGAAGAAATAAAGCATTGTTTAAAAGCGTTTTGAGTAGGCGATTCTGCTGATGAATTTACTGAAGAATGATCACTTAATTGTTGTGATGGGTTCACATTATGTTGAGCAAAGTCCATATGCTGTATTCATCCTTAAATTAATGCTAATAGTTAACCAACTTACCTAAACTAATAAATAAGTAGTAACTGTTGCTGTGCTTTTAATCAGTTATGCGACCAAGCGGCACAATATTCATCCTTGATTTGCTTCGGCATGATAGCCGTTTTTATTGGCATGTCAAATGAAAATTTATCTCATTAAAATGTTCCCCCGGTAGTCAATTGATTTTAAAAGAATTAAAATAAAATATACAATATTGAACAGTTAGCCAAAATAGAACAAAATTTAAAAACAGGTTGCACTGCTTGATAATTTAGTTACCATGCGCTACAGGATTTTATTTTGAATTTTTCGTTAAGGATGACGATTTGGCCACCCCGCGTTTATTAGTCACTTGTGCAAACACCGTCTATGCTGCAAATTATTTACAAGGCAGCGATACTTTAAGTGAAAAGTCTCACTATACGGTAATTGTTGATACGCTCGACATAACAACTCTACAACAAGGTTTGGGCCAACCCGCTTGCTTAAATTTCATTGCCAGCGATGGTTATGCTCGCCCGTTAAACCTAACTCTACTTGCCATTGAAGACAAAGGGCTTATTGGCGCAAATTTGGCCCAGCGCGATAGCTTAAAAAGACGTTACCAACTTACCCTAGGGCCACGACTAGCCCTGCTTGACCAACAGCAACACTCGCGTATTTTTATTGACGTTAACTTAACGGACTTATTAGTCAAACTACTAAGCGATGCGGGTTATCACGAAGGCCAAGTATCTTTTACCCTCGCCACGCCACCGCCACATTTAAGCCAATGCGTACAAGCAATGGAGTCAAACGCAGCATTTTTTAATCGTCTACTGCGTCAATACGGTTTGTTTTATTGGTTTGACTCAGTCGGTGACGATGCGGGTATTGTCATTAGCGACAACAACTCATCAAGCCCTTATCTTGAACGAGGCTTATTACAAGTTCATCATGGCTCAGGCTTTAGTGCCGACATAGTACCAAGCCAATCAGTAAGTGATATTGCCGCCCAAGGTTTTGTCGGTTTTACCCAATGCCAATACACCACGCAAGTTTCACAAGGGCTTGCCAGCGCGATATCGGCTGACTATCGCCTTGAAGGAGAAGACCTTACCGCTCATAATTATGCACAGCCAGTATCGTTAACCGCCGATGCTGCCAGTACTGTAGCGCAGCACCAAAGCCAAGCACTCAATATTTTTGAGCAAGTGATTACCTTAACAGGTAACGTGCCCGATATATTTGCAGGCTGCTCTTTTTCGCTGCACGATACCTCAGGCATTAATGCCAGTGGTGATTATTTATGTATTAACGTTGAACATTTTTGCCAACAACCATCCGATGAAACCAGCCAAGACGGCTTAAGTAAATATTACTGTGTGGTGAGTGCTATTCCGCGTAGTCAGCCTTTTAAATTACCGTTTGAAGAATTTGCACCATTGCCTATGGTGTTTTCCGCGAAAGTTGAGTCAATAACAGCTTCAGCCACACTCACCGACACCGGTGAATATTTCACTAAATTAGGCTTTGACCAAAGCGCTCAAGCACCTTTAACCAGCACCAAACCTTTACGAAGGTTAGTGAATTATGCATGTGCTAATCAACCTCATGCCACCGGCTGGCATTTTCCGTTAATTGATAATACCCAAGTGTTAATTGGTTGTTTAAACAACGACCCATCGCAAGCCTACCTCCTTGGTTTTGACATGAACGACGACCAACCGGCGGTGGTAAACAGTGAAAACCATTGGTATAACCGCCTTATCTCACGCTCAGGTCACGAGTTGCGCTTTGATGACGATGACATTA
>NZ_BAAAFA010000008.1:175226-267393 GCF_039523295.1 Colwellia asteriadis | reverse complement strand
CAAGTGTGGTCTGTAATGCTTGTTCAATATTCACAAAAAAAATCCGTAGTTAGTTTCCTAACTACGGATTTTGCATGATCGTTTGGATCGGTCAACCGATCATTCTCTTAACTGATCGGCATTGGCGATTAAGCTCGTTTTTTTATGTTTAAAATACCTTAACGATACTGCTAGTAAGTAACCGACGCTTAAGCACTTTTTTGATACAAACGTAAAATAAAATCGGCTTGGCAAGTAAACTCAGACAATTGCTCGAGCTGAGTAATTAACTCGGGCGTTGCTTTAAAGGCAAATGGTGTCATTGCCAGTAAATTTAAAATATCTTTACTATGAGTAAAATGCATAGGATAGTTTAAACGCTGCTCTTTGATTAAGTTGAGTTTTTCAATTGGTTTTTTACTTACATCATGATGATTAGCCTGTCGGTAAATCAATGACTTTAGCTCAAACAAATGTTGCTCTGCTGGGGTTACTGTTAATAGGTAACCATTAGGCTGTAAAATGCGCGTAAATTCGCTTTCTAAAATCGGTGCATAAACGCTGTATAACCAACCAAAGTATTCATCGGTAAAAGGCAAATCAGCTAAGGTAGCAACACTAAAGTGACAATGCTGATAGCGTTTTGCGGCTATCTTTACTGTTTCTTTAGCAATATCAACACCATAAACAATATTATTATCAGTTTTATGTTGATGAGTATAAAAACCTTCGCCACAACCTGCGTCAAAAACGGGCATAGTATAATTAGCGTACTCGTTATAAAGCGCTAACATAGAATCAACAAGTGGCTGGTAAAAGCCTTGATCTAAAAAAGCCCGTCTTGCTTGTACCATGGTTTTATTATCGCCAGGCTCTTTAGAGCGCTTAGCTTGTACAGGCAGTAAATTAACATAACCCTGTTTAGCTTGATCAAAGCTATGATTACGCTCACAGCAATAACTATTATTAATAAGTAATAAGGGTTGTTGGCATAAAGGGCAACGATAATTTGCCGTTGTAGTTGTCATTATTAATCGCGTCTCTATTTGAATGTTGACCAAATAGGGGCATGATCTGACGGTTTTTCAATACCGCGTAATTCATAATCAATATCAGACTCTATACATTGCTCAGCAAGTTTAGAGGTAGCAAGTACTACATCAATTCTTAGCCCGCGGTTATCATCAAATCCGCGTGAACGGTAATCAAACCAAGAGTAACGTTCAGTCGTTTCAGGGTGGAGTTTACGAAAAGTATCAACAAAACCCCAGTCCATTAAGGTGGCTAGCCATTCACGCTCTTCTGGTTGAAAAGAACATTTACCGGTTTTCAACCAACGTTTACGGTTAACTTCACCAATACCAATATCTAAATCTTGTGGAGAAATATTAATGTCTCCCATCACCACAACATTTTCATCATTGCTGTGGTTTTCATTTAAATAACTCATTAAGTCTTTATAGAACTGGCGTTTATATGGGTACTTCGTCTCGTGGCTAATGTTATCGCCTTGTGGGAAATAGCCATTTAAGACCGTAATTTTTTCACCTGCATTGTTCGTGGTGGTTACCATAATCATACGGCGTTGTGCTTCATCATCGTCACTTGGAAAACCTTTTTGAACTATATCAGCCGGTTTTTTACATAACATAGCAACACCGTAATGGGCTTTTTGACCGTGAAAGTATACGTGATAGCCCATTGCTTCTACGTCGGCTAGTGGAAATGCTTCATCATGTACTTTAATTTCTTGTAAACCAATAATATCGGGCTGGTGCTTATCAATAATGGCTTGTAGTTGATGAAGGCGAGCGCGTAGGCCGTTAATATTGAAAGAGATAATTTTCATAGTATTCCTAAGTCGTATTTTCAAATAATATTCTTAATGAACTAGATGAATGCTGTATGCATCTTAAGTTGCAGATGTTAATTAATGGCATGATCTTGCGGGTATATTACCATGCTCGCAAGTGTTTTTTTGTGGTGCTTGTTAAATAATGTAATTTATCAGTAACAAGTGGTAGAGGCTATTGTTTAACAAGCATAAGTTGTTTAAGCTAACTTTCAAATACACAGTTGCGTTGCACTGTATTGTAAACTTATCAATTTATCTTAGCTATATTATGTTATTAGTATTTTGATCAGTAATATCGAGAAATAACTCGCTTAAATAAGGAAATAACTATGCCAGACAGTAATTCTGCAGTAAAAAAAATCTTGTTGGTAGAAGATGATCATCAATTATCAGATCTGGTTACAGATTTTTTAACGAGTGAAGGCTTTCATGTTAAACAAGAGTTTCGCGGTGACACCGTTGCCAAACGCGTTAAATTATTTTCTCCTGACTTAATCGTGTTAGATATTATGCTGCCAGGTAAAGATGGTTTTGCAGTATGTCGAGATTTACGCCCAGACTTTAATGGCCCCATTTTAATGTTGACCGCTAAAAGTACTGACTTTGACCAAGTACTTGGTTTAGAAATTGGTGCTGATGATTATGTCATTAAGCCCGTTGAGCCAAGAGTATTATTAGCCCGCATTAATGCACTATTACGCCGTGGTGAATTACCTAATCAATCACAAGAAAAAGGTGAAGTAACTTGCGGTGGCTTGTACATTAATAAAGCCTCAAGAAAAGTAACGTTACATGATGAAAATATTGACTTAACCAGTCAAGAATTTGATTTACTATGGTTATTAAGTACTAAAGCAGGCGAAGTGCAAAACAGAGACTATATATACAAAGCGGTTATTGGTCGTGAGTACGATGGTTTAGATCGCAGTGTTGATGTACGAATTTCTCGTTTACGTAAAAAACTTCAAGACAGCACTGAAACGCCTTTTAGAATTAAAACTATTTGGGGACAAGGCTACCTATTTGTGCCAGACGCATGGAATTAACCTAGTACTTATCTACTTATATTAAGGCTTTATCGACAACGATAAAGCCTTTTTTACAGTGATTTTTATATTTTTCACTTAGCTTGTAATAGAGCTAATAAGTGTTTTTATAGATTTAATATTAACTCGTATTTTTAGCTTTATTAGTAAGTTCAGGTTAACTCATTCATCACCAGAGGTTTTAATGAAATTAGGCCGCTCATTTTTTAATTTATATTTTCTTATTATCTCTACGTTTATCATTTTTTCGTGGGCGCTTGATGAAATATGGAACTCTTATTTAGAACAAGATATTGAATCATATACCGGCTATAAAGCGATGATGATAGCGCTCGGTGATTATGTACAAAAACACCCTGAAGAAGAGTGGGAACAGCTAATTGCGAATGCTAACGAACGTTTTAAATTACCATTGCAATTAATGACACTTGCTGAGGTTGAAGCAATAGATCATGCCGACCATAACGCATTAGAAGAAGATAGAACCCATATTTACTACTTCAATAGTAAAGTCGTTTTACATTATTTAATTGAAAATAGTGATTTAGTGATTGCCTTAGGGCCGGCAAAAATGCCAACAAGACCAAGAGTAAAAGCGACCTATCGCGTGATGATCTTAGCGACTTTCGGCATTATTATTTTTATTTGGTTGTGGCCAATGTCACGGGATTTAGAGCAGCTTAAAAAGGCAACCAAAGAGTTTGGTCAAGGTAAATTTGAAGTAAAAGCACCTGCGGCAAAGTCAACTATGATAGCGCCTATGATTTCTTCATTTAATATGATGGCGGCGCGTATTAAGCGCTTAATTGACGCGCATAAAGAGCTAACTAATGCAGTTTCTCATGAATTAAGAACACCTTTAGCACGGTCAAAGTTTGCCTTACAAATGTTAGACACGGTAAAAACAGAAGATAAACGCCAAAAATATCAACAGCAAATCGCTCATGATATAAGAGAGTTGGAAGAGCTTATTAATGAAATGCTGGTTTATGCTGCTTTCGATAGTGATAAGCCTGAATTGAATTTTAGTCAAACCAATATGGTGGATTTAGTTAACTTACAAATAGCGAGTCATGATCAGTTTGTTAGTTCAATTGAGTTTATTAATTTACTTAATAAGCCAACAGTATGTTGTGATGGCTATTTTATTGACCGTGCGCTAAATAACTTTATTAGCAACGCGATAAAATATGGTAAAGGGACTGTACGTATTACCTTATCGCAAAATAACACTCATTGTAGTATTTGTGTTGAAGATAATGGTGACGGTGTTGCCGATGAATTTAAGCAAGTTATTTTTGATGCTTTTTCTCGCGGTGATAACTCCAGAAATAGAGATACGGGCGGCTTCGGTTTAGGTTTGGCTATTGTTGCACGTATTATGGAGTGGCACCAAGGTTATGCCAGTATTGGCGATAGTGAGTTAGGTGGCGCTTCATTCACCTTAACTTGGCCATTAAAACAGCACTAGAAATAAATCCCATAAAAAGTAAATATCGGCTAAACATTTCAGCAGCTTAGCCGATAACTTATTTACTAACGTAAATAAGAGATAATCCCTTGGCTGTTAATACCTCACAAAATTATACAAGTTCAGTAAATGATGCAGCAACGTCACCGTTGTTACATGAATTACAGCTTGGTGAGCAATTAAACGATTGTATTCAACAAACAAGACGTGCCGACTTTTCACTAATGTTAGCGATGCTAGCAGAAGATGTTAGAGAGCATAGTCAGTTTTATTTACCGCAAGCACAGGCGTTATCGGAAAAAGACACCAGTAATAAAGCTTTGCGTAAACAGTTTCAATTACCTGAAACTGCGCCACTCGCCTTACAAAATATGGACGAAATTGCATCATTTAATCAAGTTGAAGCGGTATTAGCAAATGACTTAGCAAGCATTCGTTTAGCTAATGCTCTCACACCTAAACCGCTGGCTTTTCGAGATAATAAGCATCATATCGCTAGCGATGTAATCGCCAATACTAGCGTGTATTGTCAAACTAAATTAGCACAAGCGACACAACAAAACAGACAAACAGTCGCTCAAAAACCAACTACACCTGATGAAAATAGCGAACTATCGCTACTCAATCATGAATTACCTCTCAATGTAGAAGGGTGGTTAAATGGTATTGAAAAGTCTCTCGTGCAAGCGCCACTCGTAAATTAGCGACGCAGCTAGTTTGCACAGCAGTGTTTATATTTTTTATTTTTCTTTACCGTTATTGAGCTTTCATAATTATTACAAGGGCAAACTTCATTACGTTTCACTTTGGTGATGATATCATTTTTACTGATGTCGCCATCAAGGTAGCGCCAAGTACCTTGCTCAATAACAAAGTTAGAGTGTTCTCGTAATTCACATAATGTATCGTCATGAATATAATAAGCACTAAACTCTACGGTGCTTTTTGTGGTTTGATGCACCTCAAGAGCTAACCATTTACAGGCTTTGGCCCATTGTTTAATGTCTTCTATGGAATTATCTACTTGGCTTTTTGCGGCGTAAGTATTGAAAATATAAGTAGCATTACAAAGTGCATAGGCACTAAAGCGAGAGCGCATTAATTGCTCAGCTGATTCAGGTTTTTTATCGCCATTTATATAAGGTTGACAGCAATCAATCAGTAAAGATTTTGAACCGCAAGGGCATAACATCATAGTGTTTATCATGGGTTATCGTACTTTGCTTTATTTTACCGTATTTATCTCGTTACTGGTCGTTTAGTTTTACACATTTTTGAGTATTTCTATTAGTATGTCACTATGAAGGTCTAGTACTAAGTTCATTAAAGCGTGTATTTGGTATTGCCCTTAACTTTTAATCAATTTACTTACAAGATAACTTAAAAAGATAACTTAAAATACAACCTAAAAGAATAATACTTATGAAACTAAAATTAATTGCAGCGGCGTTGAGCTTATCTTTGGCGGCGTGTACTAGCTCAAGTATTTCTCAAAATACTCAAGCCAATAATATTCCTGAGTTTGTTGAACCAGCGGCAGCAGTTGCTAGCAACTCTACAAATGTGATCACACTAGAGCAAATTATGGCTGACCCTGATTGGTTTGGTCGCGCGCCAGAGTCTTGGTATTGGGGTGATGACAGTGAAACTATTTTTTATAAACAAAAACAGCTAGGTAACCCATTACGCGATTTATTTGCTACCAGTATCACGGCTAAAAATAACGGTGAAAAAGTTCAACTAGCGCAACATCATGTGGTGTCAGACACTAACGCAGTGCTTAACCGCGCTGGTACGCATGAAGTGTACAGCTTTAACGGTAATGTTTTTGTTAAAACCCTTGCGACACAAGCGGTAAAACAACTCACTTTTACCTCAAGCAATGAACACAATGCGATGTTTTTAACTAACGGTGATGTTGCATATCGTGTGGGTAATATCTTTTATGCGCATAACCTAACTACAGGGCAATTGGTTGAGTTAGCTAATTTACAAATGAGTGATGCGCCACAAGGTGTACAAGAGCCAAGTAGTTATTTAGCTAAAGAGCAGCATAAACTTATTGATTATATTGCCTTAGAGCATCGAAACGCGAAATTAAAACAAGCGCAAAAAGAGCAATTGGCGTCAGGAAATAACAGCATTAGCGACACTAATTTTTACTTTGGTAAAGATAATCGCGTTGCTCACGCTAGTCTTTCTCCTGCTGGTGATAAATTAGTCGTTAGTATTGCTGCTGCTAAGTCGAGTCGTGACAGTAGCGATATTATGCCGAATTACGTCACCAATGATGGTGTTATTGCCTCAGAGAAAGTACGTGCTCGCGTTGCCAATAATCGTCAATATCAAGAGCAGTTATTTGTGCTTGATTTGAAATCTGGCGCTCAAAAAGCATTAAGTTATGAAACGCTACCAAGCTTTGATAGCGACGTATTAGCGTCAGTAAAGGCTGAAAACTACGCTCGTGAAGGCAAAAAATACAAGTCAGAAAAACAAGCACGTAATATTCATGTGTTGCAAATGTATAACCCAATTAAGTGGTCTAGTGATGGTAAAAATGTTGCTTTAATGCTTGAAGCTTGGGACAACAAAACACGTTGGTTAGCAACAGTAGATTTAACAGAGTCGACTTTAGTCACACAGCATAAATTACATGACGATGCTTGGATTAACTGGAGCTTTAACGAGTTTGGCTGGGTTAATGACAATCAAGACAATAATAGTAGCTTATATTATCTATCAGAAGAAAGCGGTTATTCACACCTTTACCATAAAGGTTTAACAGGTAAAGCAACTCAGTTAACCTCAGGTAAGTTTGAAGTAAGTGATGTTACGCTGACAAAAGATAATAAGCGCTTTATTTTTAAAGCGAATAAAAAACACCCTGGTATTTATGAGGTTTATCAGGTTGATTTTGCTAAAAATATGGCTGCATTAACCGATTTAGGTGGCAAAAATAATTACTCACTAAGTCCTGATGAGTCTAAATTATTGATTGAACACTCAACGGTTACTATGCCGCCTGAGCTTTATGTTAAAGATTTAGCGAAAAGTACTCCTGCAATGCGTATTACCCATACCGTTTCTGAGCAATTTTTAGCAATGCCATGGAGTGCACCAAGTGTGGTCGCTATTCCATCAAGCAATCAAGCAGAGCCTATTTACTCACGTGTTTATTTTCCTGAGAACTTTGATAAAACCACACAGAAAAATCGTGCGGTTATGTTTACTCATGGGGCAGGTTACTTACAAAACGCGCATTTAGGTTGGTCGGGTTATTTCCGTGAATTTATGTTTCATTCTATGTTAGTACAACAAGGTTATGTTGTGATTGATATGGACTATCGCGCCTCAGCAGGTTACGGACGTGATTGGCGTACCAGTATTTATCGCCATATGGGTAAAGTTGAAGTAGAAGATATGCGTGATGGCGTTGAGTGGTTGGTTGAAAATGCTAACGTTGATGAAAAACGTGTCGGCACTTATGGCGGATCTTACGGTGGCTTTTTAACGCTAATGTCGCTATTTACCGACCCTGACTTATTCGCTTCAGGCTCAGCTATTCGCTTAGTATCTGACTGGGCTTATTATAACCACGGTTATACTTCAAATATTTTAAATACACCAGCAGATGATGCTATTGCCTACGAGCGTAGTTCGCCAATTTATTTTGCCGAGGGGTTAACTAAACCGTTATTAATTAACGCGCCTATGGTTGATGATAATGTGTTTTTTGAAGATACCGTACGTTTAGTACAGCGCTTGATTGAGCTAGAAAAACAAGACTTTGAAACGGCAATTTACCCAGTAGAGCCACATGGTTTTGTACAGCCTAGTTCTTGGTTAGATGAATACCGCCGCATCTATAAGTTGTTTGAAAATACCTTATAAGTTATTTACTATCATTTATAGTTAACTAATTAAAGCCGCTTGTGTGAATAATACAAGCGGCTTTTTTATACCTGTTTTCATAGCTTTTTTATATTTTTTCTTCTATTGATGGCCAATAAATCTGAGATGTAACCGTTAACTATCTTGAATTTGAGTTAGTAGTTAATCATATGTAATTATTTTAACTGAGAAGATGGTGTTGATAATTTGGTGGTAGAAAAGAGGACAGGATATAAAATAAAGAATATTAACCCTGCTATAGCTCCCCATAAGTGGGCATTTATCGCAACACTCGCGTTAATGAGTTCACTTAATTCGTTATTAGCGCCATAGTATTGCTCATGCAGTATTTTCACAATAACACCGCTAAGTAATAAGTAGCCCGTTTTATCACCGTGGCGAACATCCATTAATGCCCCCCAAGCAAAAACACCATGTAGCACGCCCGACAAACCGACATATTGAATCAAACTAGGCTCAAATAAGTATAGTGCTAAGCTACAAAACACAGCACAAAATAAAAACAGCAAGCTATAACGTTTGATGGTGTAAAACTTACTATGTAGTAACAATAATAATAATAACGCCATGATATTAAGTAAGAGATGATAGCCGTTGGTATGAAAAAAGTGCCCGCTGAGAAAGCGCCACACTTCACCTTGGCTAATAAGCTGGCGCTGATAAACAAAGTACTCACTTAATAGTGAATCAACAGTAAAAGCTAACAACGCGACTATAGCGATAAACAAAGGTACTGCGAAGCTTTGCCAAGTGCATTTTATTTGTTTAAAAAAGGATAAAAAATACGTCATTCTTACGAGTTTTTCAGGGCAATGTGTTTATAAAAGAGTAATAAAGTATACAATGCCTTTTCATTTGAAAGTTTTTTATTTTGGTTCTTCATGACAAGAATACTTTGCAGCCAATGTCAGCGACCTCCAATTGCTTGTATTTGTGCATTCATTAGCGCAGTTGATAATACGATTGATGTTGTTGTGCTTCAACACCCTAATGAGGTGACACACAGTAAAGGAACGGTCGCTTTATTGTCAAAGTCGTTACAATCATGCCAGGTGATTGTCGGTGAGGACTTTACTGATAATGAGCACTTTCAAAAAGTATTGGTTAATTACCAACCATTACTACTTTACCCCAGTGAACAAGCACAAATACTTGGTCAAGCGCCATTAAATTCACCATCTAATGTATCGTTAAGTAATAAGCCCTATTGTTTGGTAATCCTTGATGGTACCTGGAAAAAAGCCTATCGAATGTTAATGTTGTGCGAACAATTACAGCAATTACCTCAAGTATGCCTGCCAGAGCACTTAGCGCAATCAGGGAAATACCACATTAGAAAAGTTGCTAAACATAATGCATTATCGAGTTTAGAAGCCTGTTGTTATGCCTTAGCATTACTGGAGAAACCAAACGACTCAACACATAGCATAACCCCAGATAATACGGGAAAATACCAACCGATTATCAATAACTTTTTAGCCTTTAATAAATTTCAATTATCATTTAGACCCACTGATACTTAGACTCAAAGAACAGCAATAAACTTAGTTATGGTTTAAATAAGGAATAGCATGAAAACTCCAACGTTCGTAAGATTTAGCGCGTTAACTTTTTTGATAAGCCAAACATTTTTCACCCTCGCGGCTTCTGCACAAGTAAGGGAAGTTAGAGAGCCTGAAGGCGCAACGGGCTTTTTCGCTAAAAAAGCTGTTTATGGTAAAAAACACATGGTTGCCAGTGCCAATGAATACGCAAGTAAAGCGGCTTTTTCCATGTTAGAAAATGGCGGGAGCGCTGTTGATGCTGCTATTGCTGCGCAATTAGTGTTAACGCTAGTTGAGCCTCAGTCGTCTGGAATTGGCGGTGGTGCGTTTATGTTGCATTGGCATAAAAAGTCACAACAACTAACAACCTTTGACGGTAGAGAAACTGCGCCTAAGTTAGCAACTAGTGAATTATTTTTAGATAAACATGGCAAGCCGCTACCTTGGATGAAAGCCGTGGTTGGTGGTAAGTCGGTTGGCGTTCCTGGCTTACTTGCCGCTTTGAAAAAAGCACATGTTCAACAAGGTAATTTACCTTGGGCTGACTTATTTACCCCCGCTATTGAGCTTGCTGAACAAGGCTTTGTAGTTTCACCACGCTTAGAAAAATTATTAGGTATGGATATGAATCCAGGTTTACATCAGTTACCTGAAATTAATCAGTACTTTTTTCCTAATGGCGTGAAAATTAAAGCAGGGGATATTTTAAAAAATCCAGATTTAGCTAAAGCGTATCGCAGTATTGCCAAAGAGGGGATTGAAGTTTTTTATCGAGGCTGGATCGCTAAAAAAATTGTTGAAAAAGTACAAAACTCCGCTATTTCTCCAGGAACATTATCTGAGCAAGATATGGCAGCTTATCAGGCCATAGAAAGGTCGCCAGTTTGCGGTCCTTATCGTCAATACAAGGTATGTGGCATGGCACCGCCTAGCTCTGGTGGCATTGCGGTTATTCAAATATTAGCGCAGTTACAATCGTTCGACTTAGCCAAACTCCCCCCTAATTCTTTATCTGCGGTGCACCTGATTAGTCAAAGTGCTCGTTTAGCTTTTGCTGACCGTAATAAATACATTGCCGATAGCGACTTTGTTAGTGTGCCAGTTACGGGGTTACTGGATAAAGATTATTTAGCGAGTCGAGCAACGCTTATTAATGAAAGTAAAGATATGGGGGTAGCAGTTGCTGGTGATCCCAAAAAATCTCAACATTTAGCGTTAGATAACGCGATTGAACGACCTTCAACTAGTCACTTGTCGATAGTTGATCAATTTGGTAATGCGGTTTCAATGACCAGTAGTATTGAGAACGGCTTTGGCTCAGCATTGATGGTACAAGGCTTCATTTTGAATAATCAATTAACAGATTTTTCATTAGCACCCCAAGTTAACGGTAAGTTGGTTGCAAATCGCGTTGAACCGTCAAAAAGACCGCGTAGCTCAATGGCACCGATGATGGTATTTGACCAAAATAAGTCATTAAAGCTTATTGTTGGCTCACCTGGTGGCAGTCGCATTATTAATTACGTGGCACAAACTATTGTCGGGGTTTTAGATTGGCAGTTAAACATTCAAGAAGCGATTAACCTCCCTAAATTTACAAATCGCAATAAAGTTACTACATTAGAAGTCGATACATCAATTAGTGAATTAAAATTAGCACTCGAAGAAAAAGGTCATAAAGTTAGAGTGAGTGCGTTAAATAGTGGCGTACAAGGAATAGAAATAAAAGGAGGGGAGCTAATTGGTGGTGCTGACCCTCGTAGAGAGGGGCTTGTTTTAGGACGATAGTGCTATCTAAGTTATTGTTTTAAAAAATTTAAGTGGCTACACCTGTTTTTTTATACTAATATTTCAATTAAATATTCACTTTTAGTTGTGATGTTTTGCTAGTAAAATTAAATTGAGTAGTTATTATTAAATTTAGACTAAAAAAATTAAGGTAGTACGTATGAATTTACGAGCAAAGATTTTAACGTTTGTAGTGGTGTTATTTTTGTCACTAATTAGTGTTGCTGTATTAGGTTTACAGGTTTTAAATCAAGCAAGTCAAAGTGATAATATTGCTCGCATAAACCAGCTAATGAAGTCGACTGTAAATATTGTACAACAGTTCGAGTTATTGGTTAGCCAAGGCGAGCTAACGGAAACACAAGCGAAGACCTTTGCTACTCAAATGCTTAGAGAAAATAAATATCATGACTCTGAGTATGTTTATGTGGTTGATGATAATCTTGATTTTGTAGCCACGCCTCATGATCCTCAATTACACGGTACTAGTTTTAATGATTTTAAAGATGCTCAAGGGCAGAGTATCGGACAAATGGTTGCTGGTTTAGTGGGTAATAAAACCAATCAAATCATTACTTATCACTGGAATTCAGAACGTGATGGGCAAGTGGTTGATCTTACCTCGGTTGTTGAAAAAACACCTAAATGGGGCTGGTATATAGGTACAGGTATTAGCGAAGCTGAAAGTGATGCGCGTTATTGGTCAACCGCTAAATGGTTATTTTCTCTATCAGTAATTATTGCGGTAATATTATCTGCTGCTTTAGCACGCTTTGGTTTTGCGCTAAATAATGCTTTAGGTGCTGAAATTGATGACGTACATAAACTTGTACTTAAGGTTTCTCGTGGTGATTTAAAACAAGAAGCTCGTTTTAGCGATGCCAGTAATGAAAGTGTTGTTGGGGCAATTAATTACATGCAAGCATCCTTACAACAAGTAGTACAAGGCATTAAGCATGTTACAGACCACTTAAAGTCGCAAACACATGATTCTGAAAGCCGTGCCACAGAGTTAGATAAATTAACTCGTGCAATGAGTGATGAAACTCAAATGGTTGCTTCGGCAATTACCGAATTAACAGCCTCGGCCAGTGCCGTCGCTGAAAACGCGCAACAAACGGCAAGTTCAGTCGTTGAAGCTGAAGAGCAAGGTGAAACGGCGAATGTTCTTACCCAAGAAGCGTCTAAAACGATTAACTTATTAGAAACGCAAATAGAAAGTGCTGGCGCTAATATTCAGATATTAGATGATGAAGTTAATAGCATTGCTAATGTATTAACGGTTATTCAAAGTATTGCAGAGCAAACCAACTTACTGGCATTAAACGCGGCAATTGAAGCGGCTAGAGCTGGTGACCAAGGGCGAGGCTTTGCGGTTGTTGCTGATGAAGTACGTCAATTAGCACAACGTACTCAAAGTAGCACTGAAGAAATTCATCAAATGATTACTAAACTGCAAAATGCCGCGAAAGATGCTAAATCATCAGTCAGTCAAAGTATTGAAACCAGCGAACAAACAGTTGAAAAATCACAGCAAGTATCAGAGCAATTACAAAAAATTGCTAACTCATTGGGTGAAATATCACAAATGAGTCATCAAATATCGACTGCGGCAACTGAGCAATTAGAAGCTGGTGAAGATACGGCAAGACGTATCGTTAATATTTCAGATACGGCTGAAAATACCTCAAGTGTATCGCATCAAGCACAAACAGCAGCACATGAAACACAACAGCTAAGTGTTAATTTAGAGACAGAAATTAATAAATTCTCTATGTAGTTTTTAACGTTAAGTAGTAATGAATTATCATTCATTACTACTTTTTTGCGCTAATGATAACAGTAGTACACTCTTTTAATTTCAGTAGCCATTACCATTCACAGATTAACTTTTTCAGCGTAAGCGTTATCGAAATTGTCATAGTAAAACGACAAAAATGTGAAAAATCCAATGGAATGTTTAACATTAGCTAATCTTTTGGTTGAATCCTACAGTTATTCTTGCTCAAATGGCGCCCCATATAAGTAATAATTTTAATTGGCTATTATTGCTGCGTTATTGATAACGGTGTTATCGATGATTTTGTTCACGTTTTTAATGTTTTAACATGAGAAACAAGCTTAGATGTGAACAACAGTTGTGATTATCACGATATTGTCTAGCAGCGAAAGTGACGTTATCGCATTAAATAGATAGCAGTTAAGCAATACAAACCATAAATAAGTAAAAATCATATAGATGAAATATTCCCGCGTTTTTATAAATAGTTTAGCTTACGAATTAGCTCCTGAAATTGTTAGTAGTTCAGCGTTAGAATCCCGTTTAACGCCGTTATATCAAAAATACCGTATTCCTATGGGACAACTTTCTGCTTTAACAGGTATTGTTGAACGTCGTTGGTGGCCTAAGGAACATGTGTTATCTGATGGTGCTATTGTTGCGGCACAAAAAGCTATTGCTGAAACAAATATTGACGTTGCTGACTTAGGTGCTGTGGTTTATACCGGTGTTTGTCGTGATCAACACGAGCCTGCTACCGCTTGTCGTATAGCGGCAAAACTTGGTGTTTTAAAAGATACTGCGATTTACGATATTAGTAACGCTTGTTTAGGGGTTTTATCCGGTATTTTAGACATCGCTAATCGTATCGAGCTTGGGCAAATCAAAGCTGGCTTAGTGGTTTCTTGTGAATCGGCTCGCCATATTGTCGATGTTACCATTGAAGATATGCTTGCTGATCCAACCATGCAAAATTATGCACGCTCGTTAGCAACGCTAACTGGAGGCTCAGGTGCTGTCGCGGTATTAATTACTGATGGTACACTGGCACTAACTTCTGAACGCAGTCACCAGCTGTTAAGTGCTAGCCATTTATCAGCACCAGAACATAATAACTTATGTCAGTGGGGCTTGAAAGAAGTGGGACCACAGCTATTTCGTGAATTTATGCGCACCGACGCGGTAAGTTTATTAAAAGAAGGCGTGATGTTAGCAAAGGACACTTGGGAGCACTTTTTACAACAACAGCAGTGGGTTGTTGAACAAGTTGATAAAGTTATTTGCCACCAAGTTGGTGCTGCCAATCAAAAACAAGTGTTAACGGCATTGAATATTCCCGCAGAAAAAGAATTTCCTACTTTTCAAAAATTAGGCAATATGGGCACGGTATCTTTACCAGTGACTGCCGCGATGGCTCATGATCAAGGTTTTCTACAAAAAGGTGATAATGTCAGTTTTTTAGGTATAGGCAGTGGTTTAAATTGTATGATGTTAGGGCTGAAATGGTAATGATAGATAAAGCACTTTTTCCCTTTAAAGAAAACTTTATTACCCGTAACGGTCAGCAATACCATTATTTGAATGAAGGTCAAGGCTCACCAGTTGTTATGGTGCATGGTAATCCAAGTTGGTCTTTTTATTACCGAAACTTAGTGAGTGCATTGCGTACTAACCATCAATGTATTGTACCTGATCATATTGGTTGTGGTTTATCAGATAAACCCGATGATGCCGATTATGATTACACCTTAAAAAACCGTATTGATGATCTTGAAGCATTACTTGAACACTTAAATGTTAAAGATAATATTACCTTAGTGGTACATGATTGGGGCGGTATGATAGGTTTAGGATACGCAGCACGCCATCCCGAACGTATTAAACGTTTAGTCGTTTTAAATACGGGCGCTTTTCATTTACCTGCGAGTAAAAAACTGCCTGCCGCTTTATGGTTAGGTCGTAATACTACGCTAGGAACAATTTTAGTGCGTGGCTTTAACGCCTTTTCGGGTATAGCATCATTTATTGGTGTTAAGCGAAAGCCTATGAAAAAGTCAGTGCGTCAAGCCTATGTTGCGCCTTTTAATTCATGGAAAAACCGTATTTCTACGTTACGTTTTATTCAAGATATTCCCTTAAAGCCCCATGATAGAAACTACGCGTTAGTGTCTGAAATTGCTCAAAGCCTGAGCCAGTTCAAAACGCTACCAACTATTATTTGTTGGGGACTAAAAGACTTTGTTTTTGATAAGCACTTTCTCAATGAATGGCAACAACGTTTTCCCAATGCACAAGTACACGCCTTTGATGATTGCGGACATTATATTTTAGAAGATGCGAGTGATGAAGTTGTACCACTAATTAGTGACTTTATTGCTAAAACTGAAAGTACCTTACTATAACAAACAGTAAAATTAGTGCTAAATGAGTCATGCCATGGATAACCTAAATAATGATAATAACCAGGCTAAAATAGATGTTTCTAACGTCACTTCATCTAGCGCTATTTTGTCTGATGCCAATTTATGTCGGCACTTAGCGAGTGCCGCTAAGCTTACCCCTAACAATTTAGCTGTTTCAGTACAGCGCTATCGTGGTTTCAATCGTAACGCTTTAAACGCTAACGTTAATAAACTTTTTTACGACGAGTTAAGTTTTGCACAACTGCACCAGCAAAGTGATGCTATTGCTCATGCGTTACTCGCTTATGGCATTAAACGTGGTATGAAAGCGGTGCTAATGGTTACGCCAAGTATTGATTTTTTTTCGTTAACCTTTGCTCTTTTTAAAGCTGGCATTGTTCCAATTTTAGTTGACCCCGGCATGGGAGTTAAAAACTTAAAGCAATGTTTTGCTGAATCAGCTCCCGATGTTTTTATTGGTATACCTAAAGCACATATTGCACGTAAACTTTTTGGTTGGGGAAAAAATAGCGTTAAGCTACTGCTAACCGTTGGAGGCTCTAATACTTTAGCAACTATAATAGGTGGTTTAACGCTTAATCGTTTATTGAAAAAACACCCAAGTGTTGAGCCCTTTCCAATGGCGAAGCTTAGTGATGATGAAATATCAGCAATTTTATTTACCAGTGGTAGTACCGGTACGCCAAAAGGTGTGGTTTATAGTCATAAAATGTTTGAAGCACAAATTAGCGCTTTAAAAAACGACTATGGTATTGTTGCTGGCGAGCGTGATTTAGCAACATTTCCGTTATTTTCACTTTTCGGTCCTGCATTGGGTATGGCGTCAATTGTACCCGACATGGATGCCAGTAAACCGATTAAAGCCAACCCTGCGTTTATTTTTGCTGCGATTGAAAAATATCAATGTACTAACTTGTTCGCTAATCCGGCACTGATTGAAGTACTCGGACAGGCAGGTAGCAAGGTTAATGGTCAACCACATCAATTATTAAGCTTAAAGCGCGTTATTTCTGCGGGAGCGCCCGCTACTTTGAGTTCGATTAAACGCTTTATTCCGTTATTAAGTTCTCATGTAGAAGTGCTCACATCATATGGCGCAACAGAGTCATTGCCATTAACCCAAATAGGAAGCAATGAGCTATTAACCACTACCGACATTACCGATAATGGTGGCGGTATCTGTGTTGGCCGTGCTATTGATGGTGTAGAAATTAGCATCATTGCCATTACCGATGATGTTATTGATACATGGCATGACGATTTAGCGTTACCCAAAAACACCATAGGTGAAATTGTTGTGAGTGGAGACATGGTCAGTCATAGTTATTACCAGCGCGATACTGCAACAGAACAAGCGAAAATTTATAGTCATGTAGCTGGCACAAATAAGCTAGAGCATCATAAAACTACCGTTCGTCACCGTATGGGCGATTTAGGTTATCAAGACAGCCAAGGGCGCTTGTGGATGTGTGGACGCAAAGCACATCGAGTTGATACACCAAATAAGCAATACTTTTCTATTCCGTGTGAGCGGATATTTAATACCCATGGTGATGTAAAACGTACCGCGTTAGTTTCAGTGACATTACTTGGCGCGAAAACGCCATTACTGTGTATAGAGCTAACCTCGAAAGGCAAAAAAATATCAGCTCAAGCACAACAACAATTATTTAGTGATTTGTTTGCTATAGCGTTAAAGCATCCGCAAACTAAAGGCATTAAGCACTTTTTGATACATCCCGATTTTCCTGTTGATATTCGTCATAATGCGAAAATATTTCGAGAAAAATTAGCGGTCTGGGCACAAACTCATTATGAATAAAGCAAAAAACCTTATTGCGGATGATTTCGCTGATTTGCCTAACGCGCTTCAACAAGCGCTTTCTCAGTTATCAAGTCGCGTTAATCATGCTTTTGTTACCGGCGCAGGTGGCTTTTTAGGTCGTAAAATTTGTCATTTTTTAGTTGCCGCAGGCATTAACGTCACAGGCTTTGCCCGCGGTAAGTATCCTGGTCTTGAACAAGCTGGCGTTAATATGATTCAAGGAGATATTAGTGACTTAAAAGCGTTATCTCAGGCAATGAAAGGTTGTGATGTTGTTTTTCATGTTGCAGCCAAAGCTGGCGTTTGGGGAAGTAAGCAAGCATACTTTTCAGCGAATGTAGAGGGCGCTAAAAATATCATTGAGAGTTGTCATCAGCATAATATCGCTAACTTAGTTTATACCAGCACGCCCAGTGTTACGTTTGCCGGCGTTGATGAAGCAGGCGTTGATGAATCACAGCCCTATGCTGGCAGTTATTTAAACTATTATGCTCAATCAAAAGCACTGGCTGAGCAGTTAGTGTTGGCTTCATCGGCAATCACAACTGCCGATACGGCTAGCACTAAGGCATTAAAAACTGTTGCGTTGCGCCCACACTTAATTTGGGGGCCGAATGATCCGCATTTAGTGCCAAGAGTGCTCGATCGAGCAGCAGCAGGGCGGTTAAAACTGGTTGGAAAAAAAGATAAACTAGTTGATACCATTTATGTCGACAATGCCGCTTATGCACACATTCTAGCGGCGCTAGAGCTAACCCAAGCTAAACCGCGTTGTTTAGGTAAAGCGTATTATATTAGTAATGATGAGCCCATTACGATGGCGATTATGCTCAATAAAATACTTGCTTGTCGAAATTTACCGCCAGTTAGCCAGCGTGTTCCAAGCAGTGTAGCCTACGTTGTTGGTGCTATGCTTGAATGGCTTTATTTAGCTTTAGGAAAAAAGCAAGAGCCAGTCATGACACGCTTTGTCGCTAAACAGTTATCAACGGCGCATTACTTTGATATTAGCGCCGCGAAAAAAGAATTAAATTATCAGCCCTTGTTCAGTATTGAACAAGGCATGGATCGCTTACGTACCTCTTTATCTTAAACAACAAATAACGTTAACGAGCTTCACGTTGAGAAAGCGCTTATATCGTATCAGGAAATATTGTGACTAAAGTTTTTCATCATCCCGTACAAATTTATTATGAAGACACCGACCATTCTGGTGTGGTGTATCACCCTAACTTTTTAAAATACTTTGAACGTGCCCGTGAACATGTGATTGACAGTGACAAACTCGCCAAACTATGGAACGAGCAAGGGCTTGGTTTTGCGGTATATAAAGCGAATATGATTTTTCAAGACGGTGTTGAGTTTGCTGAAATTTGTGATATTCGTACCCGTTATAGTTTTGATGGCAAATACAAAACACTATGGCGTCAAGAAGTATGGCGACCTAATGGCACCAAAGCGGCCGTAATAGCAGATATAGAAATGGTCTGTTTAGATAAAGACAAACGTTTACAACCAATACCCGCTGAAGTATTAGCAAGTTTGAGCTAAAGCTTGCCACCGTAAGGGGTATATAATTCAGCTAACAGACAATTACAATTACAATTACAATAAAATGCACAAACACGTTAATAAGGATATTTTATGAAAACGTTAATGTTATTACCTTTAGTATTAATGATAGGTTGCTCATCTAAGTCAACAGCACCAATATCAACGGAAGAAAATCCAAAGCCAGAGCCAAAAAAAACCGAGATAAAAAATAATAAGCAGGCGACAGCCCCTACAACCGTAAAAACTCAACATACCATAGTGACGGTACCTAAAACTTACGCGCCACATTTATGGTCAGGGCACAAGGCGCTACCTGAGTCGGTTGAGTTATGCGCACAGAAAAGCCAAAGTATTCTCAATTCACTCGGTTTTAAATCCGTGGTACAAAATGGCAATTATACGTATGGCAACTTTAACGATAATAGAGCGGCGCTAAAGTGCTTTACACAAAGCGAGCAAACCATAGTGTATTATGCCGTAGCCGGCCCGCAAGTGACCTTAGTCGAAAAACTCAGAAATGAAATTGCTTGGAAGTTTTAGCCTTACATTAAACAGGCCTGAAAACGTTATAGTCTTTAGCTAATCGTAAAGGTTATAACCAAAATCTAGAAAAATGCTATTCCTACCTTTTTATCTAAATTTTAGCCGATAAATACTATGTGTAGCTTATTGCACTTTATAGCTTAGCGAATGACTTGTTCGTCAGGTGTCTTTGCGTCTTGTGTATTCACTGGTTTATGAAGTCAGCTAAGTGCACTTAGTGGAAGTTACTAGTGACTAGAGTAATACATTAGCACATATACTCTAAGGCCGTTTCGTCCCCATTACACCATATATGAAAAATGTACAAATTTACTTCCCAAAGTCTTTAATAGCATTTAGGTTGGTTTTTACATACTTCTTATATGGCTTAAGTGATTCTTTACTGTCACCAATAATATGAAAATTGGCTTTTTTAGCCAGCTTGATGTTCATTTCTTTTACGTCATCAACCGATACTTGAACTCTACCGCGTGGAAAACGATTCGATTTGTTAATCATATAAGCCACGCTTGGTGATATTGGGTAGTAGAAATCGCACTCATGCTCTTCTGGTGGTTTAACCTCGTCAGTCAATGCTTGATGAGTATTTACAATCGGCTGGTCAGAGGTAATAAACGGTGTGTTTGTATCATTGATAAGCAAGCAATGAACATCGTCTTTTCTATCTAAGTACAGTGACCGCCCCATACTAATGCCAAACATATATCCAATGAACCACCAAGACTCTTGAGTCAGCTTCATTATATGGTTTACTTGTTCTTCCGTGGTTTTATCTAAGCTAGACCTAGATTTGCCCAGTCCAGCACCTATCGTATCTTTGAAGTTCTTGGTTCTAGCAATCTGGTGACCGAAGAACTGCATGAAAAAGATCATATTTCGGTCGTTATCAAGTACAGATAAATCACGATTTGCCAGTGCTTTTAACACATCTTGAGCCTCATCTTCATGAGCCGTGTGATAATTTTCAATACCGTTGTACTTCCAAGCCTCAAACATTTTATCGACTTTTTCGTTTTTAATGCCACTCTGCTTATAGATGGATTCCATATATTGCATTTTCATGTAATCATTTAGATAAGACATATGTAGTTCATGTAGGTCTTCTGGGCTTTTAGTTGACCATCCTTTTATAACTTCCACATGGTCAGGTGTAAGTGCTTGAACTCGATAAAAGTCACGTTCAACAGCAATGCTTTTAACGCTATCATTTCGAATAATGTTGTTGTTCTTTTTGGTGGTGTAGAAAACGTTCTTGTTATCGGGTGCCCACCGCCTCATATAACTAGCCCAAACATGATGATGGTTTTTCTTTGCTTCTAAGCTTTTCTTGTTGATTTCGACCATGCGCTCTTAGATCCTCTGCATCGAGTGTTCATAACAACTCTATCATGATGTTAGCTCTGTTTTACTTACCGAAATGTCTTGGGGTTTTGTAGATTACAGTCACAAAATACACAATTATGCAGTGCCCACCAATAGTTGAGCAACTAATTATTGAAAGAAAGTGGAGGGAAGGTCTTTAATTGTAGCTTTCATAAAGTGTAAGATGATTTCCTAGAGCGCTTTGTGCCCCGAGGCGTGATAGAACTATTAACATTATGTTTGCTGTATGCTCAGAAAGTTGACCTCTGTTACATCTCATTATTTATACCACCAAGAACAAATTAAGTATTAGAATAGAATTTTTATTAGGCCATCAAAGTCTGTCATAAATTTGTCAAGTAAATGTCAAATATAAGCCATATAGCTTGATTACAGTGGTACTTAACTTGAAAAGTTATCTACTGGTGGAGAAAGCAATATGTTCAATGTTGACCAAGTCGTTACTCAGAAACTCCCTAAGATGAATCACCAGTCACTGGTGAGCAAAAGCGTGAAAACTATTTTACGTTATTTATTACACGAACAAGCGTTAGTTGAAATTGAACGAAAATACCCACACGCTAAAGGGGTCGATTTTGCTGAAACCATTCTTGACCACTTTGATTTTGGTTACTGCATCAGTGATAAAGATAGAGAAAAAATACCAGCCAATGGTCGTGTTGTTATTATTGCCAATCACCCCATTGGCACCTTAGATGGCGCTGCGTTAATTAAAATGGTTAGTGAAATACGTTCAGATTTTAAAGTGATTGCCAATGACTTACTGATGAATGTTAAACCGCTGCGCAATATTTTATTGCCGGTGAATAATATGGCGGGTAATACCGCGAAACAAAACCTCGATGCGATTTATCAGCACCTCAATAATGAGGGGGCTGTTATTATTTTTCCTGCGGGAGAGGTATCACGCATTAGCCCCGCTGGCATTAGAGACGGTAGTTGGCATAAAGGCTTTTTACATTTTGCTAGCGCAACGAATTCCCCTATTTTACCAGTTTACATTGATGCGAGAAATTCAGCATTATTTTATGCGGTATCAAGTATTTATAAGCCGTTATCTACCTTGTTTTTAATCAAGGAAATGTTTAAACAAGCACACAAACGTATGAATATTAAAATTGGCAATGTGATTCCGTTTGAACATTACGATGCGCTAAAAATTCCGTTGGCGAGTAAGGCTAAACTTTTTAAAAAGCACTTGTATAATATTGGTTATAACAAGGCCGAAATATTAAAAACTGAAAAAGCTATTGCTCACCCCGAAAATCGCGCAGAGCTTAGAATGGCGATTAATGAATGTGAGCAGCTCGGTAAAACTGCCGACGGCAAAACCATTTTACTTTATCGACATGAAAGCAGCTCACCCATTATGCGTGAAATAGGTCGCTTGCGTGAAGTGTCGTTTCGTTTGGTTGGTGAGGGCAGCGGACAACGACGCGATATTGATTGTTATGATCAGCATTATCTGCATTTAATTTTATGGGATGATGACGATTTAGAGATTGCTGGCGCTTATCGCTTTGGTGAAAGTCAAAAATTAATTGATGATCCCGAGTCTTACGGCTTGTATACCAAAACGTTATTTGATTATCAGCCGCATATGAATGCCATTTTTGCCCAAGGATTAGAGTTAGGACGTAGCTTTGTCCAGCCTAAATACTGGGGCAAGCGCAGCTTAGATTATTTATGGGTGGGAATTGGGGCTTTTGTCGCTAGAAACCCACAATATCGCTTTTTATTTGGTCCTGTTAGTATCAGTAATACTTTACCAAATACCGCGAAAAATTTACTCATTCACTATTATCAACACTACTTTAAAAGTGAGCAGCAATTAGCTAAGGCGAAAATACCTTTTCAATTGAGTGAAGTAGCGCAAGAGCAATGGCTGTCAAGCTTTGATGGTAACGATAAAGAGAAAGATTTTATCACTATGAAGCACTTGTTAGCTAACTTAGGCGTTAGCGTACCAACGCTTTATAAGCAATATTCAGCATTGTGTGAAGATGGTGGTGTGAGCTTTTCAGCATTTAATATCGACCCTGACTTTAATGATTGTGTTGATGGTTTAGTTGTTGTTGATCTTGATAAGTTATTGCGTAAAAAGCGTGCTCGCTACATTGAAAGTCATCAGTAAACAATGGCAACTATAATTATTTTTAGCTGCTTTCATTAATATTGCTCATTGCGGTAGCAGAGTATTGAACTAGCGTTAGCAGCTAAAAACTTATCTTGTTGTTATTCATTTTGGCAAATTATTAAATTGTTCGCTTACAACGCTAGAAAATGACCTTTAATTTAGCGTAAAGCGTTGTAATGGACTATCAACAACACGACATTTAAGGGAAGGTATTATTCATTATTGGTAAATATAAATTCATAAAAGCGTGAAAAATATCATTAACAAGGTGAATTTATTCGTTTTTAGAGTAAAAATTCAGTTTTAGCGTGATATACTCGAGCTACTGTCCTGTTTTAATTTTTACCTTATGCTTCCATATATTAGTCATCAAGAACACTTACCGCCGTTATACCAAAATTTTGTTAACGACTTGAATAAAAACAACTTTAGTGGTGATGTTAATGCGAGTTATAGCGCTCGCTTGGCAGTGGCAACAGACAATAGTATTTATCAGCAATTACCGCAATTGGTTATTCATCCGCGCAGTAAACAAGATATTGTCATTTTAACGTTATTAACTCATAACGATGAATATCGTGAGATTAAATTCAGTGCTCGTGGCGGCGGTACAGGTACCAATGGTCAAAGTTTAACGCCAGGTGTGATAGTTGATTTATCTAAATACATGAATAAAGTATTAGAAATCAACGTCGCTGAAAAGTGGGTGAGGGTTGAAGCCGGTGTGGTTAAAGACCAGTTAAATGATTATTTGCGTCCTCATGGCTTTTTCTTCGCACCTGATTTATCAACGTCAAATCGCGCGACAATTGGCGGCATGATTAACACCGATGCTTCAGGGCAAGGCTCGTTAGTCTATGGTAAAACCTCAAATCATGTGTTGGCATTGGACTCTGTTTTAGCTAATGGTGAGCTACTTAGTACTGCGCCAATGAGCTTGACTGAGGCGCAACAAATAGCTGAGCAAGACTCCACTTTAGGTCAAATTACCAAACAAGTATTAGCTTCATGCTTAGATAACCGAGCACTCATTTTAGAAAAATTTCCACGCTTGAACCGTTTTTTAACGGGCTATGATCTTGAAAACGTGTTGCAAACAGCTAAAGGTGATACTAATGGCGAGCTAGCAATATTTGATTTATCGCGCTTGATCACAGGGTCTGAAGGCTCGCTGGCGTTTGTTTGTGAGGCCAAATTAAATATTAATCCAATTCGTGTCGCTAAAACCTTAATCAATATTAAGTACGATAGCTTTGACTCGGCATTACGTCACTCTCCAGCTTTAGTTGAAGCAAAAGCTACGTCAGTTGAAACTATTGATTCAAGGGTATTAAATTTAGCGAAGCAAGATATTGTTTGGCATAGTGTTAGTGATTTAATTGCTGATGTACCAGCTAAAGTCATGGATGGCCTCAACGTTGTTGAATATAACGGTGATAGTATTGAAGGTTTAGCAGCGCAAGTTGCTGAATTAACCACGCAGCTTGACGAATTAATTGCTGGTGACAGCGCGCAAAGTGGCGGTGTTATTGGTTATCAAGTTACTTCAGATCTCGCTAGTATTAACAAGCTTTATGCAATGCGTAAAAAAGCGGTTGGCTTATTAGGTAAAACTGAGGGCAGCCAAAAACCACTGGCCTTTGCAGAAGATACCGCTGTTCCACCAGAGAACCTAGCCGATTTTATTGCAGAGTTTAGAGCTCTACTTGACGGTCATCAACTTAATTACGGTATGTTTGGTCATGTAGATGCGGGCGTATTACATGTTAGACCTGCGCTTGATATGTGCGATGAAGCGCAAGAAAAGTTACTTCGTGTGATTTCAGATCAAGTCGTGAAGCTGACCGCAAAATATGGCGGCTTAATGTGGGGCGAGCACGGTAAAGGTTATCGCTCTGAATATGGCCCTGAGTTTTTCGGCGAGCAATTATTTACTGAGCTCAGAAAAATAAAAACCGCTTTTGACCCGTTTAATAAAATGAACCCAGGTAAAATCTGTACGCCAATTGATTCAGCTGAACAGTTGGTGAGCGTTGATGATACTAAACGGGGCTATTTTGATAGGCAAATTCCAATACAAGTGAAAGAGTCTTTCACTGCAGCGATGGACTGTAACGGTAATGGTTTATGTTTTAACTATGACGCAGATAGCCCGATGTGTCCGTCGAGTAAAATTACTCGTGATCGACGTCATTCTCCGAAAGGACGCGCAGGGCTTATGCGTGAATGGCTGCGGTTATTGGAAAAGCAGGGCGTAGATATTTTAGCCCTTGAAACGCAAGTTAATCACTGGTCAGTGAAAAAGCTACTTGATGGCACTATTGGCAAATTAAAAACGGGACTGTTTAAAAAAGAAGAGAACCAAGACGATTTTTCTCATGAAGTGATGGAAGCGATGCAAGGGTGTTTAGCTTGTAAAGCATGCGCAAGTCAATGTCCGATAAAAGTTGACGTGCCCGATTTTAGATCGCGCTTTATCAATATTTACCACTCTCGCTATCCGCGTCCGATGAAAGATCACTTAGTAGCGAACGTCGAAATACTCGCGCCGCTAATGGCTAAAGCGCCAAAATTAGTGAACAGCGTACTTAACACTAAAGCTTATGAAAAAATTTCAGAAAAAACTATTGGTTATGTTAATACACCAATATTGAGTGTACCGACCTTAAAAAAACAAGTAAAAAATGCAGGCTTTTGTGGTTTTGACTTAGATAAACTACGTAATCTGACCGAAGATCAGCGCAAAGGTTATGTATTAATTGTACAAGACCCGTTTACGTCGTTTTATGATGCTAAAACGGTTGAAAGCATGATGGCACTCATTAAAAACTTAGGGCTAGAGCCAATATTATTACCATTTAAGCCTAATGGTAAAGCGCAACACGTTAAAGGGTTTTTAGCGCGCTTCGCTAAAACGGCAAAATCAACCAGTGATTTTTTAAATCAGCTTGCCGTGTTGAATATTCCTATGCTGGGCATGGATGCTTCTATGGTGCTTTGTTATCGTGACGAGTATCGTAAAACCCTGGGGGAGCAACGAGGTGATTTTAACGTATTGTTGGCGCACGAATGGCTACTAACCTTTATTCAAAATGATGAAAAATTTAAAGCAAAATCTACGCTAAAAAATGTTCCTGACTTTAAGTTGTTTGCGCATTGTACTGAAAAAACTGCGCTAGTGAACAGTGAGAATGAATGGCAACAAATATTTTCGTATTTTGGTCTTAACTTAGAAAAAGTTAGTGTTGGTTGTTGTGGTATGGCAGGAACTTACGGTCATGAAAAAAATAACCTAGCGAATTCAAAAGGCTTATTTGAGTTGAGTTGGCAAGGAAAAATTGAAGCATTATCAGCAGAGCAAATACTAGCAACAGGGTTTTCTTGCCGTTCGCAAGTTAAACGCTTTAGCGAGTTAAATGCTCGTCACCCTGTTGAAGCATTATTGAGCATAGTTAACGCTGAAAATAAAAGTGTCACTGTGTAATAATCACGCTAGATTAAATAAGGATAGATCATGAATAAAGCTGTTTTTTTTAGTGTAGTTAGCATTACAGCAAGCACTTTTTCACCGCTTTGTAGCGCATTAGAGCTCTATAAAGATGAAAAAAGCACGGCCGACTTTAATGGTAATTTGTCAGCATACTATTTAAAAGCCGATGATATTAGCCAAGTTGAAGATGGTTTTTCACGCGTTTATTTTGATCTATCACATCACATAAAACATAACTGGCAAGCTATTGCTAAGTTAGAATGGGGTGTTTAACTTTCTACTACTGACGATAGTATTATTGTCAATCACAATGGTTTAACCAGTACCGGGCCTAGTAGTGACACTTTATGGTTAAGACAAGGTTTTGTTGGTGTAGAGCACCAAGATTACGGACGTTTCACTGTAGGTAAACAGTGGGGTGTTTCTTACGATATTGGTGGTGTAACTGATTGGTTTGAAGTATTTGGTGCTGAAGCTTCAGGTACCTATAATTTTGGTACCGATGGTGGATTTTCAGGTACCGGGCGCGCCGAGCAAGCGTTGCAATATAAACTCAACTATCAGCAGTTTTCTTTTGGCGTTCAGTATTTAGCTTCTGATGAAAATTTACATATGGTTGGAGAAGGGGTTAAAGATTTATCTGCGGTGCTTAATTTTGAAAACTCTTATGGATTTTCAGTTATTTACCAAGCACCATTTGAGCTAGGACTTGGTTTAGCGTACAACGTTGCTAAAGTCAGCTTGGCCGCTAATGGTTTAAAAACAGAAGCGGTTGATGATGAATTGATCTCCGCTCATTTAACCTATCGCCCTTATGGGAGTCTTGGTCTTCACGTCGCGCTGGTTGTCACTGAAATGAAAAATCATGATATTAATGATTTAGGTCAAGTGATGGCAAAATCAAGCGGTATAGAATTATTCAGTGCCTATCGTTTTGAAAATGATATTTCTTTAATTATTGGTTATAACTCATTAAAAGATAATTCATCATTTTCAAGTGCTCATCCTGATTTAGGCGCTGATGGCAGTTATCACAAAGAGTATTTTATTTTAAGTGCAAAATATCATTGGGATGAAGATTTTTATTTGTATATCGAAAGTAAACGTGATCGATCTAAGCTTGCAGCCCAAACACAAAGCTTAGCTGAAAATGCTACTGGTATTGGCATGATGTTTACTTTTTAGCGCGAAATATTAATTTCATATTAATATTTCGTAATTTCAAGTGAGGTCGCCATGAATGAAGATACGCTGATTAAACTATTAAAAACGTCAATTGGTATTGGTTTGTGTTTATTGCTTTTAGGAATATATTTACACAATTTCAGTGAAACCATGGAAGCGATGGGCGTAACAGGGATTATTATTAGCGCTGTATGTATTGCCTTGGGTTTAGTGTTTTCCTTACCGACAAAAATGTATCTCACCTTTATTCTTGTTAAGCGTGAAACAGATAATGCAGTTACAGCTAAGCATGAAAAAACAATAACTAACAGAAAAAAAACATAAAATTCACTTGTTGCTTTTTGCTGCCATGGTATGGCGTTGACCACAGAGAGCGCCGCTAGGTTAATGCCTATTGTGATACTGAACGCAGCAGGCTTATAAATATCTTATCTATTACAGGTCATACTTTTCTATAAATAGCGCTATACCATCAAAAAATCCGCTATTTACTCTACATAATCATCACTTTTCGTGTAAAATCTATTCCATTTTTACTATTTGACTTAATCTCTTTGTAAACAGCAGGTTCAACTTTTTACTGTTGCTGTTTATTTACCCTGGATTTAGAGGAAATCATGAGTTTAGACACCACCACTATAGATGGCATTGTAGCCCAGGCAGAAACTGCCATTAAAGACGCTACAGATCCTAATGCGCTTGATCAAGTGCGCGTTAATTTTTTAGGTAAAAAAGGATTATTTACCGAGCAAATGAAAGGCTTAGGTCAATTATCAAAAGAAGATAAACCTAAAATGGGCCAAGTAATTAATATTGCTAAACAAGCAGTACAAAAATTACTGAACGAGCGTGGTGAGTTGTTACGCGCAGAAGAAATTAAGCAAAAGTTAGCCGCAGAGTCAATTGATGTAACTTTGCCTGGTCGTGGAACTCAAATTGGTGGTTTACACCCAGTAACACGTACTATTGCCCGTATAGAGAGCTTTTTTGGTGATTTAGGCTTTGAAGTAAAAGATGGCCCTGAAGTTGAAGATGACTATCACAACTTTGATGCCTTAAATATTCCTGAGCATCATCCTGCTCGTCAAGATCATGATACTTTTTATTTCAACCCTAAGTTAGTGCTACGTACACAAACTTCAGGCGTGCAAATTCGTACTATGGAAGTTGAAAAACCGCCATTACGTATTATTTCTCCTGGTAAAGTTTACCGTAACGATTACGACCAAACACATACACCAATGTTTCATCAGGTTGAAGGTTTAATGGTTGATAAAGATGTTAGCTTTACTCACCTTAAGGGGATTTTACACGACTTCTTACATCACTTTTTTGAAGAAGAAGTGGAAATTCGCTTCCGCCCGTCATACTTCCCGTTTACCGAGCCTTCAGCTGAAGTTGATATTATGGGTAAAAATGGTAAATGGTTAGAAGTATTAGGCTGTGGCATGGTTCACCCTAATGTATTACGTAGTGTTGGCATTGACCCTGAAGTGTATACCGGCTTTGCGTTTGGTATGGGGGTAGAGCGTTTAACTATGCTGCGTTATGGCGTAAATGATTTACGCGCATTCTTCGAAAATGATCTTCGCTTCTTAAAACAGTTCAAGTAGGAAACCCATAATGAAATTTAGTGAATCTTGGTTACGTGAGTGGGTAAACCCTGCGCTTTCTTCTGATGAATTAGCTCATCAAATTACTATGGCTGGTTTAGAAGTTGACGGTGTTGATCCAGTTGCTGGTCAATTTAGTGGTGTGGTTATTGGTGAAGTGGTTGAATGTGGTCCTCACCCTGACGCAGACAAATTACAAGTAACGAAAATTAGCTTAGGTGACTACAGCTCAGATACTGTAGTAAAAGGCGAATTAGTTGATATCGTTTGTGGCGCTAAAAATTGCCGCTTAGGCTTAAAAGTTGCGGTAGCAACGGTTGGTGCTGTATTACCGGGTGATTTTAAAATTAAAAAAGCTAAGCTACGTGGCGTACCATCATTTGGTATGTTATGTAGTGAATCTGAAATTGGTTTAGCAGAAAGCTCAGACGGTATTATGGAGCTAGCAAATGATGCTCCGCTTGGTACTTGTGTCCGTGAATATTTAGACTTAGATGATGTAACTATTGATGTCGACTTAACCGCTAACCGTGGTGACTGTTTAGGCATTAAAGGGTTAGCACGTGAAGTAGGTGTACTTAACTCACTTGAAGTGACTGAACCAGAAATTACAGCAGTAACGCCGGTTATTGACGATGTATTAGCAATTAACATTGAAGCTACTGAAGCCTGTCCTCGTTATTTAGGGCGTGTTATTAAAGGTATTAACCCTACAGCAACAACCCCATTATGGATGGTTGAAAAGCTGCGCAGAAGCGGTACACGCTCAATTGACCCTGTAGTAGACGTAACTAACTATGTGTTATTAGAGCTAGGTCATCCAATGCATGCGTTTGATTTAGCAAAAATTGATGGCAGCATTAATGTACGTTTTGCTAAAGCCGAAGAAAAATTAACATTACTCGATGAAAATGAAGTGACGTTAAAAGAAAAAACCTTAGTGATTGCTGACGATAATAAAGCCTTAGCTATGGCTGGTATTTTTGGTGGTCTTGAGTCTGGCGTAACATCAAATACTACCGATATTTTCTTAGAAAGTGCTTTCTTTGCACCACTAGCAATTTTAGGTAAAGCACGTCAATACGGTTTACACACTGATTCTTCACATCGTTATGAGCGTGGTATTGATCCAACGTTACAACATGACGCAATAGAACGAGCGACTGAACTGCTTATTAGCATTGTTGGTGGTCAAGCAGGACCCGTTGTTGAAGCACAATCAGAAGCCGATATTCCAGAAACTAAAGCGGTAAGTTTACGTCGCGTAAAACTCGATAGCCGTATTGGTCATCATATTGAAGATGCACAAGTAACCGAAATTTTAACGCGCTTAGGCTTTGCTGTAGCGCAAACTGGTGAAGGTGTTGAAAAAGTATGGCAAGTTGTTGTTCCTGCATACCGCTTTGATATTAAAATTGAAGTTGATTTAATTGAAGAAGTTGCGCGCATTTTTGGTTACAACAATATTCCTAATATTGCGCCTAGCGCGACATTAAGAATGCGTGCGCAAAAAGAAGCTAAGCTATCGGTTGCCAAATTAAAACAAACCTTAGTTAATCGTGATTATCAAGAAGCGATCACTTATAGCTTTGTTGACCCTAAAGTACAAAGTTTACTTCACCCTAACGAAGCAGTAATGACATTACCGCACCCAATTTCATCAGAAATGTCAGTAATGCGCTTAAGTTTATGGACAGGGTTATTGCAATCTATGGCGTATAACCAAAACCGTCAGCAAGGCCGTGTGCGCTTATTTGAAAGTGGCTTACGTTTTGTACCTGATGCAAGTGCAGAAAATGGTGTACGTCAACAAAACATGCTCAGCGGTGTTATTAGCGGTCAACGTGTTGATGAACATTGGAGTATGGAAAAAGCCGCAACAGACTTTTTTGATATTAAAGGTGATGTTGAAGCGCTACTTGCACTGACGAGTGATGCCAATGCTTATGAATTTTCAAAAGCTGAAGTTGCCGCATTACACCCAGGTCAAACGGCTAAAATTACTAAAAATGGTAACTTAGTGGGTTATGTTGCTGCCTTACATCCTGAATTAGAAAGAAAATTAGGATTAAATGGTCGTACCTTAGTTTTTGAGCTATTGTTATCAGAAGTGTTAGTACAAAAAATACCCGCAGCCGCTGATATCTCTCGTTTTCCTGCTAACCGTCGTGATTTAGCGATAGTAGTAAAAGATGATGTAGATGCAAAAAAAGTTTTACAACTTGTTGAAAAGGTTGGCGGAAGTTATTTAATTGATCTAAACTTGTTCGATGTATACACAGGACAAGGCGTTGAAGAAGGCTTTAAGAGCTTAGCTATCGCCTTAGTACTACAAGATACCAATAAAACTCTAGAAGAAAAAGACATCACTGATGTTATCAATAGAGTGGTTGAGACCTTAAAAACCGAGTTAAATGCATCACTGAGGGACTAAGCAATGGCGCTTACCAAAGCAGAAGTAGCAGAACATTTATTTGAAGAAGTTGGGCTGAGCAAGCGCGACGCAAAAGCAATGGTTGAGATCTTTTTTGAAGAGATTCGTGAAACTTTAGAAAGTGGTGAACAAGTGAAGCTTTCTGGTTTTGGTAACTTCGACCTACGTCAAAAAAGCGAACGTCCTGGTCGTAACCCTAAAACCGGTGAAGATATTCCAATTTCAGCCCGTAAGGTAGTTACATTCAGACCTGGGCAAAAGTTGAAGAGTCGTGTTGAAGAAGGTAATGGCGACGAGTCGTAATACTCGTATTGGCACTTTACCCTTTAACCAATCATTCGGTTACTACAGTACAATATCGTTATTACGGTGATGTAATTGCGGTTAGATAACCAAAAAAACCATACTAGCTTAGCTAGTATGGTTTTTTTATTTAAAGCTTAAGATTTAGCGCCTTAAGGTATATAAACACAGTTCCTGTTAGTGCTCTTTATAGCTCATACCATTTTTGACACTCGCTCTTATTGTTTCACAATGAAGCAAATAAAAAAGCAACGCCTTTAGAAAATTTAGATTATGGCTTATTATAGGTGTTTCTTCTCAAGCAAAGTACGCCATGCGCCGCTCTAGTTATCCAGAACATGAAGTAAACACTATAAACTGGCAAGCCTTTAAACTTATTCTGCCGTATCTTTTTGAATATAAAAAGCGCATTGCTGTAGCGATGCTTTGCTTAGTACTCACCAAAGTTGCGAGTGTTTATCTGCCATTCATCCTTAAAGATATTGTTGATACCTTGGATACCAATGACAATAAAGATCTTGCTAGTTCAGCCTTAGCCATTGTGCCATTGGGTTTAGTGCTTGCTTATGGTTTAGTACGTTTGTCTATTGTGGTGCTTGCCGAAATTCGCGATACCTTATTTGGCCGCGTGACTGAACGTGCTATTCGCCGTATTGGTTTGAAAGTGTTTAGGCATTTGCACCAACTCGATTTAGACTTTCATTTAAATCGACAAACTGGTGGTTTATCACGAGATATTGATCGAGGCACTTCAGGCATTAACTTTTTAATGCGCTTTATGGTGTTTAATATTGTGCCAACCTTGCTTGAGATTGTCATGGTAGTCACCATTTTATTTGTTAATTATGGCATTTGGTTTGCACTGATAACCTTAGGCTCTATTTTAACTTATATTGCGTACTCGGTTTATGCGACTGAACTTAGAACTCGTTATGTTAGGGAAGCGAATAAAGCTGACTCGTCTAGCAATACCCGCGCGATTGACAGCTTACTTAATTATGAAACCGTTAAATACTTTACTAACGAAGAATATGAAGCCCAAGCTTATGATCAGCAACTTGCTAGTTGGGAGCAAGCCAAAATAAAAAACCGCCTATCTTTATTTGCGCTTAATGGTGGTCAGGCTCTGATTATTGCTATCGCAATGACTTCAATGCTTGCACTCGCTGCGGTAAAAGTGAGCGAAGGGCACATGAGTTTAGGTGACTTTGTATTAATTAACGCCTTTATGATGCAATTGTTTATGCCACTAAACTTTTTAGGTTTTGTTTATCGTGAAATTAAAGGCTCCTTAGCGAATATTGAAAACTTATTTTCATTGTTAGGGCAAACGGCAAAAATTAGCGATCGCGACAATGCTAGCGAATTATTACTCAACCAACCCGGCACTAATCATGACGCTAGCCAAGCAACTATTTGTTTCGATAACGTCTCATTTTCATATGAGGTAAAGCGGCCAATTATTAACGAGCTGTCATTTATGATCAAAGCAGGGCAAAAAGTAGCCATTGTTGGTCAAAGTGGCTCAGGGAAGTCGACCTTAGTTAAACTGCTTTTTCGCTTTTATGAGGTTACCGGTGGTGAGATTCGTATTAATGAGCAAAATATCAGTGATGTGTCGCAGCACTCTTTACGAAAGCAGATAGGTATCGTCCCTCAAGATACGGTACTTTTTAACGATACTTTGTTTAATAATGTTCAATATGGTTGCATAACAGCAACTAAAGAGCAGGTATTAAAAGCGATAGAAATGGCTCACTTAGCTGACTTTGTGGCGAGTTTACCTGATGGGCTTGAAACTAAAGTAGGTGAGCGTGGTTTAAAATTGTCAGGTGGTGAAAAACAACGTGTGGCGATTGCGCGTACTATTTTGAAAAATCCACAAATATTAGTGTTTGATGAAGCCACTTCATCACTTGATAGCCATTCAGAGCAGGCAATACTTAAAGCCATTAATGATGTAGCTAAAAATCGTACTAGTGTAGTGATTGCACATCGGCTTTCAACCATTGTTGATAGTGATAATATTTTAGTTATGGCTAAAGGTGCTATTGTTGAGCAAGGTACACACCAGCAGCTATTAGCAATGCAGGGGCAATATAGTAAAATGTGGCGTTTACAACAATCTGAAACATAACAACGTATAAAGCGAAATAAGCATGACAAGTAAAAACAACTATTCACCTGCTATTGATGCAACTAAAGCATGGTTAGCTGAAATTATTATCGGCTTAAACTTTTGTCCCTTTGCTAAAAAAGAGTTTGTTAATAACACTATTTATTACCATCAATCAGCTACATCTCAAGTGAAACCAGCATTGCATGAGTTTATTGAACAGTGTCATTATTTACAAAAGCATGATGAAATTGAAACAACACTGATTATTTATAATGATGGTTTCAGACACTTTGAACGCTACTTAGACTTAGTTGACTATGCTAATGATTTATTGATTGAATCGGGTTTTGAAGGGATATTTCAGTTAGCCACTATGCACCCCGAGTATTGCTTTGCCGGTGAAGATTTTAATGAGCCGAGTAATTTCACTAACCGTTCACCTTATCCTATGCTGCATATTATTCGAGAAGCCAGTATGGAAAAAGTATTGTCGGTTTATAAGGAACCTGAAAAAATACCTGAAAATAATATTGCTTTAGCTGAGAAAAAAGGCAGCGATTATTTTGAGCAAGTCTTGCACACGATTCATCAAAAACACCCACAAAATTAGCACGAGCCTGCATATTATCGATAACGATTTTGCACATTCAAATAACACTTTAGGGGCTGTTGATCTTTCGCGGTTAACTTTTGTTCGAGATAAAAGCGTTTTAATCGCGGCGGACAGTGTGTTGCCTAGTCATTCTAAGCAAATACTGTTCAACAAAGAGTAAAACGCTTTTAGCCGAATCCTTCGGACAGCGTTTGTTGGTCATTTTTACTGCGTTATCACCTTTTTATGTGGAATAACCACACGACAAAGGCTCTGTCTTGTATAAATACCCAACAAAAAGCTGCAAAAACAATCTCGAAAGATCAGCAGATGTATGGACTCCCACCTCCCTCGGGAGTAACGTAATAAGTGACTAAACTTTTACTAAGGAGCCCATACATGTTTAATTGTAATGTGATTGCGATTGATTTAGCAAAAAATTTATTTCAGGTTTGTAAGACAGATAAAAACGGTAAGGTTATTTATAACAAAGCAATCTCCAGAGCTAAACTCAAAGAATTACTAATTAAAGAGAAAAAATCTTTAGTTGCTATGGAATCATGTAGCGGTACACATTATTGGGCACGCTTTGCCAAGCAAGCGGGTCATTATGTAAAAAGTATCAATGCGAGACAGGTTAAAGCGTTTAGGCAAGGCCAGAAGACAGACGCTAATGATGCACTCGCTATTTCTGTTGCGGCTCGCCAGTCTCATATAAAAGAAAGTCGTTTACTTTCAGTGCAAGAGCAATGTCTACAAGGAATGGAATGCATGCGGGATTTATTAGTTAAGCAAAAAGTCAGCTTAAGTAATCAACTTCGCGCTTTATTACTTGAATTAGGACATGCCATTGCCCAGGGTGATGCTAAGTTAATACAAGCTATTCCTGAGATACTTGAAGATGCTGAAAATGAATTAACACATACTTTTCGCTTTTCAATACAGGTCATTTTTCGACGTTTTATTGATACCATAGAAGAAGTTAAGCTGATTGAAGAGAAGCTACGAGAAATCGTTAAAGAAGACCAAATCTGCACTCGTTTACAAGCATTAGAAGGTGTGGGCCCTGTCTGTGCTATTTTAATGAAAATAGCTTTAGGTAACACCACACATTTCAAAAATGGTAGGGAAGCTGCGGCCTGTTTTGGCTTAACGCCAGTACAACATAGTAGCGGTGGTAAAGAAAAAGTAGGCTCAATATCGAAAGTGGTAGGAAGCAAGAAGCTGCGTAGTGCTTTGTATAAAGGTGCATTAGCTGTTGTTTGCCAATTAGAAAAAAGAGAAAGCCGTAGCCAAAAAGATATCTGGTTAAGAGAATTAACCGTTCGTCGAGGTAAAAAAGTAGCGGCGATAGCGTTGGCTAATAAAACGGTAAGAACAGCTTTTGCATTGCTAAAGCACAATAAAGAGTATTAGCCACAATTACTTGTGGCTTAGATTTGTCAAAAAGAGCGTTTAAAATAGGTAAGACCAACCTTCAAGAGACTGTTAGGGGCTGAAGTTTATAAAACTGCTCAACAGAAAAGTCATGAAGGTGCGAAAACATCAGAGGCCAGAGGTAGCACCTCAATTTGAGCCCGTATATAAGCTAGCATCTAATTTATTTTAAATATTCTCTGTTTGACATCAACGGGGAGTCCATATAAGCCCCTAGTTAAGTATGAATTTTTATTTTTCATACAATAGTTGCTCAAATCATGTTTGTAGAGGTGTTGAGATGAAAGCAAGCTATTGTGGGAAAACCTATCAATTTGATTCATTTGATGAAACGTGGCGTTTTTATCGTCAAATACTTAACGCGTTAAAGCAAGTAAATAATCCTAAAGTTATTCATGAAGAGAGTCGTGCATCTGACCCTGTTCATTTGTGATTTATTACTATTTTTATGATGCGCAAAAAGAGTTAAATAAAATGATAAGTTGTTATTTTAAAGATTAATTACGTCTTTATTGGCTTCTCAGGTAGAATACCCTTTTATTTTTAGCCTATTTTTGAGTGACGGGGTGTATGGGGTATTTTGAACAATTTTTAGTTATTGTTGTTGTGCATTTTCTTGCTGTAGCCAGCCCAGGTCCTGACTTTGCTATTGTGCTAAAACAAAGCATTCGTTATAACCGTAAAGTTGCCATGTATACCAGTTTAGGTATTGCTGCAGGTATTATTTTACATGTGACTTATTCATTAGTCGGTATTGGGTTACTTATTGCGAGTGATGAGCGCTTATTTACGGCATTAAAGTATATCGCTGCTGCTTATTTTTGTTATATCGCTTGGCATTGTATTCGTGCTGAAAAACCAGCAGAAGTAATGCAAGAAGATAAGTTAACTCAAAAAGAGCTAACGCATCCAGCGGATGTAGAGCAACCGCCATCCGCTAAAAAGGCTTTCTTTACTGGCTTTTTAATTAACGGTTTAAATGTTAAGGCAACGTTGTTTTTTGTTAGTTTATTCTCAGTGGTTATTGCGCCTGACACACCATTAGGTATCAAATTAATTTATGGGCTTTATTTGGTGATCGCTACGGGTAGCTGGTTTTGCTTTTTGTCGTATTTATTAACACAAGATAAAGTGAGAAAGTTACTTGCTCGTAAAGGCTATTTATTCGATAGACTGATGGGGGTAGTGCTTTTTATACTTGCCATACAGTTAGTGTTAAGTGATTTAAGTTAGTACAATGTACTTAGTGTGTATGTATGATAGATATTGATATTATTGAATAAAGCTTACGCGCATATACAATATGTTGCTGGTAAAATGTGTTTTATTAATCATAGGCACGTTACTAGCGCTGTTTTTGGTTAAGCTGTTTTGGGTTAAATAAGGTTAGTTACATTGTCAGAAAAAAATAGTAAAGAGTTAGAATGCTCCCTGTTGAAAAATGCATTAACGGGTAATTATATCGTTGATGTTAATGCGATATTTAAAGAAGCATGGCAGAAAACATTACAGAGTAGAATGTCAATTAATATCGGTCTATGTTTTATTTTATTACTTGGTACGTTAGTTTCGTTAACTGCTAGTAATTTGATGGGCGGCATTGAAGCGGTATTAAAAGATCAAAACGCGATGAGTATTCTAAATATCGTAGTTACCATTGTTATTTGGCCATTTCTTGCTGGTGTTGAAATGATGGGGGTTTTGCATGCTCGCGGACAAGAAACACGCGCTATTATGGTGTTTTCTTTCTTGCAACGTGGTAGCTGGGTTGCTTTATGCGCATTGTTAACATCGATATTAGTTGGCTTAGGTTTTCAATTATATATGGTGCCCGGTATCATTTTAGCCGTGCTTTTATCATTAACGATTCCATTGGTTGTTGATAAAAAACTCTCGCCATTAGCAGCAATAAAAGTGTCTGTTTTGTCATTGCGTTTCAAGTTCTTTCAAATATTTAGATTGTATTTATTTTTGTTTATAGCATTACTTGTTTTGGCTATGCCAGTGGCATTGTTGGCTGATTCGGCGATTGGACCTGTTGCTATTATGTTATTTTTGTTTGGTATGACGTTTTTAGCACCGTTGTATTATAACGTTAAAGGTATACTCTACCGTGAGATATTTGCGGTAAAGACTAAAGATAGAGAAGATAATGTTAACTCAAGGGAGTTAAACTCTTCTACACCAGAGTCAACTAAAGCTTCTGATTCGGATGACTCAAACGGCTCAAACGGTACGTTTTCAGCTTAAAAATATTTAAAGGAGTTTATATTGATTAAGTTATTTTTGTGGTTAAGCTTTTTGGCCTTTTTGGTGGTAACACTGTTAGCACCTTTCACTTTTTTAGTGCCGGATAATGCTGAAAGTAGTTTAGCAAAAAGGCTTATAGCAGAGCAGCAAAGTCAAGACAAAGAACGACAAAAAAGTCGTGAAAATAAAAAAACAGTTAAAAAAGTGGTAGAGCAACCGTTACATAATGTCGATTTACCAGACTTTGCTGCCATTGCAGATGTCTCAACTAAAAAGGCACAATTCTTTGACTTTATTACCCCTGCGATTGTTGCTCAAAATGAGCGTATTTTAGCAACCCGCACTAAGCTAGAGTATTGGCTTGAACAAATGACCTTAGAATTAGGGTTAACAGAGCAAGAAGAGGCTGAGTTACAAATATTAGCGAAGCGTTATCGATTAAAAAAGTCACGCTCAAATTTGCAAAAAGTAAATGAGTTATTAGTACGTGTTGATATTATTCCTTTACCACTGGTTTTGGTGCAAGCGGCAAATGAGTCGGCATGGGGCACTTCTCGTTTTTCTCGAATTGGATTAAACTTTTTTGGTATTTGGTGTTACGAGCCAGATTGTGGCATGGTGCCTAATGGGCGTAACAAAGGAGCAAAGCATGAGGTTGCAGCATTTGATAGTGTAGATGATGCAGTAAGAGGATATTTTAGAAATATAAATACCCACAATGCTTATCAAGTATTTAGAACGATTAGAGCGCAGTTAAGAGCGAATAACGAGCCTATTGCACCTGAAATATTAGCGACAGGGTTGTTACCTTACTCGGAGCGAGGTGCAGACTATGTGTTAGATATTACTGACATGTTGCGTCACAATCAGCGCTTTTTTGAAGATGAAACAACTTACTTTGATAATACAACGAGTTATAGTGAATAACAGATAAAAGTATGAGCTTAACCCAATATTGATTAAATAAAGGGTTAGGCTTTTTTTATAGCTGTTATTGCACTTCAATAATAGTTAATTGCTCGGTTTTATTCGTGGGCATTTTAGTCTCTTTAGCGCTTCCATTAAAGTTCAATTCAGGCTCGTCAAAAGCAGTATCACCACCATTAATTACTCCCGAATTACTGTTAATATCACTAAAGTTAAATAGCTCATTGTCACATAAATGTGATGGTACAACGTTTTGCATTGCGGTAAACATTGACTCAATACGGCCCGGAAACTCTTGGTGCCAATCGTTAAGCATTTTCTTAATATTCTGACGCTGCATATTCGGTTGCGACCCACATAAATTACAAGGAATGATAGGGAAGTGTTTTAATGCCGCATATTGAATTAGCTCACTTTCTTTACAAAAGGCTAATGGTCTAATAACAACATGCTCACCATTATCAGACACTAATTTAGCTGGCATCGCTTTCATTTTACCGCCGTAAAACATGTTAAGCATTAAGGTTTCAATCATGTCGTCACGATGATGCCCTAATGCAACCTTAGTCGCGCCAATATTTTTCGCTACTTTATATAATATTGCGCGTCGTAAACGAGAGCAAAGACTACAGGTTGTTTTCCCTTCAGGAACTTTCTCTTTAACAATACCGTAAGTGTCTTCTTCAACAATATGGTACTCAATACCTAGCTCGTTGAGATATTGAGGTAATATATGCTCAGGAAACCCAGGTTGCTTTTGATCAAGGTTAACCGCAACAATATCAAAGTGAATAGGCGCAGATTCTTTAAGTAACATCAGAATACTTAACATTGCATAGCTGTCTTTACCCCCAGATAAACACACCATGACCTTATCACCGTCTTCAATCATATTGTATTGGGATATGGCTTGACCCACATGGCGTCGAAGCTTTTTTTCTAGCTTCATTAATTGTGTTTTTTGCAAGGCAGATAAAGGCGTATTAGACATGGGGATCAGTATTAATTCTACAAGTTGTTAATTGTCGCGCATTATACGCTTTATCGTAAAAAAGTAAAAATTGATCGTTTAGCTTTACCTTAGTTACAGTAAACTTACCGAATAGTTAATAAGGTATTTTATTATTTTTATGATTATTGATTGTGTAGGACTACAAGTTATCACTAATAATACGACTGGTGTTCGGTATAACTTATTGATTATTAAATTGTTATGATAGGTGAAAGTAGATTTGTCAGTAAATAATATGCGTATAAGTTAGATAAGTAGACTTTTGTAGCTCAAAGTGAGTACTTGATGAGCTACGTATAGTATATGTGATTGGCTGTTTACTTTAGTTAGCCAGCGGAGAAATATAACCGTCAGGTTTTAACGCTAATACATCACAGTTTAACTGATCAATCACATGTTCAGCGGTATTACCAATCAACGCTGCCGATATGCCAGTACGACCAATGGTTCCTAAAACAACTAATTCAGCATCTAGTTTTCGGGCAAACTCTTCAATAACCGTTTCTGGTAAGCCTTCACCAATATGAGTGTTTGTTAATTCAACACCAAATTGTTCAGCATGTGTGTTCATGGCTTCTTGGTGATGCTTTAGCATGACTGCATTGTATTCGGTGGCATCAAACTCAGGAACTTCAATAGCGATATTAATTGGGGTGCCAGGGTAAGAGTTGACTAAGTGTAAATTACCGTCAACCACAGCTGTTAGTTGTTTAGCTTGCTTTGTTATTTTGCTATTGAGTGAGCTATGTTCGCTCTCATCACTACCAATATTAAGAGCTGCTAGAATATTACCATTTTTTGGCCACTCGTGATCTTTGACTAATAATACCGGGCATGGACATTTTCTCAGGATATGCCAATCAGTAGGTGTAAAGACTACTGATTTAAATTTATCATGTTGATGAGTTCCTTTAATAACCAGATCAAAGTTGTGCTCAATTACTTGATTGATAATGGCTTCGTAAGGCCTGTTATGCCATACGACTTTGCTAGTTACTTGCGTATTAGGCGCTATTTCGGCGATAATTTCATCTAACCATTTTTGTTTCTCATCGATAACCATTTGACGCATAGAGTCGCGTTCGTTATGAGATAGTATTGTTGTCATCTCATAGGAAAAATCAAAAATGCTGAAAAAAGCAGTAATATTAATGGCTGTATTGTTATTTTTATGAATACGTGAGGCTAGATCTACAGCTCGCTTTAAGGCTTTTTGCTCATCAGTTGTTGGGTCGATAATAACCAGTATATTTTGATACATTTCCATGGTAAACCTCTCGTTAATAAAAGTAATTCATAATTACTTTATAGCAAAATTGAGGAGTGAATGCTTGATTTAAATTAAGATATTATGAATTGATTTCATTAAACACCGAGATAAACGGAGCTATCTCGGTGGGGGAGGAAAAGCTATAACTAATTAAATTTCTGCGACGTCAGACAAGGCGTCAATATCTACAATAGTAATTAATTTACCGTCTACTTTGATTAAGTTACTTTTATGAAAACGATTAAGTAAACGACTAATCGTTTCAACAGTTAAGCCAATATAATTACCAATATCGCTACGAGTCATGGTTAACCTAAATTCAGTTGCTGATAATCCTCGCGAATGATAGCGCTCACTTAAGGTCACTAAAAAAGTAGCTACACGTTGCTCAGCGTTTTTTCTATTAAGTAAGGTTAACATTGCCTGATCGGTTTTAATTTCATTACTCATTAGACGTAATACCTGCTTTTTCAACTTAGGCATAGTGTTAGAGAGCTGATCAAGGTTATTATAAGGGATTTCACAGACCATCGAAGTTTCAAGCGCCTGAGCAAAGCTAGGGTGACAGCTTTCTGCAATGGCATCAAAACCCAGTAAATCTCCTGCTAAATGAAAACCTGTTATTTGTTCTTCGCCTTGCTCATTAACCGTAAATGTTTTGAAAGTCCCTGAACGAATAGCAAATAAGGCGTGTAATTGTTGTCCGTCATGAAAAATTTTATCGCCTTTATGAATAGGACGTTTTCTATCGATAATGTCATCAAGGCTATTTAACTCTTGCTCATTCAGTGAAAAAGGTAAACATAATTCACTAATACTGCAGTTTTGACACTTAATGTGTTGTATACCGGGGCAATTTTTACTTGGCATAATAGATAATAACTCTTAATTTAAAGGACTGTAATATCGACCGTGCTGATAGGGTATTAGAACATTAATTGATATGCAACAGTTAAACTATAACAGCCATATAATATTAGAGAAATTGCCATTGTTTTCTTGAAGTTAGCATTAAGCAAAAGGCTTTTAAAGCTATTAATACCTAGAGACAGTGCTATGAGCGCAGGCAAAGTACCTAAACCAAAAAATAACATTATTCCTGCTCCTGTTAGGCTACTTCCGCTAGCTAATGACCAGGTGAGGGTTGAATAAACTAGCCCACAAGGTAACCAACCCCATAAAGCCCCTAAACCTAAAGCTTGTTTGGTGCTATTGACGGGAATGACATACTTAGCTAATGGTGACAAATAACGCCATAAATACTTCCCAAGCGCTTCTACTCTGTTTAACCACATTAACCATTGACCTAAATATAAGCCGAGTAGAATTAAAAATATGGCGGCAACCATGCGCAACCCCCCAAGGGGAACACCGATACTTTTTGCAGCTAATGAGCCACTAAAGCCGACAATCGCGCCAATCAAGGTGTAGCTGGCAATACGGCCAATATGATATGAAAATATTAAAGACGTGTTATTGCTTGATTTTGTCGGGTAGGTCTGCTGTTCAGTGATAGCAATATCACCTTGTTGTTTAGGTTTTTCAGTAGCCGACGTTAGCATGGTAGTAATACCCCCACACATGGCTAAACAGTGACCTGAGCCTAGTAAACCAACAATAAAAGCTGATAGTAAATCGGTTAGCATTACTTCTTTACATCAGCGCTTGAATTATTGGTGGGGTTTGTAGCTAGAGGTGCAGCGTTAGCTTTTGCTGCTATATTGCTATCACTCGGCGCTGATTTTTCTTGATCTTTTTGCTGGCTATCATCATTAAACAAGATGCTCATACCTTGTTTTTCTAAATCATCAAATTGCTCTGTTTTAACTGCCCAGAAAAAAAGATAAATCCCTAATGCGGTTAGAATCGCCGCAACTGGAATTAAAATATACATTATACTCATCACTAAACCCTCGGTGTTTACTAATTACTTTTTCAACAAGCGAAGTGAATTAGTTATGACTAAAATAGAGCTGGTTGACATACCAATGACTGCCATGTAGGGCGTGATATAACCCGCTACGGCCAATGGTAGTACAATAGCATTATATCCAAACGCCCATAAGTAGTTTTGAATAATAATTCGACGGGTTTTATGACCCACCTTTATTAGCGTATTGATGCTACTTAACTTATTATTAAGTAAAATAACATCAGCACCACTTTTAGTAATATCGGCGCCACAACCCATCGCAATAGATACATGCGCTGCGCCAAATACAGGTGAGTCGTTAACGCCATCACCGGTCATGGCAACATTAAATTTTTCATTTTGCTGAGCTTGCTGAATTTTATGCATTTTATCTTGAGCACTAAGCGAGCCTTCAACAGAGCTTAGCGGTAACACCGTTGCTAACTTATCACAGGCTTGTTGACTATCACCAGATAGCAGCATAGTGCGGCCAGTTTTATTAAGCGCTTCAATAACAGCATTCGCATCGTCACGAATTTGATCGACCAAATAAAATGAGGCGATAACTTGGTTGTTTTTAATTAATGTACAATTTGCATCTTGATGATTGCTTATCGCTTGTTGTGCATTTTCATCTAATTGTGAAATAGCCCAACCACTTTTACCAATAGTGTAATGATCAGCATCAATATCACCGCTAACCCCTTTACCTGAGTGCACAGTAATATTTTGAGCTTGAATTGAGAAGTCACGATGGGCGGTAAATGGCTTCGCAATGGGATGCTCAGAGTGTGCCTCTAATGCCGCAGCAATAGCAAGCACATTCTCTTTAGTATATTCGCCATTAACTTCCACGCGGTTTATTTGAAACTCGCCTGTGGTTAAAGTCCCTGTTTTATCAAAAGCAAAGCAATTTAATTGTGGTACGGCTTCCATTACATGCCCACCTTTGATCATAATGCCGTCTTTATTAAGACGTGTTGTTGCACAAGTTAATCCTGTAGGTGTTGCTAAGGAAAGGGCGCAAGGGCAGGTTGCCACTAATACTGATAAGGTAATCCAAAACGCTTCTTCTGGTAGATGTTGATGCCAATATAGCGCGGTACAAATAGAGGTGATTAAAATCAGCGCAACAAAAAACTGAGCTATTTTATCTGACAGTTGCGCCAGTTTAGGTTTATGCGCTTGGGATTGCTCACTTAATCGAATCAATTGGCTTAAAAACGAATGGCTGGTAGGCTGTTTGACTTGCACGGTAATATTGCCATCACCATTAATGGTGCCGGCAAAAACGTTATCAGTGACGGATTTACTAATTGGTAATTGCTCACCGGAGAGCATGGCTTCATTAAGCTGGCTTGAGCCTGAAACAATAACGCCATCAGCAGGAACCACTTCGCCTGGTTTGATTAATACATGATCATCAACGACTAATTGTTTCGCTGCAATAAGTTCTTCTTCATAGGTGTTATGACCTGCTGGTGAAGTGATAGTCGTTAGTTTTGTCGCAGTCATTGGCATTAGTTTTAATAAGTTGGCAGATACTTGCGCTGCGCGTGATCGGGCTCTAAATTCGAGAAACTTACCAATGAGCAGTAAAAAGGTAAACATACTGACAGATTCAAAGTAAACTTCACCTTGTCTGGTAATAGTCGCCCATGCGCTGGCGGTAAAGGCGAGTATTATAGCAATGGAAACGGGGACATCCATTGAGAGCCGTTTCATTTTTATGGCGTTAAACGCACCCGTATAAAATGGAAAGGCGCCATAAATTATAATTGGTGTGGTTAATATAAAGCAAACCCAGCGGAAATAGTGTTTATGATCTTCTGACATGTCAGAAAATGCACCAAAATATAAACCCGTGGCAATCATCATCACCTGCATCATTAAAATGCCACTGATGCCTAAGCGTTTAATAAAGGCTTTGCTTTGTTTTTTATTACGTAACTCGGCTTCATTCGCTTTAAAAGGGAGAGCGTGGTAACCAATGTTTTCAATAGCGGTTAAAATATCGCTTAAGTTGAGTTCTGCATGACGCCATTTAACAGTAGCACGCTGTGTAGTCGCATTCACACTAATACTGACCAAGCCTGACAATTTATCAAGTTGCATTTCAATTAACCAAGCACAAGCTGCACAGCTAATACCATCAATGGTTAAAATAGCTTCTTTGGTGTCATTATCTTGATAAATAAACTCGTTTTGTAATGCCGCTTCATCAAGTAGTTTATTTTTTTGTAATTGTTCAGGAATGAGCGATTGTCCCTTATTGGCAGGCTCAGTTCGTACTGAATAATATTGAGTTAAGCCATTATCAACAATGGTTTGCGCTACTGCTTGGCAACCAATACAACACATTGGCTGTTCGGTGTTATTAATAGTAACCAAAAGGCTTATACCCGAAGGTACAGCCTCGTTACAATGAAAACATTTTAGAGTCATGGCTTAAAATCTATTAAAATAAAACACTAGCAGGATGTATAAATAATGGTAGTAATTGTTACTGCACTTTCGTTGGATCAGGAATCAATTCAATAAAGTCACTTTGTGGTAAGCCAATAGTGTCTTGAATTTTCCATTTATTCTCAAATGAACTGAGTGTGATTTTCCACTTACCATTAATAGGCTCTTCAAAATAGTGTCTGAAATTACCATTAGCATCAGGTGTTAATGTGAGTTTGAAATCATGTGCTTCTAATGTTGGGTGAACAAAGTCAATGTTTAATAGCGGGAAAGTTTTTTCAATACCCGTTGGTTTGATAATTAAATTATTACCCTCGGTTCTTAGCGCAAAACGCATACCAAGCTTTTGCGCAAGTTTAACTTTAGATACTTGAAAGTTAATCGCTTTACCTTTTTTATAATAATCACCGACAACTACCGTATCAGGATTACTATTTGCGATAATATAAAATGTTGTTCCTGAAATTAAAGAAACAAACGGTAGGCCAAAAACTAACCACGCCCAAGGCTCACGATACCAAGAAGTTTTCATTTGATTTGCTTATTTTAAGAGTGTGTAAAGTGGCGATATTATAACTTTTTTATTGCTGAACAGCTAGGATATGATAGATAAATACATATAAAAAAAGCCCTTGTTTACAATTAGTAACAAGGGCTTTTTATGTTAATTAATTACTGATTTATAAGAAATTAATTAAACAGTTAGTCTTGAGAAAGGCTATACACATATGCACTGATCACGTGAACTTTCTCTTCGCCAAGAATATCTTTCCATGGCGGCATTATACCAGCACGACCATTGCGAATTGATTCTTCAACGGCACGTTTAGAGCCACCATATAACCAAATGTTGTCAGATAAGTTTGGTGCGCCCATTGGTGTACCCATAGCTAAGCTACCTTCACCATTAGGGCCATGACATGCTGCACACATCGCAAACTTAGCTTTACCAGCTTTGGCTAATTCAGGGTCAATTGAGCGACCACTTAAACTAATGACATAAGCAGCAACTTCTTTAACGCCTTGGTCGCCACCTAGTGCGCTTTCCCAAGCCATCATGCCTGTTGCAATACGACCTTCCATTACCGTATGTTTGATCGCTTCTGGTGTTCCACCATATAACCAGTCTTTATCCGCTAAGTTAGGGAAACCAGTGGTACCGTGAGCATCAGAGCCGTGACATTGTGCACAGTTTTGAATAAATAAACGTTGACCTACTTTAAGGGCTTCTTTTGCTTGTAACAAATCACTTTGTTCAGCCGTTAATTCACCTTTAGTGTCAAAGTCTATTTCAACATTTTTAGCACTGGCTAAATCTTCAATACTACGTTGTGCGTAAGCGGCAAAGATAGGACCATATTTAGCTTCAGCAGCTGCCATTTCACGGTCATATTGTACTAATACGCCAGAGTCTTTTTCTAAATACTCTAATGTTTTTGCTTTTGATTCAGCAATATTTAAAATACCTTGGTTAGAGCTTTTCCAACCTAAAAGGCCAGTCCAGTTACCTAAACCGTATAGTGCAATATAGCCAAATGCCCAAACAATAGTGAGTAAGAAAAACGTACTCCACCACTTAGGTAGCGGGTTGTTTAACTCTTCAATGCCATCAAAGGTATGTCCCATAGACTCACCTTCTTCAACACCTGCAAAGTTCTTTAAGCACATACGTAGTAAGAAAAAACACCCTACTAATGTGCCAAGGCTAAGAACCCAAACCCATATATTCCAGAAGCTAGACATTATTATTAGTCTCCTGTTTGCTATCTTTATCAAGATGGCTTTGTTTAGTTACTTTTGTATTTTTATCTTCTTCAAAAATAGAATTCGCTATATCGTCAAACGATTCTTTACGTTTTTTTGAATAAGACCAAACCACAATAATAATAAATAACGCCAATATAAGGAGGGCAATTAACCCTCTAAGAGTACCGTAATCCATTGTTTTTTCCTTTTCTAAAGGCTTAACTCATGGCTACTTCAATGCATGACCTAGTGATTGCAAATAAGCAACCAAGGCTTCCATTTCAGTTTTACCCTTTACTGCTTCAGCAGCGCCATCAATTTCAGCTTGGCTGTATAATGGAATAGGGTTGCCATTTTCATCTTTATGACTACGGTTGCGTGTTAACCAGTTAAATGTTTCTAATTTTTTAGCGGTTAGCTCACCATCTAAGGTGTTTTCAGCTAGCCATTTGAAACCAGGCATGTTTGATTCTGGCACAACAGAACGCGGGTCAATTAAATGGGCAATATGCCAATCGTCACTATAACGACCACCAACACGTGCTAAGTCAGGACCCGTACGTTTTGAACCCCATAAGAATGGATGTTCCCATACGTGCTCACCTGCAACACTGTAGTGACCATAGCGCTCAGTTTCTGCACGTAATGGACGAATCATTTGGCTGTGACAATTGTTACAGCCTTCACGAATATAAATATCACGACCTTCCATTTGTAATGCAGTATAAGGTTTTAAGTTATCTACTGGCGTCGTGGTTTCTTTTTGAAAGAATAATGGCGTAATTTCAACTAATCCACCGATGCTGATCGCAAAAGCTGTGAATAGGAAGAACAAGCCAACATTTTTTTCTACTTTTTCATGTGAGTTTTTCATGTTGGTCTCCTAAGCTACTTCAACAGGCTTTAGACTGTTGTCTTTTGCGCCAATTGTTTTGAACATGTTGTAAGCCATTAATATGAAACCAGCTACAACTAATACACCACCTAAGAAGCGCATGAAGTAGAACGGGTAAGATGCAGTTAAGCTTTCAACGAAGCTGTACGTTAACGTACCGTCGCTGTTTACCGCACGCCACATTAAACCTTGCATTACACCTGAAATCCACATAGCAACTATGTATAAGACAATACCCGCAGTGTGCATCCAGAAGTGAATGTTGATAAGGCGAATGCTATACATACGACCTTGATTAAATAGCACTGGAATTAAGTGGTACATTGCACCAATTGAAACCATAGCAACCCAACCTAACGCACCTGAATGTACGTGACCTACGGTCCAGTCAGTGTAGTGTGATAATGCGTTTACAGACTTGATAGCCATCATTGGGCCTTCAAATGTAGACATACCGTAGAAAGAAAGAGAAACAATTAAGAAACGTAAAATTGGGTCATGGCGAAGTTTATGCCACGCACCAGAAAGCGTCATAATACCATTGATCATACCACCCCATGAAGGAAGGAATAACACAATAGACATAACCATACCAACTGATTGAGCCCAATCAGGAAGTGCTGTGTAATGTAAGTGATGCGGACCCGCCCAAATATATAGTGATACTAGTGCCCAAAAGTGAACAATAGATAAACGGTAAGAGTAAACAGGGCGTTCAGCTTGTTTTGGTACGAAGTAATACATCATACCTAAGAAGCCAGCTGTTAATAAGAAGCCAACGGCATTATGTCCATACCACCACTGCATCATTGCATCAATTGCACCAGGGTAAATAGAGTATGCTTTCATGCCGGATACAGGGATAGCCATACTGTTACCAAGGTGTAATACCGCAACGGTAACAATGAAACCACCAAAGAACCAGTTAGCAACGTAAATGTGAGAGACCTTACGTTTAATTAAGGTACCAAAGAATACGATAGCGTACGAAACCCAAACAATAGTAATAAGAATATCAATTGGCCACTCAAGCTCTGCATATTCTTTTGAGCTTGTGTAACCTAATGGAAGCGATATGATTGCAGCAACAATAACTGCTTGCCATCCCCAAAAAGTAAATGCAGCTAACTTACCGCCAAACAATCTCGCTTGACAGGTACGTTGCACAACGTAATAAGAGGTAGCAAATAAAGCACTAGTACCAAAGGCAAAAATCACCGCATTTGTATGTAGTGGGCGAAGACGGGAGTAGGTCAACCAAGGTGTATCAAAGTTTAACGCAGGCCAAATTAATTGAGCCGCGATAAGTACACCTACAAGTGTACCAACGATTCCCCAGATTACAGTCATCACAGTAAATTGACGTACAACATCGAAGTTGTAGTCTACTGCTGACGTATTACTTTGAGTCATGTTATGGATTCCGCAGTGTTATTATTAATCAGAGATAGTTAAATTGCTATTTACTTACTTTGACACATAAGTATTGGACACAATTCATACTATTTCTATGTATTCGCTCGAGGAGCATTGATATTTTTCATACCTGTGTAACTAAATATGTCAAATTCCAAGTAATTTTACCTCTTGGCTAGCGTATAAATCAACAGGAGTTAGGGTTTATATTTGATATAGATCAATTTAAAAACAAAATTGCCCTTAATAAACATAAGGATTAGCTAATCCGTTACAACTTTATACTTTTTCAGACTTAATTAGCTATTGAATGTATAAAAATAGTCACTCGCGCCATTATTTTCAAGTTGTATGTTTTTAGTACAAATGTTGCCTGGAATGATTGAAGGGAGAGAGGAGAGTAATTAATTTAGTGGAAGCTTTATGATGAAAATATATTAATGACTTGAAAAAAGAATACCAACGACAGCATTGTGTGTTGATATTCCTTTTATCAAACTAGGGGATTAAATATTATTAGTGACATCAACCGAAAGCTTTAGTCGTTGTCCAGGTTGTAAGTATTTATTCCTGTTAAGGTTATTCCAACGTTCAATATCTCTAATACTGACATTAAACTTATCGGCAATTCGCGCAAAAGAGTCACCTTGACGCACTTTATAGGTGATATTACGCATAACCGCGTTTTGGCTGTTGTTACTGCGAAGTGAAGCGGTGTTATTTGTCTTTTTTTGCCAGATAACGAGCTTTTGTCCTAGCTTTAAGGTGTCTCTTGGCGCAAAGCCATTCCATTTGGCAATACTCTTACTATTCACTTTATATTTTCGGCCCAAATCCCAAAGATTATCACCAGAAACAACCGTGTGAATAATTTTATGACCTTGTTGTGGTTTGTTTTGCTTTTTAACAATACGTTGTTGTTGTGAAAAAACATAATTATCAAGAGACGTTGCTGCGACAGGAATTAATAAGTGCTTTCCAGCACGAATTTTACCTTGCTTAATATTATTGACTTCTTCGATTAAACTGATACTTGTATTAAACTTTTTAGAAATAGCACCTAAATTATCGCCTTGTTTAATACGATAACGTTGCCAAGCTAACCGCTCTTTTTTGGTTAATTTCCCTAGGCCTTGCTCAAACTTATTGACGGTATGTATTGGTAATAATAATTGGTGTGGACCATCAGGGTCAGTTGCCCAACGGTTAAAGCCTGGGTTAAGTCGTTGTAATTCTGCTAACGATAAGCCCGAGAGCTCTGCTGCTTTGGCTAAGTCGATCTGCGATTTGATGTCAACTTGCGTTAATACTGCTTCATTAACAATAGGGTACAATGTTAAGTTGAAGTCTTGTGGACGTTTAATTATATCAGCCAGTGCTAGTAGTTTAGGTACGTAAGCTCTGGTTTCTTTGGGCAAGTCTAACGACCAAAAGTCAGTTGGTTTATTCTTGGCTTTATTATTTTTAACTGCACGTCTTACACGACCTTCACCAGAGTTATAAGCAGCAAGAGCAAGGAGCCAATCACCATCAAAATAACCATGTAAGTATTGTAAATATTTAATCGCGCCTTGAGTTGATGCAACGACATCACGTCTGCCGTCATACCACCAATTTTGCTTCATACCAAAGCGCTTGCCAGTACCAGGTACAAATTGCCACATGCCAGAAGCTCTACCGTGAGAGTATGCGAAGGGATCAAAAGCACTTTCTACAACCGGTAATAATGCCATTTCTATTGGCATATTATTTTTTTCTAATTCTTCTACAATGTAATAAAGAAATGGCTCGGCACGCTTGGCAACTCGCTTTAAATAAGCCGGGTGTCTAACATACCAATTACGCTGTGCAATTAAGCGTTTATTTTCAGGGATTGCAAAGCTTAATTGCTGCTGAATACGCGGCCAAATATTATCATGAGTAATGGCTACGTCTTCTTTAAGTGTAAACTCTACGTCAGCGACTGGGTGAATAACATCAATACTTTCATCGGCTAATAGTGCTTGATTAATATCAACAGAATCAGCGATATACTCATTGTCGATACTTGTTTTTTCGTTAGAAGAAATAGTGCTTTGGCAACCACTTAGTATAACAAGGGCAGGTAATAGCGCAGGAATTAAGAAATTTTTCATGTACAACCGTAAGTCTTTATTTCATTTTTAGCGGATTAGATTATCATACCTCCAAAGAGGCTTCACTGACTAATTTTTCACTAGTTGTAAGTAAATGTGCGTTAAAAATTATCTTTCCAAGCTCTTATTGCTGCGAATACACTAATTTCGTCACTCATGCATTGAGGGTTATAGTGTTTAGCTGATGCTATAACTTCATTACTGTTACTGCGTAAAAAAGGGTTTATGGCTTTTTCGATGCCGATGGTTGTTGGTATAGTTGCTTGGCTTTGTTGTCGTAATGCGAGCACTTTTTCGCGATATTGTTGCAGCATAATGTTATTTGGCTCAACCGTTGCCGCAAACTCTAAATTAGCCTGAGTATATTCATGAGCACAGTAAACCAAAGTGTGTTCAGGTAACGCAGTTAGCTTAGCAAGAGAATGATGCATTTGTGCTGGCGTACCTTCAAATAATCGACCGCAGCCTCCAGAAAATAAGGTGTCACCACAAAAAACCATGTCGTCATGAATATAAGCAATATGGTCTAAAGTATGTCCAGGTAATTCCTTAATTGAAAACTGGCATTGTAACTCTGGTAAAGTCACGATATCACCTTGGTTGACTTTATGAGTTAACCCAATAATTTTGCTATTATTTGGCCCATAAACATTAACTGTACTATTTTGAGTGTATTTCACTAACGCTTCAATACCGCCAGTATGATCATGATGATGATGAGTGATTAATATATGAGTTAGGTTTAAGTTATATTTTTCGATAAAGGTAATACAAACATTCGCATCACCAGGGTCGACCAGTGTTAAACTATTATTACGTGGTGAGGTTATCGCCCAAATATAATTATCGTTAAAAGCTTTGATAGCTGTCACTGTAAGAGCTGTTGAAGTATTTGTCATCGCCATAGAGGTTATTTCTTAAAGTTAACTATAAGTATATACTTCATTATAAACATTTTTATTCTACCCAAGCCAATAAGTTAAAGGTTATGTTTATATGAGTTGGCTTGTATTGATTTAACGCTAGCAAGCAAGTGATTAATATATTATGAAACCCGCATTAGCCTTTTCATTACCAGATAGTCCAAAGTCTTGGGATGACTTACCAAATGGTGACATTGTTTTGTCGGCAATAGAGCATGAGCTTGCTCCTTGGTGGCAACGTTTTTTTGGCTATCATCTACTTAAGTTAGGAACGTTAAGCGCTAAAATAACGACCAGTAACTGTACTATTCAAAATCAATTTAGTATTACGCCTAAAGATGAACTGGGTAATATAATTGCCGATATTGATGACTTACCACTGCTTGAGCATAGTATTGATGTTTGTTTACTTAGCCATGCGTTAGAGTTTTCACTTGATCCCCACCATATTATTCGAGAAGCTAATCGCGTATTAATCCCTAACGGTTACCTCGTTATTACGGGTTTTAATCCTATGAGTTTAGCGGGGCTTAATCGTTTAACACCATATCGACGTAAACAATCACCATGGACAGGGCATTTCTTTTCGCCTTTGAGAATTAAAGATTGGTTACAATTAATGGGCTATGAAATTTTGGCAGATCAACGTTGTTTACATACGAACTTAATGGGAAACATTAGCGCTAATCGCTTAACATCTACATGGCAACAATTTGCTCAGCAATATTTAAAACCTTTTGGCTCTGTATATGTTATTGTCGCTAAAAAAAGAGTATTGCCGTTAACACCAATTAAACCTAAATGGCAATTGAGAACAGGTTTTCAGCCGGTTAAAGTAAGTACTATGCATACACCAAAAAACCAAATAAAAAGCTATCACCAAAATAAAAAATAGTGTTAATAACTTACCTCGAATCGGTTTGATAAATTTTTAAAAAATTGAAAGTTAACACTTAATTTTCATATTTAACTATAGAATTATTTGTTAAGCCGAGCTGGGTTGACTAACTTATCCACCTAATTACCATCAGTTGATAAAATAAAATTATGATACTAACCAAAGATTTAGAAGCTTACTTAACAGAGCTTTTAGCACCAGAGAAAATTAAAGACTTCACGCCAAATGGTTTACAAATTCAGGGTAGTGAAACAATAACGAAAATTGTAACGGGCGTGACTGCATCACAAGCATTAATTGAACGTGCCATTGAAGAAAAGGCACAAGCTATTTTAGTACATCATGGCTACTTTTGGAAAAATGAGTCTTATGTAATCCGAGGTATGAAGCATAAACGTATTAAGTCACTATTAATGAATGATATTAACTTATTCGCTTATCACTTACCTTTAGATATTCACCCAACACTAGGAAATAACGCGCAATTAGCCGCCATGTTTAATATTGAGCAAGTTGCTCCGTTAGAGCTTGGTAACTCGATGAGCGTGGCAATGCAAGGCAGTTTTTCAAGTGCAATCAATGGTAGTGATTTTGCTACACAATTGAGTCAGCAGCTTAACCGACAGTGCTTACATATTACTCCGCCGAGTAATAAAAAAATTACAACCATTGCTTGGTGTTCGGGTGGCGGCCAAGGTTATATTGAAATGGCTGCAGAGCAGGGAATTGATGCTTTTCTTACTGGAGAAGTATCAGAGCAAACCACGCATATTGCGCACGAAATGGATATTCATTTTTTTGCTGCAGGACATCACGCTACTGAGCGCTATGGTATTAAAGCCCTAGGCGAACATATTGCTAAAACGCATAATGTTGAAGTGATTTTTATTGATATTGATAATCCGGTATAACAGCAGACTTAGCTTGATTTTAGACTAAACAAGCAAGGTTTTTTAACACGATCCTTGTTGGTTTAGTCATTAATATTTCCTCCCAAAGAGACTGCAATTATAGATGAATATTTTTAATAAGCAGTCATGCGAAATGTTTAAAAAATAGATTTAAACCACTGCACTAACTTGCCTAAACTTTCATACCAAGCAATAGTGGTTTGCTCTAGTTTTTTACTGTTAGGTACATAATAGCCCCAGTTTTTGTCGCCATCTAAATCTTTAACCCAATAGCCAGTGGGGGCTGCAATAGGTGAAACCCCTTGTGCTTCAAAATAGCCCATCGCTCTTGGCATGTGATCCGCGTTAGTAACTAAGACCACTTCCGTTCCTTGTATTCTTGGTGAAATAAGCTGAGCTTCTTCTTCGGTATCTTTAGGGAAGTTTTCGGTAATAATTTTTTGTGCCGGTACGCCTAATAAAACAAGTGCTTGTTTAACTTTTTGTGCGTTACTCTCTTTGTTTTTACCACCAAAGCCTGACGTGATAACTCTCGCTTCAGGATGCAAATTAAATATACGTAGCGCTTCAACCATGCGTTCTAATGAACAATCTCCTAGTTGACTAGTAACTGGCAGTGCTGGGTTGCTGGTATGGCGGCAACCTAAAACAACAATATAATCAATAGGTACACTGGCTTTAGTAAACGGTGGGTAATCGTCTTCAAGTTGCGTCATTAAGCGATCTGAAATGGGGGGGAAACTGCTAAGTAATAAAATAACGGTTGCAGCAATTAAACAACGAATACTTGTTTTTGGTTTTTTCCAGTGAAAAATTACGGCAATAATGAGTAATAGCAATACGACATTAATTGGCATTATTAATACCGTGGCAATTTTTTTAAGTAGAAATAAATCCATAATGAATAATTTAATTTAGTAGCAATTAATAATATTTTAGTCACTATATCAATTATTTCCGTAAAAGTATGAATATTCTAATTTTGCCATAAGTTTACTTAGTTATTTATTCTTATTGGCAGGTGAATGCCATGATTTTTTTCAGTGCTAAGTCATCTATAAAATAACTTTTGTCGACAATAATATTGTTCAGACAAGCCTTTTCTATAGCTCTGTTCAACTAATTTCCCCTATTACCAATAGAGTAAATATCATCAGGATGATGAGACTGTATTAGTTGAGTCTATTAAATAACACTTATTTTCTTTGTTGGTGAAATTGTCGACAATTTTTGTCTTGAGGCTTGTTATTTACTTATTTTAAGTTAGTATGGAGGGTAATTGTTTTTATTGTCGACAATTTAAGTGTGTGTGAATGGTTTATCGACATGCCTAAAGATTATCGCAATGTTTATTTAACGAATACGGATTATGCTTTTACAAAACCCAACAAAACAAACGGTTGTCACCACTGCCGATAAAATCTTTGAGCAAATGCAACAAGCCATTGTAGAAGGTGATATTGCTTCAGGTAGTAAAATTAGTGAGCCTGAGTTAGCAAAACGCTACCAAGTGAGTCGCTCAACGTTACGTGAGGCGCTGAACCGTTTAGAGAAATGTCATTTAGTTGAACGCAAAGCTAATGTTGGCTCACGAGTGGTTGATTGTACTATTGAAGGATTATTAGAGCTGTATATTACCCGAGAGGCGCTTGAAGGTATGGCTTGTCGTCAAGCGGCAATGAATATGAGCGATGATGAAATTAAGCACATGCAGAATATGCTAAGCGAGCATGCTAATAAAGAGCAGCTTAAAGCGGGCGTTGCTTATTATCAAGAAGAAGGCGACTTAGACTTTCATTACAAAGTTATTTTAGGTAGCCACAATCAACAATTAATTAATCTTATTTGCGGACAGCTTTATCATTTAGTGCGTATGTATCGTTGTCAATTTGGCATGCACAGTCCTAGAGCCAGTAAAGCGTTTTCTGAGCATGCTCATATTATTCAGGCTATTAGTGATAGAGACGGCGAACTTGCTGAATTGTTAATGCGTCGACACATTGCAGCCTCTAGAAAAAACATTGAGAACAAAATAGCGCAGCAGCAATTAGAAGCTGCCAGTAATTAGACATTAATCACGAATACCATCGAGTTTATTAACGAGGGAATATTTATGAAAACAGATAGCCATTTGCACCATTCTCCAGGAAAAAAGTTTCGTCAGGCACTAGTGGCTAATCAGCCATTACAAGTTGTCGGAACGATTAATGCGTACTGTGCCATGATGGCTGAGCAATTAGGGCATCAGGCTATTTACCTTTCAGGTGGCGGTGTCGCAAATGCTTCTTATGGATTACCTGATTTAGGAATGACCTCATTAAATGATGTTATTGCTGATGTTCAGCGTATTACTTCAGCGTCGAGCTTACCTTTATTGGTTGATATTGATACGGGCTGGGGCGGAGCATTTAATATTGCGAAAACAATTCAAGATATGGAAAAAGCAGGGGCTGCTGCGGTACATATTGAAGATCAGGTAGCGCAAAAACGTTGTGGACATCGCCCAAATAAAGCGATTGTTTCAACGCAGGAAATGGTTGACCGTATTAAATCTGCTGTTGATGCACGCTTTGATGAAGACTTTTTTATTATGGCAAGAACCGATGCTTTTGCTCAAGAAGGGTTAGAAGCTGCTATTGCTCGCGCACAAGCTTATGTTGATGCGGGAGCCGATGGTATTTTTGCAGAAGCCATTCAAACGGAGCAGCACTACCGTGCTTTTACTGAGGCATTAAATGTTCCTGTATTGGCTAATATTACAGAATTTGGCCAAACTGAGTTATGGAATAAAAAACAATTGGGCGAGTGGGGCTGTGCCATGGTGCTTTACCCTTTATCGGCATTTCGTGCGATGAATAAAGCGGCGGAGTCAGTGTACAAAACCTTGCTGGATGACGGCGATCAAAAAGCTGAAATAGACAATATGCAAACGCGTATGGAGCTTTATGATTACTTAGGCTACCACGAATATGAGCAAAAACTAGACGCACTTTTTAATAAAGAAAGTTAATGAGTCCTAGCTCATCAATAGTAAAAGATAAACAAAAAGAGCATTGGTGATGAAAATAACGTTGTAAAAGAGTGATTTTAATCACCAGTAGTAACGTTAAATAGTATTAAAGAACACTATTAATACTACATTAATACAACATCGCTATTAATTATTTTAATTATGAGGAAAGTAAAATGTCAGATAATTCAGGGAACACAGCCGATAAAAAACTCTCAGGTGCAGGGCTTCGCGGTCAAAGTGCTGGTGAAACAAAATTGTGTACTGTTGGAAAGTCAGGCTCAGGCTTAACATACTGCGGTTATGATGTTGCCGATTTAGCAGAAAATGCTACTTTTGAAGAAGTAGCTTATTTACTTTTTAATGGAGAATTACCTAATAGCGCACAACTAGCGCAGTATAAAGTTGAACTCAAAGCAATGCGTGATTTACCGCAAGCATTAAAAGAGGTGCTACAACGTATTCCTAAATCAGCGCATCCAATGGATGTTATGCGCACGGGGTGTTCATTTTTAGGTAACCTTGAGCCAGAAGCTGATTTTTCGCAGCAAAATACTGCAGCTAATCGCCTATTATCGGCATTTCCTGCCATCATGTGTTACTGGTATCGCTATAGTCATGAAGGCATTGAAATAGACTGCCATTCAGAAGAAGACTCACTGGCAGGGCATTTTTTACGATTACTAAAAGGCGAAACTGCCTCTGCTCAGCATCAGCGTGTGATGGATGTTTCACTCATTTTGTATGCCGAGCATGAATTTAATGCCTCAACATTTACGGCACGGGTTTGTGCTTCAACCTTATCAGATATGTTTTCTTGTGTAACAGGTGCTATTGGTACATTGCGTGGGCCATTACACGGTGGTGCTAATGAAGCGGCTATGGATATGATTGAACAATTTAGCTCACCCAGTGATGCTAAAATACAAATGGCAGGAATGCTTGAGCGTAAAGAGAAAATTATGGGCTTTGGTCATGCGGTCTACCGTACCTCAGATCCACGTAATGTTATTATCAAACAATGGTCTGAAAAACTGGCAAAAGAAAACGGTAATACGGCCTTGTATGATATCTCTGTAGCTTGTGAAGAGTATATGTGGGATACCAAGAAACTCTTTTGTAATGCCGATTTTTTCCATGCGTCTACGTATAACTATATGGGAATTCCTACTAAATTATTTACGCCAATATTTGTTTGTTCACGCTTAACGGGTTGGGCCGCACATGTTATGGAGCAGCGCAGTAATAACCGTATTATTCGCCCAAGTGCTGATTATATCGGTAGCGCGCCTCGCGTTGTAACTCCTATCAACGAACGATAACGAAAAATCTGATCGTAGTTATTAATGGTCTTTTCATTAATAACTACGGTTTGGCTATTTATCATTCTGATCGTCTTTTGTTATTGCACCTAAGCGCAGCTACTAACCGGATAACCTTATGAATTACCAACATCGAAAACCTTTACCTGGCTTTAATGTCGACTTTTTTGATACCCAAGAAGCGGTTAACGCGATTAAAGCTGGCGCGTATGAGCAGCTTCCTTATAGCTCAAAAGTATTTGCAGAAAACTTAGTACGTCGTTGTGACCCCAAAAGCTTAACCGCATCCCTTAGCCAGTTGATTGAGCGAAAACGTGATTTAGATTTTCCTTGGTTTCCTGCTCGCGTTGTTTGTCATGACATATTAGGCCAAACCGCATTGGTTGATTTGGCTGGCTTGCGTGACGCTATTAGTAAAGCTGGGGGCGATCCGGCAAAAGTTAATCCTGTCGTGCCAACTCAACTTATTGTTGATCACTCGTTAGCAGTAGAGCACGCTGGGTTTGAGCAAGGAGCGTTTGAGAAAAACCGCGCCATTGAAGATAGACGTAATGAAGATCGATTCCATTTTATTAATTGGACGAAAAAAGCTTTCAAAAATATTGATGTTATTCAGCCAGGTAACGGCATTATGCATCAAATTAATTTAGAAAAAATGTCACCGGTGGTGCAAGTCAGAGAAGGGGTTGCTTTTCCTGATACTTTAGTGGGAACAGACAGCCATACACCCCATGTTGACGCATTGGGCGTTATTGCCTTAGGTGTTGGCGGGTTAGAAGCTGAAAGTGTGATGTTAGGTCGCGCCTCATATATGCGTTTACCTGATATTATTGGCGTTGAACTCACAGGAAAACGTCAAGAAGGCATTACTGCAACCGATATTGTCTTGGCGTTGACTGAGTTTTTACGTAACGAAAAAGTTGTTTCTGCCTTTTTAGAGTTTTATGGTGAAGGTGCACGTGCTTTAACATTAGGTGACCGAGCAACAATAGCAAATATGACTCCTGAGTTTGGCGCCTCTGCCGGTATGTTTTATATTGATGAGAAAACAATCGACTATTTAACCTTAACTGGGCGAGCAGATAACCAAGTTAAATTAGTTGAAGCTTATGCAAAAGCAACCGGGTTATGGGCTGATAGTATGATAGCTGCTAAGTATGAACGTGTTTTACGCTTTGATATTTCAGCGGTTGGCCGTAATATTGCTGGCCCTTCAAATCCACATCGCCGTGTTGCTACCGCTGATTTAGTTTTAAATGGGATTGCTCATACGCAAGATACGGCCCAGGCGTCTGTCGAATCATCCCTAGAAAAAAGTGCTGAATATGGCGCTGAAACCATGCCAGATGGTGCTTGTATTATTGCCGCCATTACTAGTTGTACTAATACCAGTAATCCACGTAATGTTATTGCCGCAGCTCTACTGGCACGTAATGCCAACGCGAAAGGACTAACACGTAAGCCTTGGGTTAAAACGTCATTAGCACCAGGTTCAAAAGCTGTGCAACTTTATTTAGAGCAAGCCAATTTATTAACTGAACTTGAACAATTAGGCTTTGGTATTGTCGGTTTTGCTTGTACCACTTGTAATGGTATGAGTGGCGCTCTTGATCCTAAGATTCAACAACAAGTTATAGACCGTGATTTATACGCAACAGCTGTTCTATCGGGCAATCGTAATTTTGATGGTCGAATTCACCCTTACGCCAAACAAGCTTTTATTGCCTCGCCCCCCTTGGTTGTTGCTTATGCTATTGCTGGAACCATTCGTTTTGATATTGAACAAGATGCATTAGGATACGATGAACAAGGGACTAAAATTTGTTTAAAAGATATTTGGCCCACAGACGCTGAAATTGATGCGGTTATTGAACAAAGCGTTAAACCAGAACAATTTCGTCAAGTATACGAACCCATGTTTCCATTAGTTACCGATGCTAATAATGCGCTTTCAAGTACTACGCCACCTTTATATGATTGGCGAGAAAAAAGTACATATATTCGTCGTCCTCCATATTGGGAAGGAGCATTAGCAGGCGAGCGTACTATGCAAGGAATGCGCGCTTTAGCAGTGCTGGGCGATAATATCACGACTGATCATTTATCTCCTTCAAATGCCATTTTACTCGATAGCGCAGCAGGCGCCTATTTAGCGAAAATGGGTTTACCAGAGGTTGACTTTAACTCCTATGCCACGCACCGAGGCGATCATTTAACGGCACAACGAGCTACATTTGCCAACCCTAAACTCTTTAATGAGATGGTAAGAGTAGACAATAAAGCTGACGGAGATGTTATTCAAGGCTCGTTAGCACGTGTTGAGCCTGAAGGTAAAGTAATGCGTATGTGGGAAGCTATTGAAACCTATATGGAACGTAAACAGCCATTAATTATTATTGCGGGCGAAGATTACGGGCAAGGTTCATCGCGTGACTGGGCAGCAAAAGGTGTGCGTTTAGCAGGTGTTGAAGTGATAGTTGCTCAAGGGTTTGAACGTATTCATCGCACTAATTTAGTTGGTATGGGGGTATTACCCGTTGAATTTAGTATTGGTGACAATCGTAAAACGTACAGCATTGATGGCACTGAAACATTTGACATTATAGGCGATATTGCACCGAGCTCAGCATTAACACTCGTTATAACACGTGCTAATGGTGAAAGGGTCAATGTAAAAGTTAAATGCAGACTCGATACCGCAGAAGAATTATCAATTTATCAGGCTGGTGGCGTATTACAACGCTTCGCACAAGATTTTTTAGCATCACAAGCAACTCATTAGTATTGGTGTGTTAATCGTTATTTTAAGTATTAGCTATCAATAGCCAATACTGTAAGGAAAAGGTTTATGACTTATTTGCCTCAATTAAAAATTCCCGCAACCTATATGCGCGGTGGCACCAGTAAAGGGGTGTTTTTTAAATTAACAGACTTACCTTTGCCTTGCCAAGTTGCTGGGCCGCAACGCGATGCTTTATTGCTACGTGTTATTGGTAGTCCAGATCCTTATGCAAAACAAACTGATGGTATGGGCGGTGCAACTTCGAGTACCAGCAAAACTGTTATCTTGTCAAAAAGTAGCCAAGTAAACCATGATGTCGACTATTTATTTGGTCAAGTCGCTATTGATAAGCCTTTCGTTGATTGGAGCGGTAATTGTGGAAATTTAACGGCGGCGGTAGGGGCGTTTGCTATTTCATCAGGACTTATTTCTGCGGATAAGTTAGTGACAGATGGTATTGCTGTCGTGCGTATTTGGCAAAAAAACATAGGGAAAACTATCGTTGCTCATGTGCCTATGTGTAATGGTGAAGTACAAGAAACCGGAGGCTTTATGCTTGATGGGGTAACGTTTCCTGCCGCAGAGGTTCCCATTGAGTTTTTGAATCCTGCCGATGGTGAAGGTGCGCTATTTCCTACGGGTAAAGTTATTGAAAAATTAAAAGTGCCTGTTGAACTCATTCCTACAGGTGAGCTAACCGCCACTATGATTAGTGCTGGCATTCCTACGGTTTTTTTAAATGCTGAAGAACTCGGTCTTTGTGGTAATGAACTCCAAGAGCAAGTTAATAATGATGAAGCACTGCTCGAAAAGCTTGAAGCTATAAGAGCTTATGCTGCCCTTAAAATGGGGTTAATTGATAAGCTCGCACAAGCTAAAGAGCGCCAGCATACCCCTAAACTTGCTTTTGTTGCTCCTGCTAGTGATTATGAAAGTGCTAGTGGTGTTTTAATAAAACAGTCACAAATAGACTTACAAGTTAGAGCAATGTCTATGGGAAAACTGCATCATGCAATGATGGGCACTGCTGCAGTGGCTATTGCTAGTGCAGCTTCAGTGTTAGGGACTGTTGTAAATATTGCAGCAAGTCATACTCATAATGATACAGATATTGAACATAATAGTAGTAGCGCAAGTAAAACAATTAACTTTGGTCACCCCTCTGGTACCTTAAAAGTTTCTGCTACAGCAAGCTGTGCTGCTAAGGTAAATGAGCAAGCAAAGCTTCAATGGCAAATTGATAAAGTAATGATGAGTCGTAGCGCACGTGTGTTAATGGAAGGATGGGTTAGAGTACCCGATATATTTTAATACTATCAAAAGCGTATAATTAAACGCCCTGAGTTAAGGTTGTTTATGGTGAATAATTACGCTTTTGCTTTTAATTCACCTTAAGGCAGTTTATAACAGGATACTAATATTTATTTATAGGGATTTTGTTTTGGTAACTCACTTCTTTTGCCGCACGATGGCAACTTTAATCACAACGTTTTTTATCATAACGTGTAGCTTAAGCGGCTCATTAGCTATGCCATTAACTGTCTCGGCAGCCACATTAACAATCAGCGATAATTTAGTGCTTAAATCAGTGAACGATAAACCTTTAGATGTTGGTTTTTTTTCAACCCAAAGCCAGGTTGAACTCACCTCAGGCGAACAAGCAATATTAGTGAAATATAAAGATGTTTTTGAAGATTTAGACTTTGCAGAAGACCGTTTGGTTGAATCTGATTATTTCATTGCTAAATTTACGTTATCGCAGCAGAAATCCTTATTGTTAAGTACGCCTAAAGTGAAAAATTTAGCGGCAGCAGAGAAATTTTCACATAATCCCGAGCTTATTTTAAGCGATGAAAATAATCAAACACTCGTACTTGAGTTACTAACATATGATGACTATAAACTAGCGCAGCAAGTTAATCAGGCAGTTAAAACACTTGCTCAAGAGCCAGTTAGCCTGCCGGTAACACCAACAGCTAATACAGTAACCACTGCACATGATACACCTGATGTCGCAGCACAAATGGCAACAGTAAGTACAACTAACAACGAACTCAACAGAACAGAAAATGAAGTAAAGCAAACATTTAATAACAAAGTTGCTAACCACATTGAAACCTTGCCTATGTTAAAGTATTGGTGGAAAAAAGCGTCGGATGATGAAAAACAAGACTTCATCCGATATATCAAAACACAGTAATTATTCTCTATAAGAGGTATTATTTATGACGCGTTATTTTAATCAATTAATTCTTTTGACAGTATTGAGTGTTTGCTCATACAGTACCTATGCTGATACCGATGACAATGAGGGCATAGACGTTGTTGGTAACGGTAGCGTAATTGCAATACCAGATCAATTTAGCTTATCACTCACAATCACTGAGCGAGGACGTATACCAAGTAAGTTACATCCCCTTGTTGATAATAAAACGAATTTAGTGATTGATGCAGCAAAACAGCTTGGTATCACCACAAAAGACATTAAATCAGCGCAAGTTAATTTACGATTAATAAAAGAAAAGCCTTCAATAACTGTACAAGGTTTAGAGTTACAACAAGGTAAACAAGGGAGTGTTTTTGTTGACGGGAAAAATGTTAATAATACCCAAACGCCAATACAGCTTTTTGAGTTGAGTCGTTATATTACAGTTAACTTCGCTAATATTAATGATTATGACCAATTCTTAGCAAAAATAGTAAAATTAAATGTTAGCCATATTTCAGCTTTATCAATGACAGTAAAGCAGCGAGATGATTATTATCAACAAGCATTGATGAAAGCGATTGACCACGCTAAACAAAAAGCGACAAAAATGATAGCGCAAACAGGTGGCTCTCTTGGTAAGTTGGTTTATTTGAAAGAGGTTTCTTCAGGACATTACCAACCTCGCTACGCACAGGCAATGATGAGTGATTCCATGTCAGTTAATCATTCTTCGTTAGTGGGCAGCCAAGAAATAAGTGCGAGTGTTTTAGTGAAATTTGCGATAAAACCTTAAATTATTGCTTATCTGTGTGAATAGTTGGTGAATTAAGTGAGAAAAGCTTTAATTATGTCGCCTTTTTAGGTATGTTAGCGCCTTTTCAATGGCGCTAACATTGCTTTAAAGGCGAATTGTAATTTATATGACAAATATAACAGACTTTTATCAAACACTATTGGCGCAAACTAAAGCGCTTATTAGTGATGAATCTGATATCATTGCGAATATGGCAAACATAAGTGCATTACTTTTTGAGCACTTAGAGGAAGTGAATTGGGCTGGCTTTTATCGTGTTATTAACGAAGAGCTTGTTTTAGGTCCATTTCAAGGCAAAGTGGCTTGTATTCGTATTCCCTTTGCTAAAGGCGTTTGTGGTACCTGTGCAGCCACAGGGCTAGTACAACGTATTAGCGATGTTCATCAATTTGATGGTCATATTGCTTGTGATGCAAGTAGTAATGCTGAGATTGTTTTACCCGTTAAAGTGGATGGTTGTATTATTGCCGTGCTAGATATTGATAGCACTGCTTTTAATCGCTTTGATGAGCACGATGAAATAGGTTTAACGGCAATTGTTGAAGCATTTGCACAACACCATAGTAATACCTAAACGCGGTTATGCCGTTCGTGAATATTGTTAACCATTAAGCGACATTTGAATGAAAGAGTTTGTAGTAATTCACGATTACCTAGTTACCCAAGAAATTGTAGGTGACTGGGATGGTCAGGAAGAAGAAGTAGCTGAACGTATTAATGAAATTTATCATACGTTATACGATTTGGCAGAAGAAGATATTGAAAGCGAAGTACTCATGCAAATACTTGAATTAGTATGGGATGCTTGGATTGGCCAAGAGTCATTACCGGAGCTCGAAACAGATGATATTTACGATTGGTGTCGACATGTCATCGAGAATCGTGAACAATATCTACAAGAGTCAAATTAGCCTGTACTAACATAAATATGATTTATGTGGGTATCAATAAAATAAATTAAAATTGTAAAAAGTGTAATTATGGAAACTGAAATTAAACGTACAAGTACTAAAGATATTATCACCTATTTAACTGAAAAATTCCCTGAGTGTTTTTCAATCAAAGGGCCGGTAAAACCACTTAAAATAGGGATCTTTCAAGATTTAGCTGAAAAGTTAAGTGAAGATGATACCGTAAGTAAAACGCGTTTACGTCAAGCGTTACGTCATTACACAAGTAGCTGGCGTTATTTGAAAGCAGTTAAAGTGGGTGTTTTTCGTGTAGATATTGACGGCAAAGAAGTTGCAGAAATTGATGAAGAGCAAGCTAATTATGCCAGCAAAACATTAAAAGAAAGCCAGGAAAAATTTGGTAACAAAAAAAATGTTGATAAAAAATCAGCAAAACCAACAAACGATACCGCGCGTCCAAAGACCGATAAACCACAATCTGACGCTAAATCAGCTAAGTTTAAATCAGTAAAAACTAAACGCCCAGTAGCAAAAAAAGAAGCGGCACCATTGAAACCTGTTGAATCAGCTACAATTAAAGTAGGTAGTCAAGTAAAAGTACAGCTTGGTAACTCGCCTATGAATGCCAGTATTACTGAAATTTCAGGTCAGGATATTAGCGTACAACTTGACTCTGGTATGATAATTAAAACGAAATTAGAAAATATCTACTCATAATTTACTAACTTTTATTTTTTTATTTAGCTAAGCTAATTATAAATGTCAGGTTAATTTTCTTCGTTTCTTATCGTTTCTTATCGTGTTTTAGAAGTTATTTTGGAGCTTAATGCATGCAAAAATTTTGTCGTATAGCAGTTGCGGTATCTATCTCGTTAAGTTTATCGGTGAGTGTCTTTGCTTTTGAAAAGACACCAGTACCCGATGAACTCCCAACTTTATCTCCTGAGAGTCAGCATGCTACTGCGAGTAAGCGTATAACGGCACAATTTACTCGAGCGCATTATAAAAAAATCGCCATTGATGAAGCCCTTTCAGCAGAAATCTTTGATCGATTTATAAAGCAACTTGACTATGCACGTAATATTTTCTTGTTAAGTGATATTAATAGCATCCAAAAATACCGCTCTAACTTCGATAATGTTTTTTCTCGCGGTAAACTTAGTGCTGCTTATGATATTTATAACTTAAACATGCAAAGACGTTTAGAACGCTATGAATATGCAATCAGTTTATTAGGTGAAGAAAGCGAAAAAAGCCCTTTTGACTTTACAAAAGATGAAGTTTATTCATTTGATAGAGAAGATGCACCATGGCCTGCTGATAAAGCTGAACTTAATGAGTTATGGCGCTTAAAGGTAAAGTCTGACGCTTTAAATTTAACATTAACCGATAAAGAGTGGCCAAAAGTTAGAGAAGTTTTAACTAAACGTTATAACTATGCGATAAAGCGATTAAAGCAAAGTGAAAGTGAAGATGCATTTCAGTTAGTCATGAATAGTTTTTCGCGCGTTGTTGAGCCACATACTTCATATTTATCGCCACGTAATGCCGAACGTTTTCAAGTTGATATGAATTTACAGCTTGAAGGTATTGGTGCAGAGTTACGCGCTGTTGAAGATTACACTGTGATCCAACGTGTTGTTACTGGCGGTCCGGCTGATAAATCTAAACAACTTAAATCAAAAGATCGTATTGTTGGCGTTGCTCAAGGCAATGATGAATTTGAAGATGTTATTGGTTGGCGTTTAGATGATGTTGTTGAGCTTATCAAAGGCTCAAAAGGTACAACAGTACGTTTACAAATTTTACCCGCTGACTCTGATGATGAAGCGAATATAAAAATCGTTTCTATTGTTCGTGATATTATTAAACTAGAAGACCGTGCGGCTAAATCAAAAGTGTATTTAGAAAACCCAAATGAGCCTGATAGTAAAAAATTAGGGGTTATTACTATTCCTAGTTTTTATAATCACTTATCACGTGATGTTAATGCAGAATTAACTAAGCTCAAAGCGCAAAATGTTGAAGGCATTATTGTCGATTTACGGGGTAACGGTGGTGGCTCCTTAACGGAAGCGACGTTATTAACAGGGTTATTTATTGATAAAGGCCCTGTGGTACAAATTAGAGATGGCGCCAATCGCATTGTAGTAAATCGTGACAGAGATGGAGTTAGCTATTTTGATGGCCCGTTAACGGTTATGGTTGATCGCTACAGTGCTTCTGCTTCAGAAATATTCTCAGCGGCAATTCAAGATTATGGTCGTGGTGTTATCGTTGGTGAGCATACCTTTGGTAAAGGCACTGTTCAACAGCACCGTGGTTTAGGTCGCGTTTATGACTTATACGAAAAACCGTTTGGCAGTATTCAATATACCATTGCCAAGTTTTATCGTATTAATGGCGGTAGTACGCAACACCGTGGCGTTCTACCTGATATCGCTTTCCCTACGGCAGTAGACCCTGAAGATTGGGGTGAGAGTAAAGAAGAAAACGCATTGCCTTGGGATCAGATTAAAAAAGCACAATACACGCCATTGCATGAATTATCGCAAGATATTGCTTATTTAACCGCTCAATACCAAGAGCGTATTAAGAGTAATCGAGAGTTTAAATATCTGCTTGATGATATTAGCGAGTACAAAGCAGAAAAAGATGATAAAACAGTTTCCTTAAATTTAGAGCAGCGAAAAACAGAGCGTGAAGAGCGTAAAGTTAAACGTTTAATACGTGTGAACGAGCAGCTAGTGAGTTTAGGTAAAGAAAAAATTGCTAAGCTTGATGATTTAGATGATGAACTAGAAGATCTAGATCCATTTTTAGATGAAACCGCTCGAATCACTTTCGATTTTATTTCTTTGGGAAAAGTTGCCAAAAAATAGTCGTATCATATTAAATAAAGCCGCCCAAGAGGCGGCTTTATTGATGCAGTAACAAAGTATATTACAACAATTAGATTGAAACTTATGCGAAGTAGTTATTGCTCCCCATAGTCAAATCTATTGTCTTAAAATTATAATAATTAGGTTATACACTTTATGTCTGAGTTAACCCCCCCTAAATCACCAAGCATGCTTGATGCTTCTATCCCTGTTATCACTATGATAGGGCTGCTGACACTCGCGGTATTTTATTTTGGTGACAATTCATCTTACGGCCCCAACCAAATAGCTCTATTAATTGCTATGGGCGTAGCGGTAGTTATTGGCATAAAAAATGGGCATACATGGGCCGCGATAGAGCAAGCCATTATCAAGGGGGTTTCATTATCTCTTGGCGCGGTTCTTATTTTACTGGCGGTTGGTGCATTAATAGGTACTTGGTTATTGTCAGGCACTGTACCCACCATGATCTATTATGGATTACAGATACTTGATCCTAGTTGGTTCTATGCCGCGGCATGTATTATTTGTGGCATAGTATCAATGAGTATAGGCAGTTCTTGGACAACCGCTGCGACTATAGGTGTAGCGTTGATCGGTATTGCACAAGGCTTAGGGCTATCACCAGAAATTACTGCGGGTGCTGTTATTTCTGGTGCTTACTTTGGTGATAAAATATCCCCTTTATCAGAAACAACTAACTTAGCCCCAGCAATAGCAGGTAGTGAGTTGTTTGCTCATATTCGTTATATGTTTTGGACTACCATCCCATCAATTGGTACCGCGATTGTTTTGTTTTTAATTCTCGGCTTAACTGAGACCTCAAGCGCAAATAACGATAGTATTGAGTTGTTAAGTAAACAACTAGCGCAACAGTTTGATATTTCATTTTTCAATTTAATTCCACTTATTGTACTTTTAACGTTAGCGATTAAAAAAATGCCTGCTTTCCCTGCTGTGTCTATTGGGGCGTTAATTGGTGGGTTATGGGCGATATTATTTCAACAAGAGTTGATTATGCGTTTAGCTGCTAACGGTAGCGATGAATTGGCGGCTAATATTGTGGTTGTTTGGAGTACCTTGTTTGATGGTGTTAGTATTGAAACAGGTAATGATGAGTTAAATAAGTTATTAAGCGGTGGTGGTATGTCTAGCATGCTTAACACTGTTTGGTTAATTATGTGTGCCTTAAGCTTTGGTGCTGTGCTTGAGCATTTAGGTATGTTGAAAAAATTCGTTGAAGCGATATTATCAGCCGCTAAATCTACCGGCAGTTTAATTGCTAGTACTGTAGCTACTTGTATTGGCACTAACTTAATTACAGCGGATCAATATATGGCAATCGTTATGCCTGGCCGTATGTATAAAGAAGAGTATAAACGTCGTGGTTTAGATCCCCTCGTACTAAGTAGAACATTAGAAGACTCTGCAACGATTACCTCACCGTTAATTCCATGGAATACCTGCGCGGTTTATATGTCAGGTGTGTTATTAGTTAACCCACTTGATTACCTCTTTTATTGTTTCTTTAACTGGCTAAACCCTATTTTAGCGGTAATTTATGGCTTTATTGGCTTTAATATTAAAAAGCTTGCGGTAAAAACTGCATCTTAAACCACAGCGTTAATGGTCAATAAGTTTTAAATACTAAACTTCCGTATTATAATTCAAACATTAATATTGCTAAGCTATTTATTGTAGCTTAGCAATAAATGGCTTATCGTACATTATTGATATACAAGCTATTATACTCTCACATTCTTCACTTATTAAGGTACTTTAATGACTGATACATCACCACGTTTTTTAGCCGATTACGCTGCGCCTGTTTTTACTATTAACACGGTTAATTTAACCGTTAACCTTGATGACACTTGTAGTCAAGTACACAGTGAGTTAGATATTGAACGCCAAGAGCAAGAACCAGCGGATCTTGCTCTTAACGGTGAACACTTAATTTTAACTGCTGTTGTAGTGAATAATCAGGCTCTTACTCGTGAGCAGTATCAGTTAACAGACACGTTATTAATTATTCCTGCCAGCTCATTACCGCAAGCTAAACACTTTACTTTGCAAATAACGACTGAAATTAATCCATTAGAAAATACTGCCTTAGAAGGGCTGTTTAAGTCGGGTAATGCTTTTTGTACTCAATGTGAAGCTGAAGGTTTTCGCCGTATTAGTTACTACTTAGATAGACCTGATGTCATGGCAACGTTTACAACAAAAGTTATTGCGGATAAAAATTTATATCCACAATTGTTATCTAACGGTAATAAGGTTGATAGCGGTGATTTAGCCGATGGTAAACACTTTGTCACTTGGCATGATCCGTACCCAAAACCGTGTTACTTATTTGCGTTAGTGGCAGGTGATTTTGATGTATTGAATGATAGCTATAAGACAATGTCAGGTCGAGATGTTGCTTTAGAGATTTTTGTTGATAAAGGCAATTTATCTAAAGCGCAACATGCAATGATATCACTAAAAAAATCAATGCAGTGGGATGAAGAAACCTTTGGTTTAGAGTATGACTTAGATATTTATATGATAGTTGCCGTTGATTTTTTCAATATGGGGGCAATGGAAAATAAAGGCTTAAATGTTTTCAACTCTAAGTTTGTACTTGCCGATCATCATTGTGCTACCGATAATGATTACTTTAATATTGAAGCGGTTATTGCCCATGAATATTTTCATAACTGGACGGGAAATCGAGTTACTTGTAGAGATTGGTTCCAATTAAGCCTGAAAGAGGGGTTGACGGTATTTCGTGATCAACAATTTAGTGCTGATATGCACTCAAGTGCTGTTACCCGTATTCAAAACGTTAGAGTTTTACGCTCACAGCAATTTGCTGAAGATGCAGGGCCAATGGCGCATCCTATTCGTCCTGAAAAAGTATTAGAGATGAATAATTTCTATACATTGACTGTGTATGAAAAAGGCTCTGAAGTTATCCGTATGTTACATACCTTACTTGGCGCCAATAACTTCAGAAAAGGAATGGACTTATACTTTGCACGTTATGATGGTATGGCGGTTACTTGTGACGATTTTATTAATGCGATGGCTGATGCTAGCGAAAAAGATTTAACACAGTTTAAGCGTTGGTACTCTCAGTCCGGCACGCCTATTGTTGGTGTTAATGAGTCGTATGATAACGTTACCAAAAAATATACATTAACGTTAACACAGAAGTCACCTACAAGCGTCAACCAACCACATCCTCAAGCATTACACATTCCAATGAAAATAGAACTAGTAAGTGATGCACCGAATGAAACACAAAGTTACTTACTCGAATTAACGCAAACAGAGCAAAGCTGGGTATTTGATAATGTAGACAGTAAACCAACATTAGCCTTATTAGCTGATTTTTCTGCGCCAGTTAAATTAGATTATAGTCAAAGTGAAAGTGATCTATTAAAACTGATTAGTCATGCGAATAATAGCTTCTGTCGCTGGGACGCAGGGCAGCGCTTATTAATGTCGTATGTTCAGCAACTAACGTTAGATAAAAGCTTTACTTTACCTAATGATTTATTAGTTGCCTTTAAAAATATTTTACATAGTGATAGTGATCATGCCTTCATTGCAGAACAATTGGTCTTGCCAAGTTTTGATGAAGCCGCTGGCTTAATTGCCGAAGTTGACCCTATTGCATTAGTTAAAGCGCTGAAAAAGTTAACTGCCTTTATTGCTCACGGCCTACAAGATGAGTTATTTGCGTGTTATCAGGCCCGTTTACTTAATAAAGAGCTGGTCGATGATGTTGCAAATCGCGCTTTAAAGAATATTTGTTTGCAATATTTAGGTACTCTAGAAAAGTATCAATATTTAGCTAAAGAGCAATATATACAAGCAACGGAAAGTATTGATAATGCTAATATGACAGACACATTAGCAGCGCTAAATTGCAGTGCTAAATATAGCTTGAATAACTTTAGCTCACAAATGAGTGACTTTGAAAGTCGCTGGCAATCAACGACTTTAGTGATGGATAAATGGTTTGCGTTAATGGCAAGTCAAGTAAGTAGCGATATATTTGAACAGCTTAATCAATTGCTTTCACACACATTATTTACGCTCAAAAACCCCAACAGAGCACGGTCTTTAATTGGTGCATTTGCGATGAATAACCCAGAAAACTTTCATTGTAAAACGGGTCGAGGCTATCAATTCTTAACTGAACAAGTTATGGCGTTAAACGCTATAAACCCACAAGTCGCATCGCGTTTAATTACACCGTTAATACAGTTTAAAAACTTTGCACCTGCGCATCAAAATATGATGAGAGATAATTTATTGAAGATTCAAGGCTTGAGTAACTTATCAAATGATCTTAAAGAAAAGCTTGATGCAGCATTATGTGAATAAGCCAGGCAATGTAGTTAACTTACTGCCTTAGCGGATTTGGACTAATCTATAGAATAGAAAATTACCTAATGAAGTATTACTTTACAATTAATATGTCGGCATATGATTTTTTACCTTACTATCAAGGACATGTTGAATCAATTGTAGCAACTACAACCACAGGCGTTAGGGTGCAGTTTCCAGCTATGCACTTACGACAACATGTAACAAGTATCGGCATTAAAGGTTATTTTTGTTTAGAAACACAAAACAATAAATTTTTAGCGTTAACGAAAATTTCTTAAGCTATTTGAAATAAACTTAGAGTAATAGCTTAAAACAGTGGTCTGACCATGGAAATGCGATGATATTGTTAATAGAGTAAGTAAATAAGTGTTATTTCATGAACTTACTCTATTATTAATTGGTACGTGAAAAAAATAATAAAACAAGAGTTTAAAACATTTGCAGGAAATTATGCTTAAATTGAACGCAATTCATTTAAATACAGCGAGTTAGTTGCTATTTTTACGCTTGCTACCATAGTTAAATGATGCAATTATTGCGTAAACCACCTTGATGGTTACCATAAATAAAAAGTTAACTAGTATTAAAACAATAACGACTTAGAGTGCTTAAGCACAAATAAATTGGGATAGGGGAGACATTACATGACACACAACCCTCGTAATAGGTTTATAAAAAAACCTTTAGCTGTTGGCATTGCTGCAGCTTTTTCTTTAACGTCACTAGCAACAGTAAGTACCGTAAATGCTGCATTATTTGAGGTCGGTGATGTAGAAATTAGTTTCGACTCTACTTTTAGTGTTGGCTCAAGTTGGCGTGTAGAAGATAGAAACTGGAACGATAACGTAGGTAAATCGAATAATGCACAAAACGGTTTAGACTTCTCTAATTACTCCCTGGTAAACCCTGCTTTTGAACCATCAAAAAACACTGTTTGGGCTCAAGGTGCCGGTGGCTACTCAACTAACGGTGATAATGGTAATTTAAATTACAACGCTGGTGAGAGCTTTTCGAAAATGCTTAAAGGTAGCCATGATTTAGATATTCACTATCAAGGCTTTGGTATTTTTGTTCGTGGTATGTATTACTATGATATGGCAATGATGGATGATGATCGTGCTTGGTCTAACCCTATTACGGGTAATGTTTATGACCCTTGTCGTGATGGTGAAGCTAAAGAGCAAGTTTGTCGCGACATCCGTTTGTTAGATGCTTATGCTTATGGTGACTTTGATATAGGTGAAATGCCACTTTCTGTTCGTGTGGGTAATCAAGTTATTAGCTGGGGGGAAAGCACACTTATTTCTCACGGTATTAGTGAAATTAACCCAGTAGATATTGCGCGTTTACGTGCCCCTGGCGCAGAGCTAAAAGAAGCATTTATTCCTTTTGGTGCCTTATGGGGATCTTTGGGCGTTACTGAAAACTTTAACGTTGAAATTTTTTATCAATACACTTGGGAAAAAACAGTATTACCACCACCGGGTAGCTATTTCTCAACCAATGATTTTGCTGGTGACGGTGGTCAATATAACAATGTTCAGTTAGGTTTCGGTGGTAATCCTGACATGGACTTAGACTTTCTTATTTCAGGTTTAAATGATTTAGGTGCTGCGGTAAGATCTGGGGCAGTAACACCTCAACAAGCTGGGGCTATGTATCTTGCATACTCAGGTAACTTAACGTTAAGGGCTCCGGGCAGTAAAGCTGAAAAGAAACCTGAAGATGGTGGGCAATACGGTGTGCGTTTATCTTGGTTTTTACCTGAGCTAAACGATACAGAAATTAGCTTGTACCATGTAAATTATCACAGTCGCAGACCAATATTTTCTGGTGTTACAGCCGATTATAATGGTGCCACTATTGCCAGTGATTTAGGTTATTTGGCAACGAATGAAATTACTGAAGGTAATTATGACGATTTAAAGAGCTTCTCACGCGTAGAGCTGGTTTATCCTGAAGACATTAAAATGTATGCGATGAGCTTTAATACTACGGTTGGTACAACAGCTGTTGCCGGTGAAGTAAGTTATCGACAAGATGAGCCGTTTCAAATTGACGATGTAGAGTTGCTTTTTGCCGCGACGGCACAACAACTTTATAATGCCGAGCCAAATATTTCCAAAGGTGATGCATTAAATGGCGTTTCACAAATGGTTGACCCTGCTACAGGACAGCCTTTTGGCTCAGGTGTTTCAGCGAATGGCTTTGTATTGTCTGATACGGTACAAGCACAAATGACGTTAACTCACCTTTTTGGTCCTACGTTAGGCGCTAGCCAGTTTGTTGGTGTTGTTGAAGTTGGCGGTATTAATATTAATGATATGCCTTCAGAAGAGACATTACGCTTAAATGGTCCTGGCACAGCAAGAAGTGGTGGCATTGCTAGTAGCCCAGGTTTAAACCTAGCTCTGCAAGATGGCGTAGAAACTAACCCATTCCCAACAGAATTTGCCTGGGGTTATCGTGCTGTTGCTAAACTTGACTATACCAACGTGATTGCTGGTATTAATATGTCACCAAAAATTATTTTTTCTCACGATGTTAAAGGTATAACACCTGATCCACTGTTTATGTTTATTGAAGATAGAAAATCAGTATCGCTAGGTGTAACGTTTGATTATCAGAGTCGTTGGTCTGCCGACTTATCTTATAACGGCTTCTTTGGTGGTGTGGGAACAACCAACCAAATGGAAGATCGCGACTACGTTTCTTTCAACATCAAATACTCTATATAAGACTAGGAGCTTATTAAATGAAAACTATAATTAAATCTACTATGGCTAGGCTCCCTTTACTGTCGGTTGCTATTTCTGTTGCCTTAAGTGGCAATGCTTTTGCTAAAATTACTCCGGAGCAAGCTCAGCAGTTATCTAAAGAGCTTACACCAATGGGCGCTGTTCGTGCGGGTAATGCTGATGGCTCTATTCCTGCGTGGCAAGGTGGTATTACTGAACTTCCTACGGGATATACGGCTGGCGATCATCATCTTGACCCTTATCCAGATGATAAAATCGCTTATACCATTACAGCAAGTAACCTTGCTGAACATAAAGCGTTATTAACGCCAGGACAAATCAAGTTATTTGAAACTTATCCAGAAACATTCAAGATGAATGTTTACCAAACACGCCGTAGTGCTTCTTATCCTGAGCATGTTTATCAAGCGGTTGAAACGAATGCCACAAAAGCTGAACTGGTTGAAGGTGGTAATGGTATTAAAAATGCGGCTGTGGGAATTCCGTTTCCTGTTCCAGCGAATGGCTTAGAAGCTATTTGGAACCACACTCTGCGTTACCGTGGTGAAAGTGTAGTACGTCAAGGGGGGCAAGCAGCACCGACCGCCTCAGGTGATTATACTTATGTTGGTTTAAGTGAGACCCTATTATTACCTTATAATGTTAAAGGCGCTTCACCTGAGCAGCTTCAAGAAACAAATATTTTGTTTAAGTTTAAGCAAACTATTTCAGAGCCAGCCCGCCTAGCAGGTACCGCTTTGCTTGTTCATGAAACGATGGATCAAATTAAAACACCACGCCAAGCTTGGACTTATAATACTGGCCAACGTCGTGTACGTCGTGCTCCAAACGTAGCGTATGATTCTCCAGGTACAGCATCAGATGGCTTAAGAACGAATGACGATCTTGATATGTTTAATGGTGCGCCGAATCGTTATAACTGGACGCTAAAGGGTAAGCAAGAGTTATTAATTCCTTATAATGATTACCGTTTACACAGTGATAAAGTTAAATATGATGACATTTTACAACCAGGTCATATTAACCAAGACTTAGTACGCTATGAAAAGCACCGTGTATGGGTTGTTGAAGCTAACTTAAAAGAAAATACGCGTCATACTTATAAAAAGCGTGTTTTCTATATTGATGAAGATAGCTGGCAAGTGGCTGTTACCGATATATACGATAATCGTGATGAGCTTTACCGTGTAGGTATTTCTCATACAATTAACTACTATGAAGTGCCAACGCATTGGTCAACATTAGATGTATATCATGATATCCAGTCACGCCGTTATATTGCCTTAGGCTTAGATAATGAAGCTAAAATGTATGACTTCTCGCAAGAGTTAAATGAACGAGACTTCACACCAGCTGCATTAAGACGTGAAGGTCGCAGGTAAGCACTCTTTAAAACGGCTGACAACTATCAGCCGTTTTTAGTTACCCACTAAAGCTGCTGAACTTTTATTAACGTTCGGCAGTGCATTGTTTAAATTAATCGAGTTATTATATGAAGCGTTTCCTTGTTGCTCTCATTAGCCTATGTTTTATACCATTGTGCGCTTATGCAACACCCACCGTATTTATTAGCACAAACCTCTCAGGCAATGCCTCAGTTAAATCAGCACTGGCAAGCCAATCATTATTGCTCGATATTGAAAAAGTATCTGATGATAAAGTTGTTGCAGTAGGCGAATACGGACATATTTTAACATCTAGTGACGGTGAACAATGGCAACAAGCTAATGTCCCCGTGCAAACAACACTAACTAGTGTTACTTTTTATAATGAACAGCTTGGTTGGGCAGTTGGCCACGATGCTACTATATTGCACACTACTGATGGCGGTAATAATTGGCAAGTACAACACTTTCAACCCGAGCTAGAAAAACCATTATTGGATGTGTTATTTAAAAGCCCACTAGAAGGGGTTGCTATTGGCGCATATGGCTTAGTATTAAGAACACTTGATGGTGGTCAAAGCTGGCAAAATGAGTTTCATCAAGAGTTTTTATCTCCTGATGATAAAGATTATTTAAATGAGCTTAAAGTTGAAGATGAAACCGCTTACCTTGATGAGATTTCTTATATTTTACCGCACTTCAATCGTCTGGTTGCTGATGGACGCACATTATTCTTATTAGGTGAAGTAGGGCTGTTAGCCAAGAGTAATGATTTTGGTTTAACTTGGCAGCGTTTTGATGAAATTTACCGAGGTTCTTTTTTTGATTTAGGGCGCACTAAAGCGGGAAATTTATTGGTGGTTGGTTTACGGGGCAATATTTTTCGGGGGATTCAAAATGGTGCTCAATGGCAACAAGTTACTTCAGGCACCACCGCGTTACTTAATGATATTGTTTTTGGTGATAACGCCGATATGTTTATTTTAGGTAATAACGGTACAGTACTTATGAGCCTTGATGACGGTGAAAATTTCAGCTCTCGTATTCAAAGTGACGGGAAAGCATTAATTGCTGGCGTTTGGTTTAAAAATAAACTCATCGCCGTATCCGAAGTGGGTGTAAAAACACTCAAGTTACCGTCAAAGTAAGTCACACTAAGTACGCATTTAGTTACTTACTTAGCTCTTCGATATTTGATTTCATCGACTAGATAAAGACGATTAATCGTCATCAGTCATGATTTTGTTTGGAAAATAATAATATGAAAAAATCGCTCTCATCTTTACTTGAAATTAACTTATTCCGTCACCGAATTTTTGTGTTGATGTTATTTATCATCATGAGTACTTTTCTATTTTTTCAGGCGACACAAATAAGACTCGATGCCTCTTTTACTAAAAACATACCGTTAAACCATAGTTATATGAAAACGTATATGAAGCACAGTGCCAATTTTGGCGGTGCTAATAATATCCTTATTTCAGTCTGTGATAGTGAAGGAGACATTTTTAATGAGCGCTTTTTTGATACGCTAAAAGGCGTACACGATAAATTGTTTTTTATTCCTGGTGTTGATCGTATTCAAGTTAAATCCGTTTTTTCTCCAAGCACTCGCTTTGTTGAAATCGTGGAAGACGGTTTTGCTGGCGGACCTGTTATTCCTGCTGATTTTCAAGCAACTAAACAAGGTTTAGCTACGGTTAAAGGGAATATTGAAAAAGCGGGTATTGTTGGCAGTATTGTTTCTGATGATTACAGTTGTGCCATGGTTAAAGCGGCATTACTTGAAATTAACCCCGATACTGGTGAAAAATTAGATATTTTAAAAATATCAGAGCAACTTGAGCAAGATGTTAGACAAACCTTTGAAAATGAAAATATTAGTGTTCATATTATCGGTTTTGCTAAAATGGTTGGTGATGTGGCAAATGGTGCTAAAGGTGTAGTGCTATTCTTTGCTATAGCTATCGCCATTACAGCGGTGATGGTTTACCTTTTCTCTCATTCAATAAGGTTAACGCTACTTCCTATTACTTGTTCACTCATTGCCGTTATTTGGCAAATGGGTATGTTATCAAGTTTAGGGTTTGGTTTAGACCCTATGTCTATTTTAATTCCATTTCTTGTTTTTGCTATTGGTGTTAGCCATGGCGTACAAATGATCAATGCAGTGGTGAAAAAAATTGGCAAAGGGCTAACAACTAAAGCGGCGGCTCAAGCGAGTTTTAGGGCCTTATTAATACCAGGTGGTATAGCATTATTATCCGACACTGTTGGCTTTTTAACCTTACTTTCAATCGATATTGGCATTATTCGTGAGTTAGCTATTACCGCCTCTATTGGCGTGGCCATGATTATTTTAACCAACCTTATTTTACTGCCTATATTAGTGTCTTACATGAACATATCGCCTAAGGCTAAAGTAGGGCAGTTATCTGAAGAAAGTGTTTTTTGGCAAGTCGTTGCTTCTTTTTCAACAAGAAAGATTGCCTCGGTTATTCTTTTGTTTACCGCTATCCTTTATGTTATTGGTTTTTATCAAGGTAATAATTTAAAAATTGGTGAGCTACATGCTGGGGCTCCTGCATTGCATGAAAGCTCTCGCTATAACCAAGATACATTTTTAATTACCGATAAATACGCGATTAGCGTTGATTATATGTCCGTTATTGTTGAAACAACACCCGATGCGTGTACAAGTTATAACACCATGACGACGATTGATAAGTTTCAATGGCAAATGCAAAACATTGCAGGAGTGCAATCTGCGGTAAGCTTGGCATCAATTTCAAAATTAGTGAATGCGGGTTACAACGAGGGCAATCCTAAGTGGCGTGTAATACCGCGTAATCAGCAAACCTTAGTACAATCAATTGCACGTATTCCTTCATCAAGTGGCTTGTTAAATAATAACTGTAGTGTTATGCCGGTTATTCTTTTTTTAGAAGATCATAAAGCTGAAACGATTGACCGTGTTGTTGATGCGGTAAAACTTGCAGCAAGTGAATTAGATAATGAGGCTATAGAGTTTAAATTAGCGTCTGGCCCTGTTGGAGTCATGGCTGCAACAAACGAAGCTGTAGCGCAAGCTCAAATACCTATGATGTTATATGTATATGGCGCGGTTATTCTTTTATGTTTGATTAGCTTTAGAAGTGTCAGAGCTACCATTGTTGTGGTACTACCGCTTTATGTTGTTTCCACGCTTGCACAATGGTTAATGACAGTGCTTGATATTGGTTTAACGGTTTCTACATTACCCGTTATTGCTTTGGGGGTTGGTATTGGTGTCGATTATGGTATTTATATTTTATCAACGATGAGCGCCCAACTCAAAGCCGGTGCCAGTGTCCATAGTGCGTACTTATCGGCTTTAAAAGAGCGAGGTAGCGCAGTATTAATTACGGGAATAACCTTAGCTATAGGCGTATCCACGTGGTTCTTCTCGGATTTGAAATTCCAAGTTGATATGGGAATACTGTTAACCTTTATGTTCTTAGTGAATATGCTGGCCGCAATTATTGTTTTACCTGCGTTAGCGGCCTTCTTGTGGCCGGCTAATAAAGCTAATAAATGATTTAGCTTATTACTTGTTACTGAAGGTATTTAAAAAGCCCTATTTACACGTAAATAGGGCTTTTTAAATCCGTACAAGGAAATATTTTGTGTTCACTCTATTTGAGCTAGGGGTTGTTGAACTTTCGAGATTTTTTTGCCGATTTTTGTTGGGTGTTTATACAAGACAGAGCCTTTGTCGTGTGGTTATTCAGGACAATAAGCTCCTGCATTGTCTAATAAGCTACATCCATGTAGCGTCACATAAAAAGGTGATAACGCAGTAAAAATGACCAAAAAACGTTGTCCGCCGCGATTAAAACGCTTTTATCTCTAACAAAATTTAACCGTGAAAGTTCAACAGCCCATAGCTTATAAGTTATTGATTAAATAAATTTTTGGCATGTGTGATATTAATGCTAGATACACAAGCGATCTTCTGTTCGTTTAACATCGCGCTTGTTTCATTTTTTATTCTCGTTATCGCGTACTTTTCAGCATTATCTTTTACTGCTACTTTCGTTAATTTACTTACGTTCTCTAATTGCTCTCCTGCTAATAAACCTACCCACGCATCGCGCTGATTTTCTTTCGCGCTATAAAGTGCGATATCGGCAATATCGATAACTTGCTCCCAAGTAAACAGTTTAGGGTGGTGCTGAGAGAATGGGTATGAAGCAAAACCAATAGAGCAGCTACAATGGATACTTTTGGTGTTATTCAAAACAAAAGTATGGGTAGCAACAGCTTTTCTGAAGCGCTCAATGACTGCGTTAATTTTATAACGGTTAACATAGCGAGCTACAATAAGAAATTCTTCACCTCCCCAGCGAATTAAAAAATCCGACTCTCGAAAGGTTTGCTTGATTAATGTTTTCATTTGCACTAAAACATTATCACCTGCAGAGTGGCCATAGTTATCATTTACTTGTTTAAAATGATCGAGGTCGATAAGAATAAAAGTGAGATCATGCTCTAGGTTATTATCAATGTGATGGTTGACTGTATTTTCTGGAGCTGCCTGCTCAAGGCTAGCATTCATTTCATGATAATAACGATCTACGCGACTAATATCTTTGTCGATGGATTGATAAAGAAAACGCCTATTATGTAAACCTGTGAGTTGGTCAAGTACGCTTATCTCTTTCAACTCTTGATTTTTATATGCAAGCTCTTTAGTGCGTTCTTTAACATTATGCTCTAATCGTTTTGTATATTTCCGGACCTGAAGTTGCCTAAAAGCAAATAACAAAATAATAAAACCAACAATCAACGCAATAATTGATAATTGTTGATGATAACGCTCTTTTTGGTGCTTTTGTTCTTGTGCTATTTTTTGGTTTTCATATAAACTTTTCTGTAACGCACTGTCTTGCTCTAATAATTTTATTTTTGACTCTTGTTGTTCTTTGCTAAATTGTGCTTCAAGTTGTAATACTTTACTGTCTCTAACTTTCTCATGCACTGCTTGTTGCACTAAATTATAGCGCTGTAAAAAGGTATAGGCGTTTTCATAATCTAACTGTTGGAAATAAGCTTGAGCAACTATTTTTTGTAAATTTGCTTGGTGCGATAAAAAGCGCGTATTGTAATTTTTGAGTAATTGCTGTTTGGCGATGGTAATTGCTTTAGTAAAGTTACCCTGTTGTAGGTAAGCCCTTGCTAAATATTCAAAATAGTTACGTCTAGTTTGTGCGGGCAGGTTTTCTAAGGTTGCTGAGGTTAATGACTCGAGATAAAGCAGTGCCTTGGAGTAATCTCCTAAAATGACGTAAAGCTGACCTAAATATACTTTTAAAGAGTAAGCATTGGTACTTGTTTTGTTAACGGTATGTAGTGCTTGATTAAGTAACGCCTTAGCTTGGAAGTAATTACCTAACACAAGGTAAACTAAGCCCTTTTCAATAAGTATTTCATTGCTTATGTCTTGATTGACCTGATTACTTAATAGTAACGCACGATCATAAAATTCAAGTGACTCTTTATAGCGCTCAAGCTCAGAGTAGAGCTGCGCTAAATTTTGTAAAACACGTGTTTTTATCTCTGGGTTATGTAGTTTTTCGCTTAATTTAAACGCCTGAAAATTATATTTTAAGGCGTCAGAGTAATGCTCGTTACGTCTTGCGATCATGGCTTGAAAAATAAGTGTTTCTACTAATATATCGTTACGTTTAAGGTCTATAGCCAATTGCTTTAATATGGCTATTTTAGGAATTGAACGCATGTCTAAATCATTAGCGACATAGGCTTGCAGTTGTAAAAAACGTAACGAAAGACTTTTCTCTTTCGGAGAGTCATTTATCAATGACTCTGTTTTATCAATAACACTTTGAGGGTCTAATTTAATTTCATTAGCTAAGGCGCTTAAAGCCTCATCGTTTTGTGCATAGCATTTATTGTTGGGTATTGTGAACATTAATAAAGTGCTGACTATAAGTGATTTATAAATAACACTAATCATTTGGCGTCAACCGTTAACATAGTACTGTTTGCTATAGACCAGCCTTTAACCTTTGAATTAATGAAACCTGCTTGACGATATAGTTTTTCTATTTCTCCACTTTCACGCATGATTTTAATTCCTTTATTTAAGGCATTAAACACTTGCGCTCCATTAGGGTGTTTTTTACTGACCACAAAATGACGACTACCAGGCAGCATTATTTTAATATTAGGAATAGGAATATAGGTTTTATCATCGAACATTAAACTTAGATCTTCTTGTAAACTGAAATTGATCAGCATAGCGTCAACAACCTGGTACTCTACCATCGATAGCATGTCAATCCATGACCCCATAAAGTTGATCGTTTGTACTGGGCTATTATGTAACGCTCGCCAATCAGCGCCCCATTGGCTACTGGTAATAACTTTTAAATCTTTAAGGGTCTCCATCGTGGTCGACAATGCTTTTTTATTACTTCGGCTTGTATAAAATCCAGCTTCATATTCACCGTACCTAATTAGTGGGTCACTAATATATAAAGAGCCTTGATAATCCTTAATCATCTCAAACCATAATGTATTACCATAAAGTAAGCTGTCACCTTTAACTAAAGACGTTACTTCTCTTAGTGTTAAGGAGTCTTTTGGGTTAAAAGCGATAGTAGACTTTTCACCACCGAGGTATAGTGCTTTTTGTAAAATAATCATTTCGACTATTTCACGTTGAGAGCCTACTTTAGTAGGAGTGTAATCTTTAATGTCTATTGCTTTTTGTCCTCCAAGAGCTAGGTTATAACGTAACCTATAATCTTCAGCTTTGAGTATATCAGCATATATAACCGAATCAGCTAAAGTTGCAGGACAATAAAGAAGACATAGGGTCAACAAAATACGACAAAAGTAATTAAGGGAAATATTAGAGAAAGTAAATTTCATTTAGACAACTGTATTATTTTTTAGATATTCAAAAAATTTAATGAAAAATTAAAAAGGGAACCTCTCACTAAGTTATTACACTAAGCTTATTAAACTATAGATGTGAAGTACTTATGAAGCAAATTATGTATCGGTACACCTGATTGAAAAAGCGAATAAAACATTATTTATAGTATTTTGTTTTTTTGCATAAATAAACACAAATATCGCCTTTAAAGCATTATATATTTAGCTTAGTTGCATAAACATAATCAAGTGTACAAGAAAGTGTTCATCTACTGATTTTTATCTAATTATTTAGCCCGAGTTAATGAAAATATTACTCGCAATCGCCTAAATTTATTCATAAAATTCATTTCATAGTCTATCCTGATAGACACTATTAAAAAAATAAATAGTAAATTCATTTATTGAGCCTTTTTATCGACTAAATAATGACTTTATTAATACAACAACCAATTATTTCAAGCTTTCTTTTTAAAAGGAAACACTCATGGCGTTAGTGAACAGTTCTTCCTCGGTTATACTTAACAATGTAGCGAAACTTATCCAACAAAAAGTTGATAGTAAAACTGCTCCATTAGTTGAGCAGTTTGCCAATTTATTGTACGGGAAAATATCGTCTTTAGATTTATTAGATCGTAATGACAGTGATATGTATGGCGCGGCATTAAGCTTATGGAGTTCATTAAATGAACACAAAGATGAAACGCCGGTTATTCATGTATTTAACCCATCAGTAGATAAAAACGGTTGGAAGTCGAGTCACACCATTATCGAAGTTATCGTTAAAGACATGCCTTTTTTAGTGGACTCTATTCGTATTGCACTAAACCGTCTAGGGCTTTCACCACATTTAATGTTAAATGCGCCATTGAAAGTTGTACGTAATGAAAAATTAGATGTGACGGCACTATCACCTATTGTTGACACAAAATTAAAAGCAACGTCAGAAGAAACTATCTTCTTAATTGAAATAGATCGACAGTCAGAGCAGAGTGAGCTTGATAATATTAAGTCTGAATTATTATCAGTGGTTGAAGATATCAGCTTAACCGTAAGTGATTGGCAACCTATGCTAGCTCGCTTAAAAACCGTGATTAGTGAAGTGAGCAAAGCTAAGTTACCGGGCGGTAAGCAAGAAAAACAAGACTCATTAGACTTTCTTAACTGGATGGCTGATAACAACTTCACGTTAATGGGTTACCGCGATTACGAAGTACAAGCCGTTAAAGGCGATATTTCGTTAAATGCCAATATTGGGTCGAGCTTAGGCTTAATGAAAAACTCAAAAGGTACCGCGACTCGACTAGTTTCAAGTTTAAGCGAACGAGGCCGAGAAGTTGCGCTAGGCAATAGTCACTTAATTTTAACGAAAACTAATTCGTGTTCACGGGTTCATCGTCCAGCTCAGCTTGACTATATTGGTGTTAAACGCTTCGATAATAAAGGTAATGTGATTGGCGAAGAGCGCTTTATTGGTTTATTCGGCTCAGCCTATTACACCAATAGCGTACAGAACTTGCCGTTTATTAGCTCAAAAGTTATGGCGGTATGTGACGCGTCAGGTTACGCCAAGGGTACTCACGACTATAAAACCCTAATCAATATTTTAGAAACTTACCCACGTGATGAAATATTGCAATCGTCAGTTGATGAATTATTACGAACGGTTACAGGCATTTTACAAATGCAAGAACGCGATTACTGTGGCTTATTTGTTCGTCGCGACGCGTTTGATCGTTTCTATTCTTGTATGGTTTATGTACCAAGAGAACGCTATAACACCAAATTACGTATTGATACGCAAGAATTATTACAACAGGCATTTAATAGTAAAGAAGAAGTTGAATTTACTACCTTCTTCTCAGAGTCTGTTCATGCAAGAACACATTACATTGTGAAAGTTAACTCGACTAAAGCAGATATTAACGTGAAAGAAATTGAAAAGAATCTAAATGAAGCTGCCCGCAACTGGGATGATAAATTAGTATCAGCACTAGCGGCTAATTACGGTGAAGCTGACGCTAAAGCACTTGGTCGTAAATATACCCACTTCCCACAATCGTATAAAGATGAAGTATTACCAGGTTCAGCTATTGTTGATATTGAAAAGCTAGAAAAGGTGAGTGCAGATAACAGCTTAGAAATGTTATTTTATCAACCGCTTGAAGAGAAAGCAGATAGTCGCTTTGTTAAATTAAAGCTATTTCATATTGGTGAGCCAATCCACTTAAGTGACGTATTACCAATGTTAGAAAACTTTGGTTTACGTGTTATTGGTGAAAGCCCTTACGCAATAAAAACAATTAACGGTGAAGTGAACTGGATTTTAGACTTTTCAATGCTCGTTAATGGCAATGGTAAGTTTGATTTATATAAAGTAAGAACATTATTCCAAGATGCGTTTGCTAAAGTATGGAGTGGTGATTTAGAAGATGATGGCTTTAACCGCTTAATTTTAGGTGCTGGTATTGAAGGTAGGGCAGTATCAATATTACGTGCTTTTGCTAAATATGAGCGTCAAATCGGTGGTCGTTTTAGCCAAAGCTATATCGAAGATACCTTCTCTAATTACCCGAGTATCGCTGAGTTATTAATTAACCTATTTAATTTACGCTTTGACCCGCAAAGTAAGTTATCAGCAACGGCGAAAGAAAAAGCTATTACCAAGGTATTAGCTGAAGTAGAAAGCTCTTTAGATAATGTTGCTAACTTAGATGACGATCGCATTATTAGACGTTTTGTTGAAATGATTAATGCGACGATTAGAACGAACTACTTTCAAAAAGATGCCCAAGGTAATACTAAGTCTTATATTTCATTTAAAATATTACCAGAGCAAATTAGCGAAGTTCCTTTACCTATCCCTAAATTCGAAATATTTGTCTACTCTCCTCAAGTAGAGGGTGTGCATTTACGAGGCGGTAAAGTTGCTCGTGGTGGTTTACGTTGGTCTGACCGTCGTGAAGATTTCCGCACAGAAGTATTAGGCTTAGTTAAAGCACAGCAAGTGAAAAATACCGTTATTGTACCTGTTGGTGCAAAAGGTGGTTTTGTTTGTAAACAATTACCAAGTGGCTCTCGCGAAGAAATATTTGAAGCAGGTAAAGAGTGCTACCGTACCTTTATTCGAGCATTGTTAGATATTACTGACAATATAGTTGATGGTGAAATTGTGCCACCCAAAGATGTTATTCGCCTTGACGAAGATGATGCGTATTTAGTAGTAGCAGCAGATAAAGGTACTGCGACTTTCTCTGATATTGCTAACAGTATTTCGGATGAGTATAACTTCTGGTTAGGGGACGCATTCGCATCAGGTGGTAGCGTTGGTTATGATCACAAAGCTATGGGCATTACCGCAAAAGGTGCATGGGAATCTGTGAAGCGTCATTTCCGAGAAATGGATATTGATTGTCAAACAACCGATTTCACCTGTATTGCTATAGGTGACATGGCGGGCGATGTTTTTGGTAATGGTATGTTGTTATCAAAACATATTCGTTTACAGTCTGCGTTTAACCACATGCATATTTTTATTGACCCAAATCCAGATGCAGCAAGCTCTTACGTTGAACGCGAGCGTTTATTTAATACGCCAGGTTGTACTTGGGAAGATTATAACGCGAAATTAATTTCTCAAGGCGGTGGTATTTTTAGTCGTCATGTGAAATCAATTAAGTTAACGCCTGAAATTAAAAAAATGTTGGGTACGCAAAAGCAAAGCTTAGCACCAACCGATTTAATTCAAGCTATTTTAACCATGAAAGTTGATCTACTTTGGAATGGCGGTATTGGTACCTATGTTAAAGGTAGCAAAGAAACGCATTTAGAAGTGGGCGATCGCGCCAATGATGTTTTACGCATTAATGGTAAAGAGTTAAAAGCAAAAGTTGTCGGTGAAGGTGGTAACTTAGGTTTTACTCAACTAGGTCGTATTGAATATGCAGCTAAAGGTGGTCGCATTAATACTGATGCGGTAGATAACGCGGGTGGTGTAGACTGTTCAGATAACGAAGTTAATATTAAAATTTTACTTAACACGCTAGTACAAAATGGTGATTTAACCATCAAACAGCGTAATAAAGTGCTTTACGATATGACTGATGAAGTAGGTGAATTAGTTATTGAAGATTGTTACCGCCAAACGCATTCATTGTCTATTACCGCTATGCGTGGTGTTAACCAACTTAAAGAGCAAGTGCGCTTTATTCATGAATTAGAAAGAACGGGTAAACTAGATCGTACCTTAGAGTTTATCCCTGATGATGAAGAAATTGCTGACCGTTTAGCGCAAGGCAAAGGTTTAACGCGCCCAGAGCTATCGGTGTTACTTGCTTACAGCAAAATGGTGTTAAAAGAAGACTTAGTGCATGATGAAATCACAACAAACGATTATCATGACAGATTGTTAATAACCGCTTTCCCTGAGCAACTACGTAATAAGTATCAAAATGAGATGCAAAACCATCCATTACGTGCAGAAATTATTGCCACTAAACTTGCTAACAAAATTGGCAATGATATGGGCTTTAACTTTGTTAATCGCATGCAAGAAGAGACTGGTGCAAGTGTTGCTGAAATAGCGAACTGTTATACTATTGCTAGTGCGGTGTTTGAACTTGAAAGCTTTTGGGAACAAATTGAAGTGCTAGATAATAAAATATCTACAGCTATTCAAACTGAAATGTTATTTCAATATCGTCGTACGGTACGCCGTGTTACACGCTGGTTCTTACGTCATCGTAATAAGTCGTTACCTATTGCTGAGTCAATTGCTCTTTATCAACCAACGTTTGCAACGTTGTCTGAAAAGCTAGCCGACTTTATGATCAGTGATGAAATTGAAGCGCTAGAGCGTGTTGCTAATGACTTAGTTGAAGCAGGTATTCCGAAAGTTATTGCGCAACGTATTTCACAGTTAAGTACACTGTTCTCTACTATGGATATTGCTGAAGTTGCCCAAGAAAACGGTTGTACTATTGAGCAAGCAGCTAACCTTTACTTTAAACTGGGTGCACGCTTAGAGCTACACTGGTTCTTAGACCAAATTACTCGTCAAGCGGTTGCAAACCATTGGCAAGCATTGGCAAGAGCGTCATTTAGGGAAGAGCTCGATTGGCAACAACGCTCACTAACTTCAGTTGTATTACGTTGTCAGTGCGATAAAGAGTTCTCTGCACTAGACCAACTACTTGATAAATGGATTGCAACTAACGAACAACCACTTGATCGCTGGAAGCATATTTTAACTGACTTTAAAGTAGGGCAAACGCACGATTTTGCTAAGTTCTCAGTGGCATTACGTGAATTAATGCTATTAAGCCTAAACTGCCAACCGGTTAGCATTAATTAATTATGGCTATTTAAGCACCAATAGCGTGAATAAATAAAGCTTGTTTTATTGATCAAATCCTCGCCTAGCGGGGATTTTTTTATGCTATTATGCAGCCATAATTTTTAGCGCGTATTATTTATCTATTGAGTAGGAACATTATGTTTTATCCAGCTATTCGCAAAGTACTTTTTCAGTTTGATGCGGAAACTATTCACGAACTGACGATTAAAGGTTTAAAAAGTACCGGTAAATCACCAGTTAATGTACTTTATAAACAATCGGTGCCAAACAAGCCGGTAACGGTTATGGGCATTAAATTTCCTAACCCTGTTGGTTTAGCTGCCGGTTTGGATAAAAACGGCGAATGTATTAATGCTTTTGCAGCGATGGGGTTTGGTTTTGTTGAAGTGGGTACCGTAACACCACGACCACAGCCAGGTAATGATAAACCGCGTATTTTTAGATTACCTAAAGCTAACGCAGTTATTAACCGTATGGGCTTTAATAATAAAGGTGTTGATTACTTAGTTTCACAAGTACAAGCGGCTAACTTCAAAGGCGTGCTTGGTATTAATATTGGTAAAAATAAAGATACGCCTGAAGAAAATGCCAAAGACGATTACATTCATTGTATGCGTAAAGTGTATAACTTTGCTTCTTATATTACCGTGAATATATCATCGCCAAACACTCCAGGTTTACGCTCATTACAATACGGTGAAGCATTAAATGAATTATTGTCAGCCCTAAAAGCAGAGCAAACAGCGTTAGCCGAGCAATACGATAAATATGTTCCAGTTGCGGTAAAAATTGCCCCAGACTTATCTGCAGAAGAAGTTAACTCTATTGCACAGTCACTGATTGATAATAACATTGACGGTGTTATTGCCACTAACACTACGCTTTCTCGCGAAGGAGTAGAAGGATTAGAGTTTGGCGATGAGCAAGGTGGCTTAAGTGGCGCGCCAGTAAAAGATAAAAGCACACAAGTTATTAAGCTACTTTCTCAAGCACTAAATAATAAACTACCTATTATTGGCGTTGGCGGTATAGCATCGAGTGAAGATGCGAATGAAAAGCTTCAAGCTGGTGCGAGTTTAGTACAAGTTTATACTGGTTTTATTTACCAAGGACCACCATTGGTTAAAGAAATAGTTAACGGCTTATAACACTCTTCGTATTACTTTATACCCGTTATTAGTAAATAATAACGGGTATAAAGCACCTCTGAACTCCTTTCTAAATAATAAAACGCTCGCTTACATAATAGAGATAATGCTTTGTAACTACTATTATGAGCAATGTCTTTAACGCTTGTTATATACCATTACGACAATATATTAATAAACCAGCATTACATAGCTTACGCGCATCAGAGTAAAAAAAGTTGTCATGTGCAACTTAGATATTAATATCAATAAGCGGTGGAATGATTGTTTAAGTTTATGAGAAGCTTTAAAATTTAATGATGTGTACTTTATAAACGTATTAATTGTTTTTGTTACAAGTTGTTGCTTTTTGTGATGTGTTTTTACGTTACACTAAGCAAAGTAGAATCATCAAATAATAATTACTAAGAGAGAGGTTAGCGATGAGTGTCCTGAAAAAAAGTGTTTTAGTTTTAGCCGTAGCAACAAGTTTAGTTGCAGCAACCGTTAGTGTGGCTCAAGAAGCAACTTCACTAAAGCATGCTAATTATTCAACTGAATTACGTCAGTCGGTTTTTAGTCTTTTAGGTAGCAACATGGGACCATTAGGTGCTATGGCGAAAGGTAAAGCTCCTTTTGATGCCCAAAAAGCTGAAAAACATGCGCTGCGTATTAACCAGTTATCATTAATGATTGCCGATTACAGCCGTACTGATACCAGCAAGTTTGATGTTGAAACCGAAGCACTCGCTAAAATTTGGCAAGAAACAGACAACTATAGTCACCGTATTGAAGATTTAACTAAAGCATCTGCTGCGTTAATGGCAGCGGCTAAAACCAAAGATGAAGCGGCAACTAAAAAAGCTATTGGCGGTGTAGGTAAAACTTGTGGCGGCTGCCATGATGACTTTAAAAAAGATTAATGATTAGTAACCTTTTGGAATGCTAATTTCAAAAATGAAAACTCATTAATGAAGCACACACTTTGTGTATTTTGGATGTGCTGAGTAAAAAACCGATATGTTAATTTTAACGTATCGGTTTTTTTATGAGACGATGAACCTGAAGGGCATTAAATAACCTAACCTCAGGTTATTTAGAACATTAG